>NZ_JBWKZB010000020.1:0-80357 GCF_059424105.1 Pseudomonas sp. GW456-E7 | reverse complement strand
CCCCCAGCTCCTACAGGGTTACGTGCCGGATAGCTGGCCTGACTGGATTAATAGATTGCACACAATTCAATTGCTCGCTATTTTGTTGTCTCTGGCATTCACTCGGAACCTCAAACATGAGCGACAACCTGCTGAGCATCCCTTGCACCACGATCAAGGGAGAGCAAAAGACCCTGGCGGATTTCGCCGGCAAGGCTGTGCTGGTGGTCAACACGGCCAGCAAGTGCGGTTTCACGCCGCAATACAAAGGCCTGGAAGAGTTGTGGCAGACCTACAAGGACCAGGGCCTGGTAGTGCTCGGTTTTCCCTGCAACCAGTTCGGCAAGCAAGAGCCGGGCAATGAAGGGGCGATCTCCGAATTCTGCGAGCTGAACTTCGGTGTTAGCTTCCCGCTGTTCAAAAAGATCGAAGTCAACGGCGCCGGCGCCCATCCCTTGTTCGTGCAGTTGAAAAAGCGCGCTCCGGGTGTGCTGGGTTCCCAGGGCATCAAGTGGAACTTCACCAAGTTCCTGATCGGCAAGGACGGGCAACTGGTCAAGCGCTTCGCCCCGGCGACCAAGCCGCAGGACCTGACCCGCGAGATCGAAGCCCTGCTCAAATGAACACCTTGTCCGTCGATTCCCTGAAGCTCGACAGCCAGCTGTGTTTCAAGCTGTACGCAGCTTCCCGTGCAGTCATTCGCGCCTACAAGCCAATGCTCGATCAGTTGGGCCTGACTTACCCTCAGTACCTGGCGATGCTGGTGCTGTGGGAGTGGCAGGAAGCAGCCCCCGAGCAACCGACCGTGAAGGCATTGGGTGAGCGTCTGGCCCTGGATTCCGGCACGCTGACCCCCTTGCTCAAGCGCCTCGAACAACTGCAACTGGTGCAGCGTCAGCGTTCGGCGCGCGATGAGCGTGAAGTGCACCTGAGCCTGTCGCCAGCCGGAACGGCCTTGCGCGATCAGGTCGGGCCACTCAAGGCGCGCCTGTTGTGCGACAGTGGGGTCGACCTGAATCGTCTCAACGACTTGCGCGAGGGTCTCGACCACCTGTTGGGACAGATCAGGGCGCTGTCGTAGCGGGGATCCACAAGTCCAGCAGGGCGGCCAGTTCTTCGCGCCGGAAGGGTTTGGCCAGGTAGTCGCTCATGCCCGCCGCACGACAGCGTTCGCGCTCCTCCGACATGGCGTTGGCCGTCAGGGCGACGATGGGCAGTTGGGGCCAGCGTCCGCTGCGGCGGATTTGCCGGCTGGCCTCATAGCCGTCCATCACTGGCATGTTGCAGTCCATCAGCACCAGGTCGAACTCCCGTTGTTCGAGTTGATCCAGGGCCTCGGCACCATGGGCCGCGGTGGTCACCTCGCAGCCGAGTTTGCCGAGCATGCCCTTGGCCACTAGTTGGTTCACCGGATTGTCTTCCACCAGCAACACGCGTCCGCGGCGTAGCGGGCTCTGCGTTTCGAGCCGGACATCGTTGATCGGGTGGATTTCCGGTTGCAGGATCCGCCGCAAGCACTGATAGAGCGTATTGCGGGCCAGGGGGCGTGCCTGTTGTTGCAAGGGGGCGAGGGCGTTTACCTCTTCGCTGGGCATGAAATTGCCATACGCGGTGATCAGCAGGATCGGCGCGCTGAGGGCCGGGCGCAAATTGAACAGGCATTCGGGGCAGTCGGTGATGAGCACGTCGGCCGCCAGGCCAAGCAGTGAGTCATCCATGGAGCGCCGTTCATAGTCCAGCCCCCAGCCAGGCAACAGGCTGTTCAGCAGTTCGCCCAGCCCGCTGCTGGCGGCCGTGATGGCGACGACTTTGCCATTGAGCGCAACAGCAGGCATTGCGCGGGTATGGCTGGGTAATGGCAGATCCGCGCAGAACTGACTGCCAAAACCCGCTTCGGAGCTGATCGTCAGGCGCCCTTGCATGGCTTCGCAAAGGTTGTAGGTCAGTGCCAGGCCCAGCCCGGTGCCGCCAAATTGGCGGGTAATACCGGCACCGGCCTGGGTGAAAGGCTGGAAGATCCTGGCCTGGGCTTCCTGAGGGATGCCGATGCCGGTGTCGCACACTTCTATTCTGACGCCGTCCCCGAATGTCGACAGGCGTACGTCGACACGCCCGAAACGGGTGAACTTGAGGGCGTTGGACAGCAGGTTACTGACGATCTGCCGCACCCGGGTCGGATCGCCGAGCACCAGTGCCGGGAAATGCGGATCGATCAGGCAGGTCAGTTCGACGCTGGGGGCGGCGTTTTGCGACAACAGGTTGGCGGTGTCCTCGATCAGCGAACCGAGGTCGAAAGGGATGTGTTCGAGTTCGAGTTGACCGGCATCGAACTTCGACAAATCGAGGATATCGTTGAGCAGTTCCACCAGTACCTTGCCCGAGTCATGGGCGATCGACAGCTGTTGCTGTTGTTCGGCATTCAGCGGTCCGTCGAGGGACAGCGCGATCATCCCGAGCAAGCCATTGAGGGGCGTGCGGATTTCATGGCTCATGTTGGCCAGGAACACCGAGCGGGCTTCGGCCATGTCGAGGGCGGTACTGCGCGCGGCTTCCAGTTCCTCGTTGGATTGGCTCAGCCGGGCGTTGATCGCCTTGAGTTCGGCGGTGCGGGCCGAGACGATGTTTTCCAGTTGGCCAAGATATTCGGTCAGGCGGTTTTCCGCGTTGCGCCGCTGCCGGATTTCGGTGGCGATGTTTTTGAATTGCTGGTTGGCAACCTTGACCAGTACACCGATCTCATCGTTGGCGTGCCCGACGGGACACTCCAGTGACGTCGGCTCGGTGTTGCCCGGGTCGCGACCGCTGAGCTCACGGATCACCCGCACCAGGGGTTTGGTCAGCATCACATAGAACAGCGCCAGCAGGATGCCGGACAGCAGCAGGCTGCGGGCGAAGCCATTGATCAGCGTCACTTCGGCCCGGCGCAGGAACCGGTTGCCAAAGGCGTAAGTATCGACCTTCAGCCGTAGCGTACCCAGGGATTCGCTGGGTAGATGATCCAGGTAAAGCCGGTCTTCGAACTGTCGGCTGGCACCGAACAGGAAGTCACTGAGCATCCGGTAGCCGTTTTGCACCTCGGGTCGCTTGGAGTTCGCCAGTACGGTGCCGTTGTTGTCGGTCAGTTTCGCGCCGATGATCGCCGGCGAGCGCAGCAGGCCCTGGGTCAGTTCCTTGGCGAGTTCGGCGTCGATGTTGTAGGCGATTCGCGAGGCCGGGTTGTGGCTGATTTCCAGTAATGAAAGGATTTCACGATTGATGGAGGCGTCTTCACTGGCATAATCGATGCCTATTTGCAGCAGGCTGAGCAGCGTGCCCAGAATGAAACCGACCAGCACGGTCAGCCGGGCTTGCTTGAATGACAGCCGGTTGGTGAATTTGATGTCCATGGGGGGGTGAACCACTTCCGTTTCCTTTCGCTGCTCAAGCATAGTCGATCATGCCTGCCTGTTGATGCTCTCGCGAGGCCTGTACCGCGGGGGCAGCCGCTTGTGTGACGCTGTGTTTCGTCGCTGTATCACCATCATTACTGTGAACGTGCCCGAGGAGAAGTCGTGGATTCCCGATTGAATGCTTTTCTTGAACGCGCCGATGCCGTTCTGGCCCGTATCGAGCCGTTGCTGCCGGCACCCCGGCCAGCCATCGACTGGACGCAATGCCTGGCCGCGCGCTGGCAGCGTGAGTCTCGCGGCGGTTATCTGATGCCGCTGCAGGTCAGCCTCGACATGCGCCTGTCGGACCTGATCGGCGTCGACCGGCAAGTTGAGCAACTGGGGCGCAACACCCAACAGTTCCTCGATGGCATGCCCGCCAACCACGCCTTGCTCTGGGGCTCGCGCGGCACCGGCAAGTCGTCGCTGGTGCGTGCCTTGTTGGCCGAGCACGCTCAAGCCGGTTTGCGTCTGATCGAGATTGAGCGCGATCACCTGGCAGATCTGCCGCGCGTGGTCGAACAGATCGGCAAACTGCCCCAGCGTTTCGTGCTGTTTTGTGATGACCTTTCGTTCGAGTCGGGCGAGGGCGATTACCGAGTGCTCAAAAGCGTACTCGATGGCTCGCTGGAACAGGCGCCGGACAACGTCTTGCTGTACGCCACGTCGAACCGTCGCCACCTGGTGCCGGAAAAGGAAAGTGACAACGAGAACTGGAAGCGGGTCGACGGCGAGTTGCATCCGAGCGAGGCGGTGGAAGACAAGATCGCGCTGTCGGACCGCTTCGGCCTGTGGCTATCGTTCTATCCGTTTACCCAGGAACACTTCCTCAACGTTGTCGAGCACTGGATCGGCCAGTTGGCCGGCAAGGCCGGACTGGCATGGCAGCGCAGCGAAGAGCTGGACATCCTGGCGGTACGCTGGGCCACCGGCAGAGGCAATCGCAATGGACGTTGCGCTTATCAATTTGCCCGTTACTGGGTCGGGCTGAAACTGTTGGAGCACAAGGCATGATCGATTTACAAAAGAGCGGCCAGGGCCTCGAAGGCTACGGCATGCTGCACGCGCAGTTGGAGTCATTGCTGGCGGACGAACGGGATTTCATCGCCAATGCCGCGCAGTTCTCGGCGTTTCTGTTCAATCAGCTCGATGACTTGAACTGGGCCGGTTTCTACCTCAACCGCCATGAGGAGCTGGTGCTGGGCCCGTTTCAGGGGCAGATCGCTTGCGTGCGGATTCCGTTCGGGCGTGGCGTCTGCGGAACGGCAGCCGCTACCTTGCAGACCCAGTTGGTCGAAGATGTGCACGCGTTTCCTGGTCACATTGCCTGTGACAGCGCCTCGAACAGCGAACTGGTGGTGCCTTTGGTCAAGGACGGCCGATTGATCGGCGTGCTCGACCTCGACAGCCCGAAACTGGCGCGGTTTACCCCGCAGGACCAGGTCGGTATCGAGCAACTGGCGGCGATTTTCCTGCGCCTGACCGACTGCTGATCAAGACGCCAGGCCCGCCTTGGCCAGCAGGCCCGATGCGTCCACCGCATCGATCTGCGCAGGGTCGAGGAAGCGCCTGGCGTACTGCAAATAGATCTGTGCCTTGATGAACAGCCCGAACAGTTCCGGGTCGATGTGGGCATCACGGCACATGAACGCCATGATGCCCAGCGCCTCGCTCAGGGTCTTGGCTTTTTTGTAGGGGCGGTCGGCGGCCGTCAGCGCTTCGAAAATATCGGCAATCGCCATCATTCGCGCCGGCAGGCTCATGTCTTCTCGCTTCAAGCGTTTCGGATAACCACTGCCGTCCATTTTTTCGTGATGCCCGCCGGCTATTTCCGCGACGCTGCGCAGGTGCCCGGGGAACGGCAGATGGTTGAGCATCAGAATCGTCTGAACGATATGGTTATTGATGACATAACGCTCCTCGCTGGTCAGGGTGCCCCGGACAATGCTCAGGTTGTACAGCTCACCCCGATTGTATTTGTGGGGCGGAACGTCGAGTTTGAAGCCCAAGGGGTTGTCTTGCGGTATCACCTCGTTTTCGCTGCGTTCGAACAGGTGCTCGGGTTTGTCCGCCAGTAAGGGTTCGCTGACGGGCAGGGTGGGGGCGGGCGTTCGAGCCTGACGCCGGTTCTCTTCCCAGGACACGCCCAGCCGGTCATCCAGGGTCCGGGTCCAGGTGCGTTCAGCCACGCTGCGCAGGCGTTGCAGATCAGCGTCGGCCATGGCTTCGCCACCCAGATTGCAACGGGCAATGAAGGCGAAATCATCATCCAGCCCGGCGAGGCTGGCATCACGCAGTTCTGCCAGCGCTTGCTCGTCACCGCCCAGGGCAATGGCCTGCCAGTAGCTGATCCAGGCATCGCGCTTGAGTACCTCGAAGCGAGTGCGGATTTCGTGGATGCGATCGGTCAGGGTTTCCAGCTTCGTGGCTTTGTCGACGACGTATTCCGGCGTGGTGATCTTGCCGCAATCGTGCAGCCAGGCAGCGATGTGCAGTGCCTCCCATTCATCGTCGGTCGGCCGATAGGCGCTGAAGGCGGGGTCCTGGCTGGCTGCCGCCGCCCGGGCAAGCATCAGGGTCAGTTCCGGCACGCGCTGGCAATGGCCGCCGGTATAGGGGCTTTTGGCGTCGATGGCACCGGCCAGCAGTTGAATGAAGGCGTCCAGCAGCTGTTTTTGCCGGGCTTGCAGGCGCTGGCTTTCAATACACACGGCCGCCGCGCCGGACACTGCCTGGAGAAACGCAATGCGGTCCGGCCGCAGTTTGTCCAGATCGCTTTGCTCGCCGCTGTCGGCCAATAGCAACACCAGCAGGCCCACGGTTTCGTTGTGACGATTATGCAGGCGGATTCCGATCAGATGGACCCGGGGACTTTTCAGCGCGAGCAAGACTTTCTGCAGATCGCCCGCTTGCTCGAACCCCAGGTTACTGACGACGTTGTCGACCTTTGCCAGTTGCTGCAGCCATGGGGGGCTTTGCGGGTTTTCCAGTGAGTGTCCGCGGATGTCGAAGGATTGCAGGTTTTCGGTGGTGTCATTGATGACCAGTCCGTGGGGTTCCATGTACCCGCCATCACCTTCGCGCAGATAGATCAGGCCGGCCTGGGCCTGACCTATTTTCACGGTTTCAAACAACACCCGTTCCAGCAGCGGGGCGAAACGGGTTTCGGCGCTGAGGCTGTCAGTGATCTGGAAGAAGCTCGCCAGCGTGTCCTTCATCCGTGCCATCGATACGCTCAGTTGGTCGACTTCGAGCACCGGCGAGCGACGGGAAAGCGGAAAATTGAAATCGAAACTGCGAATCGCATCGGCCTCCTGCACCAGGGCACGCAAGGGTTTGACCAGGATTCTTGACGTCAACCAACCCAGTGGCACGCATAACAGCAGCGTGGCCAGGGTAATGAGCGCACCTTGCCAGCGCATCCGGTAAGCATCGACGAGCAACTCGTCTTCCGGTACCAGCAGCGCCAGTTGCAGGCCTTGGGGGCCGCCTTCCTGCATGCTGCTGCGTGCCACGATCCACTGCCGGCCGTTGGCCTCCAGGCGACTGCCTTGAGAGGGGTTGTTGAGCAACGCACCCAGGCTGGGGCTCAGGTCCGCGGCCTTGATCAGGCGGGATGTCTGATCATCGATGATCAGCCTGCGGCTGTCGGGGTAGGCGATGGCATTGCCTTCGGCATCGAACAGCACGATTTCGGTATGGGGGGTCACGACGTGCTTGGCCAGGGTCGCGCTGAGTTCGGCCAGGGTCAGGTCGGCGGCCATGATTGCCTTGTCGCCACTGCGTCGTGCCAGTGTCGTGCCAATGTCATGGGTAGAAAAAAAGACATAGGGTTCGGTCGTGATCTGGTCATTGTCGCTACGGGCACTGGTAAACCAGGCACGGCTGCGAGGGTCGTAGGTGTCGTTCAGGTTGTCCTGGCGGCTGACGAGGGCCAGGTTCCGGTCGAAAAACAAAGACTGGGAACGAGCCTGGCCGCTGCTGTCGTGCTCAATGCTCCAGACCTGGTATGCCGCCGTGTCCGGAGCCTTGACCAGGGCTTTGACCTCTGGGGCATGCAGCGGGCGGACCATGAAAAAGTCGCCGTTGTCGTAGCCCAGGTACAGCGACGCCAGATCGGGGTTGTCCTCGAGTGACTGGCTGAACGGTTCGAGCAGCGCCAGGCGGTGTTCCAGATCAGCGGACTGGCCCGCCGGATTGAGTGCCAGCAGGCTCAACAGGTGGCGAATGGGTTCATAGGTGGCGTGCAGGTCCAGCCGGACATCCTGCTCGATACGGTTGAAGAGTTTTTCACTGCTGGACAGTATGATCTGGGTCGTTTGCCGGTAGTTGAAAAGACCCAGCAGCACCCCGGTCAGCAACAACAGAAAGGTGAACATCACGCTGATATGGACATGCAGTGGAAACCGGCGTGGATCCGTGCGCAGTGGGTCAGGCATTGCGGGTTTCTCCATGAGGGTCAACACACTGCCGAGGGTCCAAGCATAGTTAAGGCTCTGTCATTTTGCCTTCGTCGTAATGCTTGATCTGACGGAGTAACGCGTCCTCCAGCTCAAGCATGGCGCGCTCCAAGGATTGGCAGCATCCGGCCACTTTTTCGCGATCGACCTCCCCATGGCAGGCGGCTTCGAGCGCCTCGCAGCGGTCGATCAGGGGGGAGGCTTGCACTATCCGGGCTGCGCCTTTGATTTTGTGGGCAATGTCCTGCAGCGCCTGCGTATCCCCGGAGCTGGATAGCGACAGCAGCGTCTGCAGATCCTGGCGGTTGCTGTTGACCAACTCGTTGAGCAATCTGCGGTTCAACTGGGGGTTTCCCCCGGTCAGCAGTTTCAACCCGTGCAGGCTGAACGGCGGGGCTGCATGGGTGGGTTCAATGTTTTCCATCCACTGGCTCAAGGCTCCGAGGCTAAGGGGTTTGAACAGGCAGTCATCCATTCCGGCCTGTTTGCAGCGTTGTATTTCTTCCGGCTGGGCGTTGGCGGTAAAGCCGAGCACAGTGCAGGGAGGGCGATGGTTTTGGCTTTCATGCTGGCGAATGGCACGGGCCAGCTCGTATCCGTTCATGACCGGCATGTTGCAATC
Organism: Pseudomonas sp. GW456-E7; assembly: GCF_059424105.1. NCBI lineage: Bacteria > Pseudomonadati > Pseudomonadota > Gammaproteobacteria > Pseudomonadales > Pseudomonadaceae > Pseudomonas > Pseudomonas sp. GW456-E7. Next base: position 71,868 of record NZ_JBWKZB010000020.1, on the reverse strand, counting down.
GGCGATCACCAGATCAAACGGTTGGTCTGTCCATGCCTCCAATCCCTCCCGGCCATCGGCCGCGACGGTAAAATGATGGCCTAGAAACTCCAGTTGCTGGCAGGTGAGCAAACGATTGGCCGAGTGATCGTCGACCACCAGAACATTCAACGGGGTTGTGGCGACGACAATTTGCGCCTCGGCCACCTGGGCGGATTGTTGCAGCGGTAACGTTGCCAGGTGCAGCAATACCTCCACTTGTGTGCCGACACCCGGTTCGCTGCGCAGTTGCAGACTGCCGCCCATCATCTCGCAGAGATTGCGGCTGATGACCAGCCCCAGCCCTGCGCCCCCCCTGGTCGACTGAGTGGCGTTGTCGGCCTGGGCGAAGGGCTCGAACAGCCGGTATTGATCCTGTTCGCTGATCCCGATGCCACTGTCGTGAACCTGCACCCGCATTTGCACACGATCTGGCTGCATTGCCGGGTGCAGGTCGACAATGACCCGGACCTGGCCTTGCTCGGTAAACTTGATGGCATTGCTGATCAGGTTGGACAGCACCTGCTTGAAGCGCAAAGGGTCCAGCAACACATCGAAGGTCGGGTGGGCCGAAGAAAACTCCAGCTTCAGTTCGAGTTCCTTCTGTCGGGCAAGGCCATCGAAAATCCGTACGACCGAGGCCACGAGTTCACCCGGATTAACGCGCTCCGGACTCAGGCTCAAGCGCCCGGATTCGATTCTGGCAATGTCGAGGATGTCGCCAATCAGTTCCAGCAACCCTTTCGCCGAGTTGTACGCGACATCGATGGCCTGACGCTCCGGGTGCCGATGATCAAGACGCTTGAGTGTCAGTTCAAGCATGCCGATGATTGCATTCATCGGTGTGCGGATCTCATGGCTCATCGTGGCCAGAAACGTGCTTTTGGCCCGGTTGGCGTTATCGGCGTGTTCTTTCGCGCAACGCAGATCATCGAGCAGTTGCCGGCGTTCGCTGATGTCGATCCAGCCACCGATAATGCCTTGCACTTTCGCGCTGGAATCGCGGTAGGGAAGAATCCAGTGATAGATCGTCAGCCGCCGGCCACCTATGTGCAGTTCGCGATCGACGATCAACGGTCTGCCCTCGGTCACCACGCGCTGGTAGTCAGCCTGGTACTCCCGGGCTTCGAAGACATTGCTCATCGGCCCCTGCATGACGCTTTTGCCGATGATATCTTCGCGCCTGGCGCAGAACGCTTGCAGGTAACTGTCGTTGCAACTTTGCAGCAGCCCCTGGCGATCACGTACGTAGATCGGATGGGGCGTGCCATTGACCAGCGATCGCATGAACTCGAGCTGATCGTTCAATGCACGCTCGGCGGCCTTGCGCTGCTTGATCTGGCGTCGCATGTAGTCGTTCCAGGCAATGGAAATCAGCAATAGCGCACCGGCGCCGATGACGATTTGGTAGAACAGCCTTTGATAGTTGCGCCAGGTGCTTTGCGAGGACGCCGAATAGCCGCGCCAGCGACTGTTGATGATGCCCAGTTCCTCCGGAGAGATGCTCAGCAGCGCCTTGTTCAGAATGGCGTTCAGCTCTTTGGCGTCCCGTGCAGTGGCCAGGGAGAACGCTGCCTGCTCGGTGCCGATGGTGGTGCTGATTTGCAAGGTGTGTTCGAACAGCCGCGACGAAATGAAGTAATTGGCAATGACCAGTGAGTTCACCACGCCCTCGGCCTGACCTTCGGCGAGCATCTCTACGGCGCTGAAGGTGTCCGGGGTTTCGATCAGCTTGATCCGGGGAAACTCTCTGCGCAGGTAATCCTTGAGTGGATTGCCGCGGGCAATGGCCAGGCGCTTGTCCTGCAACTGCTCGAGGTTGGTCGGACTGTCGGCGGCTTTGCGGGTCAGCAGGACGTAGGAATTTTCCAGAAAGGGGCGGGTAAAGTTCAGCTGGGACTGACGTTTGGCGCTGGGGAGCATCGCGGCGATCACATCGGCCTGGTTGTTTTTGATCTGTTTGATCATCTCGTCATCGTTTCGACTGCGCTGGATGTCAAAGCGCAAGCCGGTGCGCAGCCTGATCAGCTCAAGCAAATCCGCGCTGACCCCGCGAAAGTTGTCATTGCTATCGAAAAATGTCAGTGGAGCAAAGGCTTCGTTGACGACGACGCGCACAATCGGGTGATGTGCCAGCCAGCGTTCTTCCCGGTCAGTGAGTTGCAGCTTTTGATCGGTCAGCAGAATGTCGCTTCCGGCGCTCCAGCGTTTGGCGATGTTTTCTCGCTCACTGGAGGGGACGGCCCTGATCATTGCGTTGATGATGCCGAGCAGCTCGGGGGTGTTCCTGTTGACGGCAAAGCTGAAGCCATGGGCTTCATGTTTGCCGAAGTTGGCCATCCGGATGTTGTTCAAGTACCCCTTGTTGATCATGTAGTGAGTTGAAATCGTGTCGCCGAGAAACACATCCGCCTGATCGAAGGCAACGGCATTGATCGCATTCTGGTAGGACGGATAGGACGTGATGATCGCCTTTGGGTACAACGCCTTGACTTCCGCCAGCGGCAAATAGTGATACACCATGCTCAGGCGCAATCCGGCCAGGCCATCGGTGAGGGATCGGGTTTCCCCTTCGCGGGTCACCAATACGGGTTGGTCGACGGCATAGGGTATGGACAGGGCAATCTCGGCAATGCCTGCTTCGAATCCATTGGCGGTGCCAAGCAGATCAACATCGCCGTTCTGCAGCGCGGCGATCGCGGCCCCTCGGGATTCGAATCGCTGAACCTTGACGGGCAACCCGGTTGCTTTTTCCAGGAGGCCAGCGTAATCGGCGGTAAAGCCTTCATAGTCCTGGCCACTGGTGGTCAGGTCGAAAGGGGGATAGTCCGGGGCCGACGTGCCGAGCGTCAGTTGATTTTTATTGTTTATCCAATGTTGCTGGGATTCATCCAGTCGAATCTCCAGCGCCCCGACCTTCGAGCGGCTGAGCAGTGCGTAATGTTCATTGCCCGGTGCTCCGAACAACGAGGTGCTCACGCATAGACCTGCGGTCACTTGAATCAGATAGACCTTCACACGGCTGGGCATCCAGGTTCTCACACGAGTGCGTTACGTTTTGCCATCTCGATCAGTTCAACCAGGGATTTGGCTTTGAGTTTCTGCATGAGGCGCTTTTTGTAGGTACTTACGGTCTTGTTGCTCAGAAACATGCCCTTGGCGATTTCCTTGTTTGTGCGACCTTGGGCGAAAAGTTGCAGGACCATCAGTTCCCGGTCGTTTACAGACTTGAACAGTTCCAATTCGATGCAGCGTGTTTCATCTCCATGGATGGGGTTCAAGGCTTCACTCGGGAAATAGTTGTAACCTGAAAATACTGCTTTTATAGAACTTACCAGTTCACTGATGTCCTCTTGTTTGCAGACATAACCCGAGGCTCCGGATTGCATGCAACGAATACCGAAGAGTGTCGGGCATTGTGCGGTCAGTACCAGTGTTTTAGGCGGATTACTCATTGCGTTGAACCGGGACAGGACTTCCAGGCCATCCAGCTTTGGAATGCTGATGTCGAGAATGACCAGGTCCGGCATGCATTCGCGAACCATCTGCATGGCGTCGACCCCATTGTCAGTTTCGCCGACGACTTTGTAACCTTCGTGTTCCAGTAACATTCGAACGGCAAGGCGGATAACCGGGTGATCGTCGACAATAAAAACGGAGTTCATAATCAAGTCCCATGCGAGCTCAAATAAAGCGCGCACCTTAGCTCAGATACTTGAAGGGACGCATGAACGGACCGGGCTGTAGCAGCAATATAGGAGAAATCCTACAAATTAAAAGGAATTGGACTACGTATTAACTAGGTTTCTTATTAGGAAGTCTGGGGGGGGCGGCGGTCTGGAGAACTTTTTAAAGAAGTTGTCTGTAAGTTTTACGCTGTGCATTTGTCGGTTTTTATATGTGCTTTTTTGTTGATGTTGGTGCCAGGGTCAACAGGTTTATAAATTCAGATTGTTTCAGGGGTTTTATCAAGTAACCCAATAATGGCAGCCCGTGTTCAGTGGCCGTTTTTACAAGTTCATCCAGTTCAGACGTCGTCAAGCTGCTCAGTATGATCGCCTGTCTTATCAGTCCTTGCTGACTGGCGAACCGGACCAGATCGAGCCCTGTCAGCTCGGGCAGGCATTGATCGCATAAAAGGATGTCGAACGGCCGGTCGACCCCGAGCATGTGCTGCATGGCGCTTTTGGCGCTGTCGGCGGTAGTCAGTCGGGTGAAGCCATAACTTTCCAGCAGGTATTGAGTGGCTATCAGTTGGAAGGGGTGGTCCTCCACCACGAGGATGCGTAGATCGTCTTCGGCCATGGTGCGCACTTCATCTGTCGAACAGAAGGGAGGGTGATTGTTTCGCGAGAGTGTCGGACAAGCGATCAGTCCGCTCGCCATGTGTTGTAGGGCGATTCGACGAGACTTGAGTGCTGTTGGAGGTTGAAGGGGGATCAGCCATAACGAACGCCGTAATGGCTGATCAAACGAAGCACCTCAGTGGCTGGCACGTCCGGTCATTTCCAGGGCCATGTCACTGGCATAGCTGTCGGTCATGCCGGCGATGAAATCAATCATGCGCAAAAACGACGTGTGCAAGGGGCCGTGAGGATCGGGTGCATTGTTACCCAGCAGATCAAGGATGCGGCGGCTTTTGAATGACGGGGTCCGACCGTTGTGCTGCTCCAGTGCTGCGCCGCAAAAGGCGTTGAGGAGGATTTCCAGCGTGGTGTAGGCGCCGATCTCGTGCAGGGTCTTGCGCTTGTCCTGGAAGATTTTCTTGCGGGCCATGTCCTTGGCGTTCAGCACGCAACGCTTGGCGGGCCCGTGCATGTGCTCCACCAGGTCGCCGGGCAATGTGCCGGCCAGCAGTGCGTCCTGTTGCTCGACGAAAGCGCGGGCCGCGGCATTGGTCAAGTGTTCGATGGCCTTGCCGCGCAGGATCGCCAGTTTGCGTCGGCGCGAATCGCCGGGACCGAGCTGGCGGTAGGTCTCCGGCAAGTCGTCGCCCACCAGGTCCAGCAGCAGGGACTCGACTTCGGCGTATTCCAGCAACTCCATTTCCAGGCCGTCTTCCAGGTCGATCAGCGCATAGCAGATGTCGTCGGCGGCCTCCATCAGGTACACCAGCGGATGCCGCGCCCAGCGTTGCTCTTCAAGTTGTGGCAGGCCGAGTTTATGGGCGATCTGCTCCAATAGCGGCAGCTCGCTCTGATAACAGCCGAACTTGTGTTTCTTGTAGCCCAGCGAATCGGCGTGCCTGGCCGTCCATGGATACTTCAGGTAGGTGCCCAGGGTTGCATAGGTCAGTCGGGTGCCGCCGTCGAACTGGTGATACTCCAGTTGAGTGAGTACCCGAAAGCCCTGGGCGTTGCCTTCGAAATTCAGGAAGTCATTGCGCTCGGCTTCACTCATCGCATCCAGCCAGCCACGGCCGGCGGCTTGCTGGAACCAGTGCCGGATCGCGTCTTCACCGGAATGGCCGAAAGGCGGGTTGCCGATGTCGTGTGCCAGGCAGGCCGATTGCACCACCATTCCCAGGTCGCTGGGTTCGCACCAGTCGGGCAGGGCGTTGCGGATGGTTTCGCCGACCCGCATGCCCAGCGAGCGCCCCACGCAACTGACTTCCAGCGAGTGGGTCAGGCGCGTATGAATGTGATCATTGCTGGACACCGGATGGACCTGGGTCTTGCGCCCGAGGCGGCGGAAAGCCCCCGAGAAAATGATGCGGTCGTGGTCTTTGTGAAAAGGGCTGCGGCCGAGTTCTTCAGGGCTGTGCAGAGGCTTTCCGAGGCGTTCGCGGGTAAGCAGGGTGTGCCAATCCAAGGCGGGACTCTCCGTCAGGTGACTGATGGCCTAGCTTCCCGTTTCGCGTCATGACCTGCAAGCGGAACTACAACCCGGCGGCGTCGATATCGAGGCCTCCTTGCAAGAACTTTTTACGGAGGGGAGCAATTGACCGGATAGGCGCACAGGATTGCCCCCTCGATAGAGGGGGCATCCCGTCGACACTGCTAGAGCGTAGCCAGAAGGAAACTGATCAGTCTTTGCGCGAAGACCCCTGCATGATCAGTTTGATCAGCGGCCCCAGTGTGGTGCCGAGACGGATCAGCCGGGTCAGGCTGCTGAGGCCGCCACCGTTCTTTGCGCCCTTGCCGGTCAGAAAGCCCAGCAAGGTGACGGCGGCCACGCCCCAGAGTGGAGCGTGTTTGATGCCGAAACCGTCCTGCAGGTTCTGCGTCATCCCGCGCACCCGCCGCAACGGTTGCAGCAGTTGCGCGGATTCGTGGCGGATTTCCTGGCGGTGCATTTCCATGCGCAGGCGAATCAGCGCCTTGCGCATTTCCGTGCGTGAGCTGTTGCGTGGCAATTCAGGCAGGTTCATGGCAGCAGGCGCTCCCGATCGTTGGCCAGCTCTTCCAGCGTACCGTGGAAGGGCGAAGACTCATCGAAAATCGCTGCCCTCAAACGCATCGCGCAGAATATGGCGGCGAGGGTATAGAACACGCAGAGCCCGATGATGGCGGTCAGGCGATAGGTGTCCCAGAACACGATCAGCACCAGCGTCGACAGCCCTACCAGCAGCAGCAACGCAAACACCAGCGCCAGACCGGCAAACAGCAACAGACTGACGGTGCGGGCTTTCTGTTCCTGCAACTCGATGCCGAACAGTTCGACATGGCTGTGCAGCAACCCCAGGAAGGCAGCACCCAGGCGCCGCGATGAGGAGCTTGTTCCCGTCGCAGACGGGTCGGATTCACCGATCGACATATCAGCGCCGGCTGGCCAGCAGGCCGATCAGGAAACCCACGCCGGCCGCGATCCCGACCGATTGCCAAGGGTTGGCCTGGACATAGTCTTCGGTGGCGGTGACAGCCGCCTTGCCGCGTTCGCGCAGGGAATCTTCGGTCAGCTTCAGGGTTTCACGGGCACGCAAGAGACTGTCGTGAATCTGCTCGCGCAACTCGTCGGCCTGGTCGCCGGCCAGGGTCGCGGTGTGCTCCAGCAACCGTTCGGTGTCACTGACCAGTGTCTGAAAATCGTTCATCAGGATTTCTTGAGCAGTCTTTGCCTGGATGCGGGCCATGGTGGATCTCCATAAGTGGCTTTCTGATGCGTTCGAGTATGAGCCTTTGGCGAAGGTTCAGTACAAATGACTGGTACAACTTTTGCTGTGTCGTGGTGCGCCGGTCCGCACCATTGCGCTATAGCCGGGCATGATTTCAGTAAAACCGTAGGACCAACAATCAAAAACTCGCGCAAACGTCCGGGTCACGTTTTTCCCGGACGGTGCCTGTGCACCAAGGCGGTTCAACGAGATCAGTCTCCTGATGCTTCGAGGCCGCAACTTGGTGCATGGGTGGTCATCGCGAACTGCTTTGGTGCTTTTTTCTGCCATAAGGTCTGCCCCTCCCATGGAAAATCTGCAAAGCGCCGTGGACACCCTGGTCCATAGCTCCAACACGCTGTTCATTCTGATCGGTGCGGTCATGGTTCTGGCCATGCACGCCGGTTTCGCCTTTCTCGAAGTCGGAACCGTGCGACAGAAAAACCAGGTCAACGCCTTGTCGAAAATCCTCAGCGACTTCGCGGTATCGACACTGGCCTACTTCTTTATAGGCTATTGGATTTCTTATGGCGTGACGTTCATGCAACCGGCGGCCGTGCTCAATGCCGACCATGGTTATGGACTGGTGAAGTTTTTCTTCCTGCTGACCTTTGCCGCGGCTATCCCCGCGATCATTTCCGGAGGCGTCGCCGAGCGCGCCCGGTTTGTCCCGCAACTGTGTGCAACCGCGTTGATTGTCGCGTTCATCTATCCGTTCTTCGAAGGCATGGTCTGGAACGGCAACCTGGGTTTGCAAGCCTGGCTGCTGGAGCGTTTTGGCGCCGGTTTCCATGATTTCGCAGGTTCGGTGGTGGTGCATGCCATGGGCGGTTGGCTGGCACTGGCGGCGGTGTTGTTGCTCGGGCCGCGCAATGGCCGCTATCGCGACGGTCGGCTGGTGGCGTTCGCGCCTTCGAGCATCCCGTTTCTGGCGTTGGGCTCGTGGATCCTGATTGTTGGCTGGTTCGGCTTCAACGTCATGAGCGCGCAAACCCTGCAAGGTGTCAGTGGACTGGTGGCAGTGAACTCATTGATGGCCATGGTGGGCGGTACGGTGGCCGCGCTGATCGTCGGGCGCAACGACCCCGGCTTTCTGCACAACGGCCCGTTGGCGGGACTGGTGGCGATCTGCGCCGGTTCCGACCTGATGCATCCGGTGGGGGCGCTGGTGACCGGCGCTGTCGCGGGGGCGTTGTTTGTCTGGTGCTTTACCGCCGCTCAGGTCAAATGGCGCATCGACGATGTATTGGGTGTCTGGCCGCTGCATGGCTTGTGCGGCGTGTGGGGTGGTATTGCCTGCGGCATTTTCGGCCAGAGCGCTTTGGGCGGGCTGGGCGGGGTCAGCCTGATCAGCCAGTTGATCGGCACGGCACTGGGCGTCACCGTGGCACTGGCCGGCGGGTTCGCCGTGTATGGCGTGATCAAGGCTCTGCATGGATTGCGCCTGAGTCAGGAGCAGGAGTATTACGGCGCGGACCTGTCGATCCACAAGATCGGCGCCGTGAGCCAGGACTGACACAGGTCTCATCATCGTCGGTGGCATCAGGCAGGCGACTCAATGGCTCGACGGTTTTTCGGAGCAGGCCTAGAATGGTCACTTCATTTTCTGGTTGAGCGCTCATGCTTCCCGAATGTCAGCTGTTCGGCACCCTTGGATGCCATCTCTGTGAAGTAGCCGAAGCCATGTTGATGGAGTTTGTCGAGCGCGGTCTGCTGGTGGAACTGGTGGACATCGCCGACGATGAAAGCTGGTTCGCCGCCTACAGCCTGCGTATTCCGGTGTTGCGACGGGTCGACACCGGCGCTGAGCTGGGCTGGCCGTTCAGTGCCGATGAGGTGGTGGCGTTCCTGGGTTGAGCGGTTTTTGCGCTGGCGGTGTTTCCCGCCTGTCGAACTTTGCGATTGATCCCCTTGGCTTATCCTGTCTTGATCGGATACTGTATGCGCATACAGTTATTCGTGTGCCTGTGTTGCCGCTGCTGATTTTCGGCAGTGAGTAGACAAGCCCGGGCGTGAGAGGGATGAGTCGTGGTCAATGTCGAACAGTTGAAGAACAGCGTGAACCGGATGTCCGCAGACGTCGTGAGTGAAGCCGTTCTTGAGTTGCGTCTGGATGGTCTGGTGACCGAGGGCAAGACACCCTTCAACAAAACGCATTTCAATACCTGTTTCGCAGAAATCGAAGCCTTGTTTCAACGCGCGGGTTATCACCGGCAACTCGATGTCGTGGGTTATCAGGGGTTGTTGTACGCCCTCTATGACCCCGCTCGCTGGGAGGCGGTCGATGTATTGCGCTGGCTCAAGGAATACACCGAAGCGGCGGCGCGCACGCAGATCCCGGCTTGAGGAATCTCCTCTAGGTGCATTGCCCATGCTGTTGGATAATGCCGCTCTGCACTGAGGGTTAGAGCTTCCGTATGTCCACTTCTTCTTTTTCCGCGGCACACAGCCAGGCCAGTACGCTGTACTTGCCACCTGGCCCGTGGCAGACCGTTGTCGATTGCCTGTGCGAGCATTTCAGCGCCATTGGTCGGGAACAATGGCTGGACAGAATTGCCCGTGGCCGGGTCCTCGATGGACAGGGCATGCCGATTGCCCTCGATCTGGCCTACAGGGAAGGTTTGCGGATTCATTATTTTCGCGAAGTGCCGGATGAAAAGCCGATCCCGGTGATCGAGTCGATTCTGTACGCGGACGAGCATCTGGTGGTGGCCGACAAACCGCACTTTCTGCCGGTGACGCCGGCGGGCGAATACGTCGAACAGACGCTGCTCAGGCGCTTGATCCGTCGCCTGGACAATCCGCATCTGGTGCCATTGCATCGCATCGACCGGCATACCGCAGGGCTGGTACTGTTTTCCGCCAATCCGCAGAGTCGTTCGGCTTATCAGTCGTTGTTTCCAACCCGGCAGATCGAAAAGCGCTACGAGGCCATCGCAGCGGCGTTGCCTGAACGTGCTTTCCCGCTAGTTCATAAAAGCCGGCTGGTCGATGGCGAGCCGTTTTTCCGCATGCAGGAAGGGCCTGGGGCCTGCAACACCGAGACGGCGATCGAAATCAGGGAGAAACAAGAGAAACTCTGGCGGTATGGTCTTTACCCGGTGACGGGCAAGAAACATCAGTTGCGGGTACACATGGCGGCGTTGGGCGCCGCTATCTGCAACGACCCGTTTTACCCCGAGGTGCTCAAGGATGTGCAGGATGACTACGCCAATCCTTTGAAACTGCTGGCCCAGGGGCTGAGATTCATCGATCCGGTCACGGGCCAGGCGCGCGAGTTCGAGAGTGAAATCACCCTGCAATGGTGATCCTGAACGGCGCCCCTGAAGTGCTGTTCTTCAGGCATGAAAAAGCCCGCATCAAGCGGGCTTTTCTGTATTCGGTGGCACCCGATTACAGTTCTTTAACGGTACGGACCTGATCTTTGTTGATGCGGGTCTGTTTGCCATCGAGCTGTTCGAATTCGTAGAAGCCGGAATCCTTGTCGAACTCTGGCGTGTCGACGGCCTGGATTTCGCGACCGTCATTCAAGGTGATCACCGTAGGCGATGCGCAACCGGCGAGGGTGGCGAGGCCCAGTGCGAGCATGAAAGTGGCGAGGGTCCGTTGCATCATGAGTGTGTCTCCGAATAAGAATTCTTTGGTTTAGTGAACTTGAGACGTGAACCGTCCGCGCAAGTTCCTGATCAATGTCAGTCTGACACAGTGTCATGACCGCTTACATAACCGCTTAATAGTTCCGGCGTGTTGAGGTTGGCCAGCCGAGGGTCTTTGTCTGGGCATTGCAGCGCGGTCGCGCCGAGCTTGCGCATCAACCGGCCCGGGCTGCGCTCACCCTCGTTCCAGGCCTTTTCAAAGGCTGCCTTGTGCAGCACTGGAATCACACACAACAACGGCTCCCAGTGGTCATCGTGCCGCACCATCAGTGGCTTGTCCGGATTCAGGTTGGCGGTCTCGCGCATGGTGCCGATCAGCGCCGCATCAATGCCCGGAACGTCACAGGGCAGGACCAGCATATGAGTATGGCGAGCGGCTTCCAGGCCCGCCCGAATTCCCGCCAGGGGGCCGGGGAAGTCACCTTCATCGTCGTGGACCAACTGGTCGGCGTAGGGCGCATACTTCTCAAGGTTGCGGTTGCAGGAGATGATCAGGTCATCGGTCAGCGGACGGGTCTTGCGATGCAAGTGAGCAATCAGCGGTTCGCCGCGCCAGTCCAGCAACCCTTTGTCCCGTCCCCCCATACGTTGGCCGCGCCCGCCCGCCAGGAGCAGAATGGAGCAGGGTGGCAATTGTGAATTCATGGTCATGGCAGGTCTCCATGGGAGCGGCGAAAAAACGAAGCGCTGTGATATAACACCGGGCTGTTTCTCCTACAACTGGACGAGCCTATGAAAGCCAAGGCTGATGTACCTTTCGCACCGCTGAACATTGCAGTGCTGACTGTCAGCGATACCCGCACGCTGGAAACCGACACCTCGGGCCAGCTCTTTGTCGACCGCCTGACTGCCGCCGGTCATTACCTGGCAGCCCGGGTGTTGCTCAAAGATGACCTCTACAAAATTCGTGCGCAAGTCGCCAACTGGATTGCCGACGATGTCGTGCAGGTGGTGCTGATCACCGGCGGAACCGGTTTTACCGGGCGTGACAGCACACCGGAAGCCGTCAGTTGCCTGCTGGACAAGCAGGTCGATGGATTCGGCGAGCTGTTCCGCCAGATCTCGGTTGCCGATATCGGCACCTCGACCGTTCAGTCCCGGACGTTGGCCGGTCTGGCCAATGGCACGCTGGTTTGCTGCTTGCCGGGTTCGACCAATGCCGTGCGCACGGGTTGGGATGGCATTCTGGCCGAACAGCTGGATTCGCGGCATCGCCCGTGCAATTTCGTGCCTCACCTGAAACAGGCAGCGCCTTGTGAATCCCGTGGGTAAGCCGGGCAAGACCGGCAGCCTGATGCCCGTCGAGGAGGCATTGGCACGCTTGCTGGAAATGGCTGAGGCCACGCGAATTGTCGAGCGTGAACGCTTGCCGTTGGCGCAGGTGCAGGGGCGTGTACTGGCTGAAGACCTGCTGTCGACCCTTGATCTGCCGCCCTGGCCCAACAGTGCCATGGACGGGTATGCCTTGCGCCTGGCTGACTGGACGGGAGAGCCGTTGGTGGTCAGCCAGAAGGTGTTTGCCGGCCAGGCCCCCGATCCGTTGCAACCTGGAACCTGTGCACGCATTTTTACCGGCGCGCCTGTACCCGCCGGTGCCGATTGCGTCGAAATGCAGGAAAACGCCGAGGTCCAGGCGGATGAGCGAGTGTCTTTCACGCAAGCCTTGACCCAGGGCCAGAACATCCGTCCGCAAGGCCAGGAAGCGACCGTCGGCGAGTTGATTCTGCCGGCGGGCACGCGGCTGGGGCCGATCGAGCAAGGATTGGCTGCCTCATTGGGCTGCGCCGAGCTGGAGGTGGTGCGCAAGGTGCGTGTGGCGGTGCTGTCGACCGGCGACGAATTGATTGAGCCGGGCCAGCCGCTGGGGCCGGGACAGATCTACAACAGCAACCGGGTGTTGTTGTGCAGCTGGTTGCAGCGTCTGGGCTGTGAGGTCGTCGATGCGGGCATTCTTCCGGACGATCTGCAAACCACTCGTTCCCGATTGGGTGAGTTGAAGGATGTCGACCTGATCCTCTCGACCGGTGGCGTATCGGTAGGAGAGGCCGATTTTCTGGGTATCGCCTTGCGCGAAGAGGGCGAATTGACGCTGTGGAAACTCGCCATCAAGCCCGGTAAACCGCTGACGTTCGGGCATTTCCGCGGTGTACCCGTGATCGGTTTGCCGGGCAATCCGGCATCGACCCTGGTGACCTTTGCCTTGTTGACCAGGCCCTATCTCCTGCGTCGTCAGGGTGTAAAGGAGGTCGAGCCGCTGAAGGTGCAGGTGCCGGCAGGGTTCGACTGGCCCCAACCTGGCAATCGACGGGAGTATTTGCGTGGACGGCTGGAGAACGGCAGGGCGACGATCTACAAAAACCAGAGTTCCGGCGTACTGCGCAGCGCTGCCTGGGCTGATGGGCTGGTAGAAGTCCTGGAAGGTCGCACGCTGGTTCAGGGCGAAAGCGTTTTCTTCATTCCGTTGAGCGAACTCCTGACCTGAGCGCTTGGGCGGATTTGCCAACCAGAAACCCGGTTGATTGAACCGGGTTTCTGGTTAATGGTCCTTCAATGTGCCAGGAGCAATGAAATGACCTGCTCGAAACGGCTATTGGCGATCCAGCCAAGGAGACCGAGGAGCACGACCGTTCCGCAGGCGGAGTAGGCAAGCCTGTGCTTGATGGATTTGACGTCACCGCGGATGTCGTCCAGGTCCCTGCGTATGTGCTTGAGGTGTGTTTCCAGCTCGGTGACGCGAGGTTCCATATCATTTTCTCCCGTGGCTTTGGTGCTGGCCGGTGATCCCGGGTTTTGGCCTTGCATGGCACGTCCCTGTGGTGTCCTGCTCAAGCCCCAAAAGTCTATCAATTCGGATTTCCGGTCAATTGAGCAGATTCCTCACGTTCTGTAGGAAAAGTCCTGCCGTAGGGGATCAAGTTGCCTGACTGGAAATAATTGGTTTTTTGGCGACCTTTAACGGCGCCTGCGCGGTCCACATCTCCCAGATGCCATCCAAACCGGGGAGTGAAGTTATGAGCGATCGCAAGGCACTGTTGATTCTGCATGGCAAACAGGCACTCAACGAGGCGGTTCGTGCCGCCGTCGAAAGCCGGCGTGAACAAGGTTGGGAGCTGGCTGTTCGATTGACCTGGGAAGCCGGCGATGCGCAGAGACTGGTAGGCGAAGCGTTGGCGGCCGGTTATCGACACATCATTGCCGGTGGCGGCGATGGCACCTTGCGGGATATCGCCGAGGCCATGGCGGAGCACTCGAAAAAAGCCAGCCTGGTACTGATGCCGCTGGGAACCGCCAACGACTTTGCGCGTGCGGCGGGCGTGCCCCTGGAGCCTGATCAGGCGCTGGCGTTGCTGGATGCGGTGCCGACTGCCATTGATCTGGGGGAGGTCGACGGGCAGGTATTCCTGAACATGGCGACCGGTGGGTTTGGCAGTCATGTCACGGCGAACACCTCGGAGGAGTTGAAGAAAATCCTTGGCGGTGCTGCGTACCTGTTCACCGGCCTGTCACGCTTCAATGAGCTGCATACCGCCTACGGTGAATTGCAGGGACCGGATTTCCACTGGAGCGGCGATCTGCTGGCGCTGGGCATCGGCAATGGCCGGCAGGCCGGTGGCGGGCGGGAATTGTGCCCACAGGCCCTGGTCGATGATGGTTTGCTGGACATCAGTATCCTGCCGGCACCGCAGGAGGTGGTCGGTACCTTGAAAAACCTGCTGACCGAAGGTTTTGGCATCGACAACATGTTTGTCCGGGTGCGCCTGCCCTGGATCGAGATCAAGGTCTCGGAAGGGCTCTGCATCAACCTCGATGGTGAGCCGCTGGTCGGGGACAACCTGCGTTTCTCGGTCCGCCCGGCGGCGTTGCTCGTGCATTTGCCTGAAGATTCGCCGCTGCTACGGGCCAGTGAAGTGCCTAGTCATCAAGGCTGATGATTTGTTCACGCACGGCGAACAGCACCAGGCCGGCCACATCGTAGATCTGCAACCGCTTCATGATCTGCGAGCGGTGGGTTTCGACGGTCTTGACGCTCAACCCGAGGCCGTTGGCGATCTCTCGGGTGGATTTGCCACGAACGATCAACCGCAGGATTTCCAGCTGGCGTGCCGTCAGGTTGTGCGAGTCGGCAGGTTCGGGCTGGTGCTTCTGATTTCGGCTCAGGGCCTGGGTGATCACCGTGTGGGCAATGGCCGGGCTCAGATAGCGCTCGTTGTTGCGCAAGGCGTCCAGCGCGTGCTCGAGTTCGGTCGCCGTGGTGTCCTTGAGCAGGTAGCCGTGGGCTCCGGACTCCAGGGCCTGCATGATGAGGGCCGGGTCGGTGTGCATCGACAGGATCAGGACCTTGCTTTGCGGGCGCACCCGCTTGAGCTGTTGCAAGGCTTCGAGGCCACCGGTCTGGCGCATCGAAATATCCAGCAGGACAATATCCGGGGACAGATGCCCGACCATTTCGAGCAACTGCGAGCCGTCATTGGCCTCACCGATGACGGCGTAGCCGGGCAGGTCCATTACCAGGGCGCGCACGCCAGCCCTGATCAGCGAGTGGTCATCCACCAGTAGTAAGTTACAAGTCAATGCATAACCTTATTCGAACTGGCCCGTTCGAGCGCACGGGGCGCCCAGGGAAATAGAGCTTCGATTTGAGTGCCTTTGCCCGGCTCGCTGGTAACGGTCAACGTGCCGCCCAGTTGATCGATCCGTTCCGACATCCCGGCCATGCCGCGTTGCCCTTCGCGACCTGGGTCCGTTGCGGGGGCGAAGCCCTGACCATCATCGCTGATCTGCAACCTCAGGCCTTGGGGCAGGCGCTGCAGGCATACCAGCAGGTTCTTGGCCTGCGCATGTCGCAGGATGTTGGTGACCGCTTCCTGGGTAATGCGAAACGCCGCCACGGCCATTTCCTCCGGGATGCCGGTCAGGCGCTGCTGGCATTCCAGGCTCCAGTGCACCGGGGTGTTGGCCAGGGTCTTGAGCAGGTGTGCCCGCAGACTGGCTTCCAGCCCGAGGCTGGTCAACTGCCGGGGATTGAGAATGGCGGATACGTCACGAACTTTGGCCAGGGTTTCTTCCAGCGTGTCGCAGAGGACCGTGCATTGTCCCTGGAGCTCTTCGGGTATCCGGCGCTTGAGCCAGTCACTTTGCAATTTTGCGGCGGTCAGCAATTGACCGATGTCGTCATGCAGTTCACGGCTCAGTCGGTGACGCTCGTTTTCCTGGACCTGCAACAACCGGTCGGCCAGTTCCTGGGGCTGGAATTTGATCGATTTACGCGAGAGGCAGTACTGCACGGCAACACTGGTCAGCGCCGCAATGTTGAGCACCAGCAATGACAGGGGCAGCGCAATGGACAAGCCATGGACCAGCAAACTGCCGAGGGTCGAACAGGCGCATAGCAGCAGCGTGAATGTCCGAGCATTTTCCCGGGAGGGTGGCCACTTGGCGATTGACTTGAGGCTGGCGTACATAGCGGATGGAGCCAATGGATGTTCGCTGCGGGCTGACCGGTCATGCTGGCTGACAGGCCCCTGTTTTTTATGTGGAGCGCCGACGAGTTCAGCTGCGAACTGCAGCGAGCTGTGTCCGGCTGCGATCACGCAGCCATTAATTGGCGTCAACTAACAGGCGGCATAGTAGCACTTAAGATACCGTTGGTCGCGTCCGTATGCATGTCCGAAAAGTCAGGAATCCAGTCGTTTCGGCAATGCTTCCATAATGGAGCTAGTTGCTTGTTGCCATCGCAAAATGCCGTAGCCCCGAGGTTTTGCTGTTTATACCAGGCAATACCTGATCAAGACTGGCACGCCAGTGTCGATAGGCAATAGTGGTTGTTTTAAAGATGTCGTTTATAGCTATGAAATATTCATTTGCGACATAGGCGCACTCAAGTAACAGTGCGGTACTGAAAACCAAACCACGCCATACGGCATAGTTGGATTAGTTCAAGCCTGTCGTTCCGAATAGGGCACGAGGGTGAACGGCCTGGAATTGACCGGTGGCTGAAACCGGCTTTGCCCGACCTGAAAGGCAAAGGCTTCGATAAGGGTGACCTGCTCGCTGTCGTCGAGGCTGAGCTGCCCGGTGGTCTGGTCGATGAGTTCGAGTTGCCAGGCAATCAGGGTCAGACAGTCTTTCAGGGCGCTCAGCGCCTCGTCGTGCAGGCTCATGGTGTTCTGTGCGTGGTTCAGCAAACCATGAATATGCAGAGAAAATTCAGACACGGCCGCCAACGCCAGGGCATCGGCCTTGTTGGCCAGCTTGAGCAGCGTGCTGAGCATGCAGTCGATGGCGTCCTTGTCATTGCTGATCAACTGCAGATGGCTCAGGCATTCCTCGGTTTTAGCCAGGAGTGTTTCAGCCTCGACGAGAAACTCCGGGAGCCGCTGGGCCCACTCTTTACGGTCGTTCGGCATACTTATCTCCACAACGTCATGTCAAATGAGGGGATATCGTGTGTGTCGACGAGGGCGGTCGGAACCCCGGCATTGCCGAGTCGTCGGGTGAACGAACAGCGGCTGGCCCGGAGGCAGGCTGGGGAACACGAGAGGGTGGTTGGCCACTGACTTGCGATCGCACACAAAAGCCTGACTCCGTTCATGCAATGAGAATGGCGTCACATTAATGGCTATTGGATATTGCGAATATCAGGTTGCACCTGATTGTTGATAGGGGAATCCCTTACGCAGCGGAACCTTTCGCAAGAATCGGGGTCGCGGCGCAGAAGTGCAGCAGATGTAATCACAGCGCCAGTAAAGCATGATGTTAATGTGACATCAATGCCCCTGCGTGGCATTTTAGAGAGGGTCAAGCTTCGGCAGAAACAGCCGATAACCTTCTCTAAGTGAATTCATCCGAACAAGACCAGGAGTCATTGATGGCCGGCATTCTCGACACGGTAGACCAACGCACGCAACTGGTGGGTGAGAATCGCCTGGAAATTCTCATGTTCCGGCTCGCCGGACGGCAACTGTTCGCGATCAACGTCTTTAAAGTGCAGGAAGTCCTGCAGCTGCCAAAGTTGACGCTGATGCCGCAGCGCCATCCTTTTGTCTGCGGCGTGGTCAACCTGCGCGGCCAGACCCTGCCGGTGATCGACCTGTCCCAGGCCATTGGCATGCGCCCGCTGGTGCCGGGGCCTGGCAGCACGATTATCGTCACCGAATACAACCGTTCGGTTCAGGCCTTCCTGGTCGGTGGCGTGGACCGGATCGTCAACATGAACTGGGAAGCCATCCTGCCGCCCCCGAGCAGCGCCGGCCGCCAGCACTACCTGACGGCTATCAGCAAGGTCGATGATCAACTGGTGGAAATCATCGACGTCGAAAAGGTCCTGGCCGAAATCGTCCCGTACAACGCCAAGGTCTCCCGTGACAAACTCGAAGATCCGGTACTGGAACGCGCCCGTGGCCGTGAGGTGCTGCTGGTGGATGACTCGAACGTGGCCCTGGCGCAATTGCGCGATACCCTGGGACAGCTGGGCGTGAAGATGCACATCGCCAGCGACGGGTTGAAGGCCTTGAACATGCTCAAGGCCTGGGCCGACACCGGCGTGGACATGACCGAAAAACTGCTGATGGTCTTCACCGATGCGGAAATGCCGGAAATGGATGGCTATCGCCTGACGACTGAAATTCGCAACGACCCGCGCCTGCGCGGCTTGTACGTGGTGCTGCACACCTCTTTGTCCGGCAGCTTCAACGATTCGATGGTGAAAAAGGTCGGCTGCGACAATTTCCTCTCCAAATTCCAGCCGGACAAACTCGTCGACGTGGTACGCCAGCGCCTGATGCTTGACGAAGTACCGGCCTGAATAAAACTGCGGACAACCTGTGGGAGCGAGCCTGCTCGCGAAGGCGGTGTGACAGTTGGCATAGTTTTCGACTGACGCTCACACTTCGCGAGCAGGTTCGCTCCCACAGGGGGTGTAGTGTTTGATCGTCACTCTTTGATTCAGTTATCAAGCTCGTATAGTGTGGCGTTTTGCCTGACAGGGAGCTGGCCATGTTGCGTCTGAGCGCGTTGTATCGTTATCCGTTGAAGTCCGCCAGGGGCGAGACGCTGCAACAGATCGGTCTCGATAAACTCGGTCTGGACGGCGATCGCCGCTGGATGCTGGTGGATGAAACCAGTGGTCGTTTCCTGACCCAGCGTGCGGTGGCGCAGATGAGCCAGTTGTCGGCGCTGTGGAATGCCGAAGGCGGCTTGACCCTCAGTGCGCCTGGTCATTCGCCGATCGAGGTAGCCTTGCCCGGTCGTGATGCAGAACTGCGTGGCGTGACGATCTGGCGCGATACCTTGCGGGTCCCCGATGCAGGCGATGAAGCCGGAGCCTGGGTCAGCGAATTTATTGGTAAACCGACACGTCTGGTGCAAGTGCCGCTTGATCGGGCGCGGATGACGGAGGCGGGCTACGGCAAGGATGACGACCAAGTGGCGTTCGCCGACGGCTATCCGCTGTTGCTGATTGGCCAGGCCTCCCTCGAGGACTTGTCGAAACGGGTCGGGCGTCCGTTGGAGATGCTGCGTTTCCGGCCCAACCTGGTGATCGAAGGGAGTGAAGCCTTCGCCGAGGACGGCTGGAAGCGTATCCGCATCGGCGATGTCGAGTTCCGCGTGGTCAAGTCCTGCTCACGCTGCATCCTGACCACCATCGACCCGCAAACCGGCGAGCGCAGCGACGACCGCGAACCCCTGGCAACCCTGCAGAAATACCGTTCGCAGGCAGACGGCGCGATGTTTGGCCAGAACCTGGTCAACGACGGCAACGGTCGACTTGAAGTCGGTATGCCGGTGGAGATCCTCGAATAATTTTGCGCAGAGCAAAAAAATGCCCGTGTCGAAAACACGGGCATTTTTATTGCGCTGACCTTTATGTCGGTAAAGCCTGCGGGTTTAGCCGCGGTATTCACACAGGTAAGCGGTGTCGACGGCCACTTTCAACTGGAACTTGCTGTTGGCCGGCACGTTGAACTGGCTGCCGGCGGCGAAGGTTTCCCAGTCGCTGCTGTCTGGCAGTTTGACGGTCAATGCGCCGCTGACCACGTGCATGATTTCACGCTGGCTGGTGCCGAATTCGTATTCGCCCGGAGCCATGACGCCGATGGTCGCTGGACCTTCTGCGGTGCCAAAGGCGATCGACTTGACGGTGCCGTCGAAGTACTCGTTGACTTTAAACATGGGCGATTCCTCGAAAAGGGCTAAAAAGGGCCGGCCAGTATGCACAAGGCCCTGAGTGTCGTCACCTGTCTAAAGCGGAAGAACCAGTGGCAGCAGGCGTGCGGTATTGCGCGCATCTTCCAGCGCCCGGTGTTGCTGGCCGGTGAACTGCAGGCCGGCCAGTTGCAGGGCGCCGTTGAGCCCCAGCGGGCGTTCCAGGCGTCGGGCCTTGGCAAAGCGCTGTTTGAGGTTCATGTGGGGCACGTTGGCCAGCACACTGGCGAGTCCCATTTGCTGCCAATCCTGAAGCAGTTGCTTGCGATCGTAGTCGCCCCAACTGGCCCAGCCTTCAAGTCGCGTGTGGTGGTGGCCGAGCCAGCGTTCGAACGCCGGCCAGACTTCGCCCAGCGGTTGCGCGGCATCGATGTTGGCTTGGGTGATGTGCGTCAGCTCGCGGCAAAACGGCGTCAGCAACGGCCGCCGCAAGGGGCGGACGAAGCGCTGGAACTGGTCCAGTTCACGTCCCTTGCGGTCCACCAGGGTGGCACCGATTTCAATGATTTCCATATCCGTTACGGGCCATCCACCCTCATCGGTGGTGGCCTCCAGATCAATGACCAGCCAGTGAGGCATTGCAGGGTTCCTGGTATCCGCGTCCTGTAGGGTTTGAGCGTAGCCAAACCCGGCGGTTCCGCCTAGCGCCTTATTCGACCTCCAACAGTATCTGCCGGTTTTTCACCTGATCCCCGACTTTGACTTGCAAGCGTTTCAGCACACCATCGATGCCTGATTTCAAGGGGTGCTCCATTTTCATCGCTTCCAGTACCACCAGCAGCTGGCCCTTGGTGACCGGGCTGCCTTCATTGACCAGGACGTCGACAATCGCACCGTCCATCGGGGCCTTGAGGGTGCCGGAACTGACACTGGCCCGGCTGGAAAACTGCGCCTGAGTGCGATCGGCAAACTGCAAGTTGCCCGGTCGGCTGAACAGCCAGAGTTGCCCTGCCTCCAGGCGATAGGCGTGGCGCTGGCGGATGCCATCGATTTCGAGGGTGGCCCGGCGCCCGTCGCAGTGGAGGACCTTCAGCTCGAGGCAGCGATCGCCGACCTGAATGCGCAATGGTTCACCCGGGATTGCCTGCAACGTCACCACCCAGTCCTGATCCTCAAGGCCGATGCGATAGTGCAGGGGAACGCTGGCATTGTTGCGCCAACCGCCCAGCGGGGCGGGATGAGCCTGTGCCGACGCCTGGTAGAAGAGGGCGGTTGCGATGGCCAGGTGTTGCGCGCCCGGAGCATGGGACTGCAGGCAGGCATGGTCGGCAAAGTGCTGGGCGATGAACCCGGTACTGAAGTCACCGTTGGCGAACTGCGGGTGCTCCAGCAGGCTTTCGAGCAAACGCTGATTGCTTTGCACCCCCAGCAGCACGCTGTCTTGTACCGCTCGCAGCAATTTGCGCCGGGCGTCCTCGCGGGTGGCGCCGTGGGCGATGAGCTTGCCGAGCATCGGGTCGTAGAAGGGACTGATGAGCTGACCTTCGATCAGGCCGTGGTCGATCCGCACGCCGTCCTGCAATCCCGGTTCCCAGGCCACGACGCGACCGGTTTGCGGCAGGAAACCCTGGGCCGGATCTTCGGCATACAGGCGCACTTCCATGGCATGGCCCGTGAGTTGCACCTGCTCCTGGCGCAAGGGCAGCGGTTGCCCTTCGGCGATGTTGAGTTGCCAGGCCACCAGGTCCAGCCCGGTGATCAATTCGGTCACCGGGTGCTCGACTTGCAGTCGGGTGTTCATTTCCAGGAAATAGAACTGCCCGCGGGCATCCAGCAGAAACTCCACGGTGCCCGCGCCGACGTACTGCACCGCCCGGCCGGCCTTGAGCGCTGCTTCGCCCATGGCTTGGCGCAGTTCAGGGGTCATCACCGGGCAGGGGGCTTCCTCGATGACTTTCTGATGCCGGCGCTGCACCGAACAATCGCGCTCGCCGAGGTAAATCAGGTTGCCATGCCGGTCACCGAACAGCTGAATCTCGACATGACGGGGTTCGATCAGTGCCTGTTCGAGAATCAGTTCGCCGCTGCCAAATCCGTTCAGGGCTTCGGAGCGCGCCGTGCGAATCTGTTCCAGCAGGTTGCCGGCTTCGTGCACCAGGCGCATGCCGCGTCCACCGCCGCCAGCGCTGGCCTTGATCATCAACGGATAGCCAATGCGCTCGGCTTCGCGGCTCAGGGTCTCGTCGTCCTGCCCGTCACCTTGATAACCGTCGATGCAGGGCACCCCGGCTTCGATCATGGCGATCTTCGACAGGCGCTTGCTGCCCATCAGTTCGATGGCCTCGGGGCTGGGGCCGATGAAGGTGATGCCGGCATCCTGGCACGCGCGGGCAAACCCGGCGTTTTCCGAGAGGAAACCGTAGCCCGGATGGATCGCATCCGCGCCCGTACGCCGGGCGGCGTCGAGAATGGCCGGGATGTTCAAATAAGACTGTTGCACCGCGGCCGGACCGATGTTGACCGCCTCGTCGGCCATCTGCACGTGCAAGGCATCGGCGTCGGCGTCGCTGAACACGGCAACCGTGCGATAGCCCAGCGCCTGGGCCGTGCGCTGGATGCGGCAGGCGATTTCACCGCGGTTGGCGATGAGGATTTTTTTCAGTCCGGGCATGGGGGGCGTCTCTCAAATTGTGCGGTGAAAGTGCTGGCCTCTTCGCGAGCGGGCTCGCTCCCACAGGGGAATGCATTTCAAATGTGGGAGCGAGCCTGCTCCGGGCGGCGTTCCGACGAAGCTTTTAAATGGCCCAACCCGGTTTGCGTTTTTGTACGAAGGCCATCGTTCCCTCGACGCCTTCTGCCCCGGTCACCGCTTCGCTGAACCATTCGGCAGCCTGATCAAGCAACTCATCCGACGGCTGACCAGCACTCGCCAGCAGGAGTTTCTTGGTCGCCGCATTCGCCCCCGGCGCACAACACAAGACATGGGCCAACACCTCATCGAGACGCTCGGCCAGGGCCTGTGGATCATGCTCGACAAAATGCACCAGCCCCATGCGCCGTGCCTGGTGGCCATCAAAACGGGCCGCGGTCAGGGCCAGGCGCCGGGCTTGGGTCAAACCAATGCGCTGGACCACGAACGGTGCGATCTGCGCGGGCAACAGGCCGAGGCTGGTTTCCGGCAGGCCGAATTGCGCCTGGTGATCAGCCAGGGCGATATCGCTGACGCAGGCCAGGCCGAGACCTCCGCCGAGTACCGCGCCTTGCAGCACCGTAATCACCACTTGCGGTGCGTGTTGCACCTCTTGCAGCAGTGCGCCGAACACCCGGTTCAGGTCCCGGTGCGCAGTTGGGCCCTGAGCGCGGGCGTTGGCCATGTCCTTGATGTCGCCGCCCGCACAGAAGTGCCCGCCGACGCCACCGATCACCAGCGCGCGAACCCCTGGTTTATCGCGTACCGCCGCCAGCACCGAGCGCAACTCGGTGACCATCTGCAAACTCATCGCATTGCGGCATTCCGGGCGGTTGAGGGTGACGTGCAATACGCCGTTGTGCAGTTCCAGCAGCAAGGTCTGGCAAACCGGCAGGTTGTTCATTTCTTTTTCCCCGGCAGGATGCCCATCAGTTTGCAGATGATCCCCAGCATGATTTCGTCGGCGCCGCCGCCAATCGACACCAGCCGCACATCGCGGTAGGCGCGGGCCACCGGGTTGTCCCACATGAAGCCCATGCCACCCCAATATTGCAGGCAGCTGTCGCTGACTTCGCGGCCCAGCCGCCCGGCCTTGAGCTTGGCCATCGAGGCCAGGCGCGTGACGTCCTGGCCTTTGACGTATTGCTCGGTGGCCTGATAGACCAGCGCCCGCAGGCATTCGATCTCGGTTTGCAGCTCAGCGAGACGGAAGTGGATGACCTGATTGTCGATCAGCGCATTGCCGAAGGTTTTGCGCTCCTTGCAGTATTCGATGGTGCTGTCGACGCAATATTCCAGGCCCTTGATCATGTTGGCCGCGCCGAACAGGCGCTCTTCCTGGAACTGCAGCATCTGCATCATGAACCCCGCGCCTTCATGGCCGATGCGATTGCGTTGCGGCACGCGCACGTTGTCGAAAAACACCTGTGCGGTTTCCGAACTGCGCATGCCGAGCTTGTCCAGGTGCGAACTCAAACTGATGCCCGGCGTATTCATCGGCACCATGATCAGCGACTTGTTGATGTGCGGCTTGTCGTCCGACGTATTGGCCAGCAGGCAGATGAAATCAGCGCTCGGCGAGTTGGTGATCCACATCTTGCTGCCGTTGATCACGTAATCGTCGCCGTCCTTGCGCGCAGTGGTTTTCAACCCGGCGACGTCGGAACCGGCACCGACTTCGGAAACACCGATGCAGCCGACCTGCTCGCCGCTGATGGCCGGGCGCAGGAATTCCTCGCGCAGCTCATCGGAGCCGAAACGGGCCAGTGCCGGCGTGCACATGTCGGTCTGCACGCCGATGGACATCGGGATGCCGCCGCAATGAATGGTGCCGAATTCTTCGGCAGCGACGATCGAATAGCTGTAGTCGAGCCCCATGCCGCCGAATTTTTCCGGTTTGGATATCCCCAGCAAGCCGAGATCACCGGCCTTGCGGAAGATCTCGTGGATGGGGAAGCGCCCGGCCTTTTCCCATTCCTCGACGTGCGGGTTGATCTCGTGCTCGACGAATTGGCGCACGGTGCGGCGCAGTGCTTCGTGTTCCTGGGTGAAGATCATTTTTATTGTTCTCCTTGAGCCGGCCTAGAGCCGGGCTACGCCAAAACTGTTGGTTTGCAATGGCCGCACCTGGGCCTCGAGACAAATGTCCAGCAAGTAACCGAGCAAGGTCCGGGTATCGCGCGGGTCGATCAAACCGTCGTCCCACAGATTGGCGCTGCCGTAGAGCGCCGTGGACTGGCTGTCGAGTTTCTGCGCGGTGACCTGTTCGAGCATGTCGAGCATTTTCGGATCGGGCACCAGGCCGTCCTTGGCCTGTTTCGCCTCGGTGACGATGCGCAGCACCTTGCCCGCTTGCGCGCCGCCCATCACGGCGGTGCGGCTGTTGGGCCAGGCGAAGATGAAGCGCGGGTCGAGGCCGCGTCCGCACATTGCATAGTTGCCGGCACCGTAGGAGCCGCCGACGACTATGGTCAGCTTCGGCACCCGGGCGTTGGCCACCGCTTGAATCATCT
Source organism: Pseudomonas sp. GW456-E7 (assembly GCF_059424105.1). Lineage (NCBI taxonomy): Bacteria > Pseudomonadati > Pseudomonadota > Gammaproteobacteria > Pseudomonadales > Pseudomonadaceae > Pseudomonas > Pseudomonas sp. GW456-E7. Next base: position 46,755 of record NZ_JBWKZB010000020.1, on the reverse strand, counting down.
TCGCGCCGTGTTTGATCACGCCCTGCTGTTCGGATTCGGTGCCGACCATGAACCCGGTGGTGTTGTGGAAAAACAGCAACGGCGTCTGGCTCTGGTCGCACAGCTGAATGAATTGCGCAGCCTTGCTCGCGCCCTTGGGCGTGATCGGGCCGTTGTTGCCGATGAAGCCACAGGCGCGTCCCTGAATTTTCAGGTGACCGCAGACGGTCTGCTGATCGAACTCGCCCTTGAACTCAAGAAAGTTCGAAGCGTCGGCAATCCTGGCGATGATTTCGCGTACGTCGTAGGGTTTTTTCGGGTCATCCGGAATCAGGCCGAGCAGTTCGTCGATAGGGTACAGCGGCTCCTCCCAGCGTCGATCGGGGAGTGGGGGCAGCTGCTCGTTCCACGGCAGCAGGCTGACAATCTCGCGTACCTGACGCACACCGTCGGCATCGTTTTCAGCCAGGTATTCGGCGGTGCCGGCGATTTGTGCGTGCATCTCGGCGCCGCCCAGTTCTTCATCGGTCGCGACTTCGCCGGTGGCAGCCTTGAGCAGGGGCGGCCCGGCGAGAAACAGTTTGGCCTTGCCGCGCACCACCACCACGTAGTCCGACAAACCCGGCTGATAGGCGCCTCCCGCCGTGGCCGAGCCGTGCACCACAGTCACCTGCGGCAAACCCATGGCCGACATCCGCGCCTGATTGGCAAAGCTGCGCGCGCCTTCGACGAAAATCTCCGCCGCGTAATTGAGGTTGGCGCCGCCGCTTTCGGCGAGGGTGATCACCGGCAGTTTGTTTTCCATGGCGATCTGTTGCAGGCGCAGGGATTTCTTCAAACCGGTGGGGGAGATGGTCCCGCCCCTGATCGCGCTGTTGTTCGCCACCACCAGCACACGCACGCCAGACACATAGCCGATGCCGGCGATCAGGCCGCCACCGGCGCAGCTGCCGTCCTTGTCGTCGTGCAGCTTGTAGCCGGCCAGGCTCGCCAGTTCGAGAAACGGCGCGCCGGGATCGAGCAGCAGATTGAGGCGCTCGCGGGGCAATAACTGACCGCGTTTTTCAAACCTGGGTTTGGCTTCGGCGGCCTTGCCCAGCAGGTTCTGTTCGAGCACGCGGACTTGTTCGATAGCGCTCAGCATCGCCTTGCGGTTCTGGGCGAACGGCTCGCTGTGGGGATCGAGTTGCGACTGAATCACCGGCATGGGTTATTCCTTGTCCTTCAACACGTCGGGTATGTAGGCGCGGTGGAAACCGTTGTACGACTCGCTGTTGGTCGCCTTGTGGATCGGCCAGGCGCGCCCGCCGAGGCTGGCGGCGCCGTCGATGCGCAGGGTGCTGCCGCTGACGAACGCCGCTGCCGGGCTGAGCAGGAAAACGATCGCCGCGCTGACTTCCGATTCGGTGCCGATGCGCTTGAGCGGTACGTGTTCGCGCAGGGTCGGGATCACGGCCTTGAAGGCGCCTTCGTAGGTGTCCATGCCGCTGGAGGCAACCCAGCCCGGCGCCACGGCATTGACCCGCACGCCGGCATGACCCCATTCGTACGCGGCGGTCTTGGTCAGGTTGTCCATGCCCGAACGTGCCGCGCCGGAGTGGCCCATGCCGGGCATGCCGCCCCACATGTCGGCGAGCATGTTGACGATGGCGCCGCCGTGCTGGCTCATGGACTGGTTGAACACTTCCCGGGCCATCAGGAAACCGCCCACCAGATTGGTGCGCATCACGGTTTCGAAACCCTTCTGATTGATCGAGGCCAAGGGCGACGGGTACTGCCCGCCGGCATTGTTGACCAGGCCATGGATCGGACCATGTTTGCGAATGAGCTCACTGACCAGATGCGTCACCGCTTCTTCCTCGCGGATATCGCAAACGGCCCAGTCGGCTTTGCCGCCGTCTTCGGCGATTTCCGCAGCAACGGTTTTGAGCTTGTCGGCCTTGCGCCCGACCAGCAGCACATGGGCGCCGAGGGCCGCCAGTTCGTGGGCGGTGCAGCGGCCGATGCCGCTGCCGCCACCGGTGACGATGATGTTTTGGCCGGCAAACAAATCGGCTTTGAAAATCGAATCGTAGGCCATGGCGACAATCCTCTAGTTGAACTGGTCGGCGATGCGCTGCGGCACCGGGATCTGGATTTCCAGCAGTTGCTGGGCGAAGGCTTTGCCCTGCGGGTCGATGCGCAGGCTGGCGACACCGCCGCCGCCGAGAGCGTTTTCCAGCAGGAAATTCAGGCTGTGGCTGGCGGGCAAGTACCAGCGTTCGACCCGCCCGTGGATGGGATCGAGGACGTGGCCCATCCAGTCGACGATCACTTCCGGGGTCAGGGCTTCGGCGATCCATGGCAGGAATTCGGGATCGCGGGCCATGACGCCGATGTTGTTGTGGTTGCCCTTGTCGCCAGAGCGGGCGACCGCCAGCTTGACCAGGGCCACGCTGGCGTCGGCCTGGCCGGTCGGCTCCGGCGCGGCGAACGGGGCTGGCAGGTCCAGCGGGTCGAGCGTATCGAGGGCGGGCAGGGCACACGGGTGGCGCCGGCCCATGAAATCAATGTCCAGCGTGCAGGCGGTTTTGTCGATGAGGAACGAGAACAGTCGGATCAGCGGATACACCGTCGGCCGGCCACCGACAATGCCGGTCAGCCCTGGCGCCATGCCGGTGGCGGCCTGGGCAATCTCCCGGGAAAACACGATCAAGGCCTGCTTGTCCGGATGGCGCACGGCGAGTTTGATCACCACTTCGCGGCTGTCCTGCCGCTGGCCGTGGGGGCCATAGGTGGCCTCGCTGCCCAGCAACTCGATATTCACCTCGCTGTACGGCGCCCAGCCGCGCTGGCTGAACATTTCCGAGGTCTTGTTGATGATCGCCGCGCTGACTCGGCGCGCCTTGTCGACGGCATCGATGCCGGCAATCAGGCAACTGGCGGTACAGCGAAAACCATCAGGATACGTGGCGCTGACCTTGTATTGAGTCGTCGGCGGCAGGCCTTTGGCGCCGTGCACCTGCACCGCGTTCTTGCCTTGCTGCAGCAGTTTGACCTGAGTGAAGTCGCACACCACGTCGGGCAGCAGATACGCGCGCGGATCGCCGATTTCATACAGCATCTGTTCACCCACCGTCAGCGGTGTGACCAGCCCGCCGGTACCTTGCGCTTTGCTGACGATGAACTGGCTGTCGGCGCTGACTTCGACGATGGGGAAACCGATGTGTTCGTAATCGGGCACGTCGCGCCAATCGGTGAAGTTGCCACCGGTGCACTGGGCGCCGCATTCGATGATGTGGCCGGCCAATGCGGCCTGGGCGAGTTTGTCGTAGTCGTGCCACGACCAGCCGAATTCATGCACCAGCGCAGCGCTGACCACCGCACTGTCGACCACGCGCCCGGTGATCACGATGTCCGCGCCCAGACGCAGGGCTTCGACGATGCCCGGTGCGCCGAGGTAGGCATTGGTCGAGACGCACCTCGATGGCAGGGGCGCACCGCTGAACATTTCATGAATGCCTTGGCTGCCCAGCTGTTTGAGTTGCGGTTGCAGGTCGTCACCCAGCAGCACGGCGATCTTCAACGCCACCCCGGCCTTGTCGCAGGCCGCTTGCAGGGCGGCGGCACAGGCTTGTGGGTTGACCCCGCCGGCATTGCTGATGACCCGGATGTTGTGCTGCGCGAGCTGCGGCAGCAAGGGCGCGAGCACTTCGATGAAGTCGCCCGCATACCCGGCCTGGGGATCTTTCATCCGTGCGCCGGCCATGATCGACAGGGTGATCTCGGCCAGGTAGTCGAAGACCAGATAGTCAAGATGCCCGTGTTCCACGAGTTGTGCGGCAGCGGTCGAGGTATCGCCCCAGAACGCGCTGGCGCAACCGATGCGAATTGATTTTGGCGCAGTCCGTTCCATAGCCACCTCCAACTCAAGTGCGTCGACATTACCAAGCAAGCGCTTGGTTTGTAAATGGCTGGGTTATCTTCTGCCAAGCGCTTGCTTGGTTGCATCCATGAGCTTAAATTGCCCGCGCAACCCCGCTGTTTTCGGGGTGATCGGCGTTATTGATTGATCGACTGTAGGAGAGAACGGGTGGACGAGCAAAAAGCCCTGAGGGTCATGCGTGAATTGGTGGACGACGGCCAATTGACCGACCCGGACAGCGCCCGTGGCAAGCTGCTGCAAGTGGCGGCCCACCTGTTCCGCAATAAAGGCTATGAGCGCACCACCGTGCGCGATCTGGCCGGTGCCGTAGGCATTCAGTCCGGGAGTATTTTCCACCATTTCAAAAGCAAGGACGAAATCCTGCGCGCCGTGATGGAGGAAACCATCCGCTACAACACCGCGTTGATGCGTGCGGCCATCGCCGAGGCCGGCAATGTGCGCGAACGGGTGCTGGCGCTGATCCGCTGTGAATTGCAGTCGATCATGGGCGGCAGCGGCGAGGCCATGGCCGTGCTGGTCTACGAATGGCGCTCGCTGTCCGAAGAGGGCCAGGCCAAGGTCCTGGCGCTGCGCGAAATCTACGAAGACATCTGGCTGCAAGTACTGGGCGAAGCCAAGAGCGCCGGGTTTATCCGCGGCGATGTGTTCATCACCCGTCGCTTCCTGACCGGCGCATTGTCCTGGACCACCACCTGGTTTCGCGCCGGCGGTAGCATGAGCCTTGATCAGTTGGCCGATGAAGCGTTGATTCTGGTGCTGGAAGACCGGCAATAAACTTGTGTTGGCCAGCATTAAACTGGCTAACTTGACGAAAACGCCTAGCTTGAAGTCATCGATGCCGTTTTATTGGGGAGTGAGCTTGTTTTGAGGGGGTCGCCAATTCGGACAGCTTCGCGGCTTTTGCTCGCGACGCTTGCGGTGTTAACGATGCTGCCATCCCAGGCTGCGCAACTGGTGCGCATTGGTGCCGCGCATTTTCCGCCCTACACCGTGCGCCCGGAATCCGGCGCCGATACCGGGTTGCTGCCGCAGCTGGTCGAGGCCCTGAACGCAGCGCAAAGTGACTATCAGTTTGTCCTGGTGCCCACGTCCATTCCACGGCGTTTCGGTGACTTGAAGCAGGGCCGGGTCGACATGGCCATCTTCGAAAATCCGGCCTGGGGTTGGGAAGACATTCCCCATACCGCCGTCGACATGGGGCTGGAAGACGCCGAGATTTTTGTCGCGCAACGCCTGCCCGATCGGCAGCAAAGCTATTTTGCCGACCTGAGCGGCAAGCGCCTGGCACTCTTCAGCGGCTATCACTACGAGTTTGCCAACTTCAATGCCGAGCCCCAGTACCTGGCGAAAAACTACAACGCCACGCTGACCTATTCCCATGACAGCAATCTGCTGATGGTGTTACGCGGTCGCGCCGACATCGCCCTGGTCACGCGCTCTTACCTGAACGACTATTTTTTGCGCAATCCGAATGTCGCCAAGGAGCTCTTGGCGTCCGATCGCATCGATCAGGTCTATCACCATTACGCCATCCTGCGCCCGGCGGCCCCCATCAGTGGCGAGGCCTTCGGCAAGTTGTTGCAGGGCTTGCGCGACAGTGGCCAGATGCTGAGGATTTTCGATCCGTACAAGATTGCGGTGGTGCCGGTCCCGCACAAAGAACCGCCGCCTCAAGTCGTCAATTGACGTTCTTTTCCTAAATTTCCCGCCGTGGCTGACGTCACCTCGTTGAACTGTCGACGATTATCGTGAGCCTGCCCCCATGTCCAATCTGAATGACCTGACTGCCCTGTGCCTGCCGACCGGCAGTCGTCTTGCCGCTGATGAAACGCTAGGCCGCCTGAGCCTCAGCCTGGAAGGGCAACCGTTGCTGACCCTGCGGCTCAATCGTGGCCCCGAGTTGCACGTGCAATTGCTGGAGCGCTTCAGTCACCCCGAAGGGCAAGCGATATGGGCGGCCTGTTACTGGCTGTTCGCTCGCGACCCCGACTGTCAGCGCCTGGTCTGGCAACTGCAAGAGGTGCCGCACGAAGCTGTGCTCAGTGGTTTGCTGATTCCGACTTCCGTCAGCGGCGAGTATTGCTGCGAGCGCACCTTGTTCTGGCAGTTGCCGCAGCCATGGCTGGGGCATTCCCTTACCGGCAGCTACCCACAGCAAATGGTCATCACCGGCGGCAAGCGTCACCCACTGCGAGCGGTGAAACCCCGTGGTGAGGTGTATCGACGATTCGATGCGCGGCTGGGCGCCTGGGTTTCCCTGCGTACCCTGGAAATCGAGCAAGACCTGGCGCGTTTCAATCGTTGGCAGAACAGTCCGCGCGTCGCCAGCTTCTGGCAGGAGGAGGGCAGTCTCGAACAGCATCGCCAATACCTGAGCAAACTCGAGGCCGATCCGCACACCCTGACGCTGATCGGGTGTTTCGACGATCAGCCGTTCGCTTACTTCGAAGCCTACTGGGCCAAGGAGGATCGCATCGCACCCTTCTATGATGCCGGTGATTACGACCGTGGCATTCACATGCTGGTGGGTGAGGAAAACCATCGCGGTCCGCACAAGGTGGCGAGCTGGTTATCGGCGCTGGTGCATTACCTGTTTCTCGATGATCCGCGCACGCAGCGCGTAGTGGCCGAGCCGCGTGCCGATAACGCGAAGATGATCGGGTACATGCACAACCAGTGCTTTCACTGCGAGAAAGAGTTCGACTTCCCGCACAAGCGCGCGGCCTTGATGGTGTTGGGGCGTGAGCGGTTTTTCGATCGGTGCAGACTGGCTTGAAAAAAAGATCGCAGCCTTCGGCAGCTCCTACAGGGGGAACGCAATTCCATGTAGGAGCTGCCGAAGGCTGCGATCTTTTAGAGCGGACACCACAAATTCAACGATGGGAAAAACTGTCCGCCCGATTCCCCGACACCTTGCGGCAGTGCACCAGCGCATCGCGGATCATGAAGTTAACCAGGGTTGGCGAGACGCCGAGTTCCTTGGCGATGTCTTTTTGCGGTACGCCGTGCAGGCGATACATCTCGAAGGCGTAGCGGGTGCGGCTCGGCAACTCGGTCAACGCATCGGCAATGTGCTCCAGCGTCGAGAAATTGATGTGCGAAGTTTCCGGTGACGCACCCTGGATCACCACATTCAGCCCTTCCTCTTCAGGGCCGGAATACTTCTGTTCCAGCGCCTGCTTGCGGTAGTGGTCGATCGCCAGGTTGCGCACGATCTGGAACAGGTAGCTGAGCTGGGCCTTGATCGAACTGGTGATGGGCGGGGCCGACTGCAACCGGAAGAACGCGTCCTGCACAACATCTTCGGCACGTGAGCGGCAACCGGTAATACGGGCTGCGATCTTCACCAGAATCAGTCGATTATCGACGAATGCCTGAAGTAGCGGTGTATCGCACCTGCTTGTGGATACTGGTTCCATCATGGAAATCACCCTGCTGCCAAAAGGTTAGTGGGACGGGGATAAACCGGGGGGCCGTCCTGCACAATCGAGCGACAAATTAGGCTTAATGATAATGATTGTCAAATGAGAAAAAGAATTACTGCACGACAAAAGTGCAGAGTGCGAACTGCGACACGTTGACGCCCCCTTCAGCCCGCCTGGCGTTGCAACCTGGCGACTAATTATTTCAAGACGTCATCCGTTCTCATTGGTGAATGGCACCGGGCAGCAGCCCCGGTCACAACCGCATTGCCAATGCCTTGCGCGGTCGGCGAAGACCGCGTCCCGCGCGCCCTCGATCAGGGTGCGACGCCAGAAAATCGATTCCATTTGCAAGCCGAAATCAGGCAGGAAACCTCATGACCGACGCGTTCGAACTCCCCAGCACAATGGTCCAAGCCCTTCAGCGCCGTGCGGCCCTGACGCCGGATCGGGTGGCCCTGCGTTTTCTTGCCGAGACCCCGGAACAGGCTGTGGTGCTCAGTTATCGCGAGCTGGATCAGCGGGCGCGGACGATTGCCGGCGCCTTGCAGGCTCAAGCGGATGTTGGCGACCGCGCCGTGTTGTTGTTTCCCAGCGGCCCGGATTACGTCGCGGCGTTCTTCGGTTGCCTGTACGCCGGGGTGATCGCGGTCCCGGCCTACCCGCCGGAGTCGACGCGCCGTCATCACCAGGAACGCCTGCTGTCGATCATCAGTGATGCCCAACCGCGCCTGCTGCTGACCAGCGCCGGGCTGCGCGATTTATTGCAGCAAATCGACGGGGCGCCGCCGTTGCTGTGTGTCGACACCCTCGACGGTGCACTGGCCGAACGCTGGGTCGCGGCGGATATGCAGGACGATCACATCGCCTTCCTGCAATACACCTCCGGCTCCACCGCACTGCCCAAGGGCGTGCAAGTCAGCCACGGCAATCTGGTGGCCAACGAATTGCTGATTCGTCACGGCTTCGGCATCGACCTCAACCCCGACGACGTGATCGTCAGCTGGCTGCCGCTGTACCACGACATGGGCCTGATCGGCGGCTTGCTGCAGCCGATTTTCAGCGGCGTGCCTTGCGTATTGATGTCACCGGCGTACTTCCTCGGCCGGCCGTTGCGCTGGCTGGAAGCGATCAGCGAATACGGCGGCACCATCAGCGGCGGGCCGGATTTTGCTTATCGCCTGTGCAGCGAGCGGGTCAGCGAATCGGCCCTGGAGCGGCTTGACCTGAGTGGCTGGCGCGTGGCGTATTCCGGTTCCGAGCCGATTCGCCTCGACACCCTGGAACGCTTCGCCGAGAAGTTCGCGACCTGCGGTTTCGCTGCGGACAGCTTCATGGCCTCCTACGGTCTGGCCGAAGCCACCTTGTTTGTGGCCGGTACCGCGCGCGGCGAAGGCATCGGCAGCCTGCGGGTGGACGATCAGGCCCTGGCGCAGAACCGGGTGGAAGCGGGCGAGGGCAGCCCGATCATGAGTTGTGGCATCAGCCAGCCGGCTCACGCCGTGCTGATCGTCGACCCGGTCTCGCTCAGCGAACTGGCCGACAACGCCGTCGGTGAAGTCTGGGCCAGCGGGCCGAGCATCGCCCTCGGTTATTGGCGCAACCCTGAGGCGTCAGCCAAGACATTCGTCCGGCACGCCGGCCAGACCTGGCTGCGAACCGGTGACCTGGGTTTCATGCGCAACGGCGAGCTGTTCATCACCGGCCGCCTGAAGGACATGCTGATCGTGCGCGGGCACAACTTGTACCCGCAGGACATCGAACAGACCGTCGAGTGCGAAGTGGAAGTGGTGCGCAAGGGCCGCGTTGCTGCCTTTGCCGTCACGGTCGATGGTCAGGAGGGCATCGGCATCGCCGCCGAAATCAGCCGCAGCGTGCAGAAAATCCTGCCGCCCGAGTCCCTGATCAAGGCCATTCGCCAGGCTGTCGCCGAGGCGTATCAGGAAGCACCGAGCGTGGTGGTGCTGCTCAATCCGGGCGCGCTGCCCAAGACGTCCAGCGGCAAATTGCAACGCTCGGCGTGCCGCAGTCGACTGGCGGACGGCAGCCTCGACAGCTACGCGCTGTTCCCGTCGGCCAGCAGCGAAAGTGCAAGCAAGGTCGAGTCGGGCTCTGAGCTGCAAAGCCTGATCGGTCGGATCTGGTGCGAGCAATTGCAGGTCGGGCAGGTGGGCGCCGACGATCATTTCTTCCTGCTCGGCGGCAACTCCATAGCAGCGACGCAAGTGGTGGCGCGTCTGCGTGAAGCGCTGGGGCTGGAGTTGAACCTGCGCCTGCTGTTCGAGGCCCCGACCCTCGGCGCATTCGCCGATGCCGTGGCCCGTCAGCAACAGGACGGTGGCCTGGCCCAGGGCGCGATCACAGCGCTGTCACGCCAGCAACCGATGCCGCAATCGCTGGCACAAAACCGTTTGTGGATCACCTGGCAACTCGACCCCCACAGCAGCGCCTACAACATTCCGGGTGCCTTGCGCTTGCGTGGCGAGCTGGACGAGGACGCATTGCGCGCCAGTTTCCAGCAGTTGATCGAGCGCCACGAATCCCTGCGCACGCGCTTCTTCGAGCGTGATGGCGTGGCCCTGCAGCAGGTCACTGCGGGTGCCGGGCTCAACTTGCAAATGATCGACATCAGCGATCTGCCGGTCGCCGAACGTGAAGCCCGCGCACTGCAAATCCGTGAGGACGAGGCGCGTACCCGGTTCGATCTGGAGAAAGGCCCGCTGCTGTGGGTGACGCTGGTTCGCCTCGACGACGAAGAACATCAGTTGTTGGTGACGATGCACCACATCATCGCTGACGGCTGGTCGCTGAATGTGCTGATCGACGAGTTCTCGCGCCTGTATGCGGCAGCCTCCCAAGGCCAGCAAGCGCTGCTGGCGCCATTGCCGACGCAGTACGCCGATTACGCCAGCTGGCAGCGCCAATGGCTGGCGCAAGGGGAGGGCGAGCGGCAACTGGCCTACTGGAAAGCCCGTTTGGGCGAGGAGCATCCGACCCTGAGCCTGGCCACCGATCATCCACGTTCCGCACAGCAACTGCACAGCGCCGCCCGCCATACCCTGCGTCTGGGCGCGGCCCTCAGCGATGGGATTCGCCAGACCGCCCAGGCCCACGATTCGACTTCCTTCATGCTGCTGCTCGCCGCGTTCCAGGCCTTGCTGCATCGCTACAGCGGTCAGCGTGACATCCGCATCGGCGTACCGAACGCCAACCGTCCGCGCCTGGAAACCCAGGGCCTGATCGGCTTTTTCATCAACACCCAGGTGCTGCGCGCCGAGGTGGATTCACGGCTGCCGTTCACTGAACTGCTGGGGCAAACCCGTCAGGCAGCGCTGGGTGCGCAAGCGCATCAGGACTTGCCGTTCGAACAGCTGCTTGAAGCCTTCCCGCAGGCCCGTGAACAGGGTTTGTTCCAGGTCATGTTCAACCACCAACAGCGCGACCTCAGTGCCTTGAAGCGTCTGCCGGGGTTGCTCGCCGAAGAGCTGCCGTGGCACAGCCGGGAAGCCAAGTTCGATCTGCAATTGCACAGTGAAGAAGATCGCAACGGTCGCTTGAGCCTGTCCTTCGACTATGCCAGCGAGTTGTTCGATGCGGCGACCATCGAGCGTCTGTCCGAGCATTACGCCAACCTGTTGCGTGAAGTCTGCGAGCGTCCGCAAACCGCCCTCGGCGATCTGCAACTGCTCACTGAACCTGAGCACCATCAGCAAGCGAACTGGTCCGTTGCACCCTGCACACCGGCCAGTCAATGGCTGCCGGAACGGCTTGACCAACAAGCCCGGCTGACCCCGCAGCGCACGGCGCTGCTGTGGGACGGCGGTCAGTTGGACTTCGCCGGACTGCACACCCAGGCCAACCGCCTGGCCCACTACCTGCGCGACAAGGGCGTCGGCCCGGACGTCTGCGTGGCCATTGCCTGCGAGCGTTCGCCGCAGCTGCTGATCGGCCTGCTGGCGATCATCAAGGCCGGTGGTGCCTATGTACCGCTGGATCCGGACTACCCGGCCGAGCGCCTGTCCTACATGCTCAGCGACAGCGGTGTCGAATTGCTGCTGACGCAAACCGGGTTGCTCGATCGCTTGCCGGCCAGCCAGGGCGTCAGTGTGATCGCCATGGACACCTTGCACCTGGACAACTGGCCAAGCCAGGCGCCTGGCCTGCATCTGCAAGGCGATAACCTCGCCTATGTGATCTACACCTCGGGATCGACCGGCCAACCCAAAGGCGTGGGCAACACCCACGCGGCGCTGGCCGAGCGCCTGCAATGGATGCAGCAAACCTATCAGTTGAACGAAACCGACGTGTTGATGCAAAAGGCGCCGATCAGTTTCGACGTGTCGGTGTGGGAGTGCTTCTGGCCGCTGATCACCGGCAGTCGCCTGTTGCTTGCCGGCCCCGGCGAACACCGCGATCCCCATCGCATCGCGCAGCTTGTGCAAGCGTACGGCGTGACCACGCTGCACTTCGTGCCGCCGCTGCTTTCGTTGTTCATCGACGAACCGCTCAGCGCACAATGCACCAGCCTGCGCCGCGTATTCTCCGGCGGCGAAGCCTTGCCTGCGGAGCTGCGCAACCGCGTGCTGGCGCAACTGCCGGCCGTACAGTTGCACAACCGCTACGGCCCAACCGAAACCGCGATCAACGTCACCCATTGGCAGTGCTCCAGCGCCGATGGCGAACGCTCGCCGATTGGCCGGCCACTGGGCAATGTGATCTGCCGCGTGCTCGACAGCGAGCTCAATCCGGTGCCGGCCGGTGTGCCGGGTGAGTTGTGCATCAGTGGCAGCGGTCTGGCGCGTGGCTATCTGGGCCGTCCGGGCCTGACGGCCGAACGTTTTGTCGTCGATCCATTGGGCGAGCACGGCGCGCGTCTGTACCGCACCGGTGATCGTGCACGCTGGACTGGCGATGGCGTGATCGAGTATCTCGGTCGCCTCGATCAGCAGGTCAAGCTGCGCGGCTTCCGTGTCGAACCGCAGGAAATCGAAGCCCGTCTGCTGGCGCAGGAGGGTGTCGCTCAAGCGGTGGTGCTGGTGCGCGAAACGGCGGCGGGTGGACAACTGGTCGGTTACTTCACCCCCACTGACACTGCTGAGTCCATCGATGCTCAAACGACCCGCCTGAAAGCGGCGCTGACGGCGCAGCTGCCGGAATACATGGTCCCGGCCCAGCTGATGCGTCTGGACCAGATGCCCCTCGGCCCGAGCGGCAAACTCGACCGTCGCGCCTTGCCGGAACCGCAGTGGCAGGTTCGCGAACACGTTGAGCCAGTCACCGAACTGGAGCAACAGATCGCCGGCATCTGGCGCGAAGTGCTGGGCCTGACGCCAGTCGGCCTGCGCGATGATTTTTTTGCCCTCGGTGGCCACTCGCTGCTGGCCACGCAAATCATCTCCCGCACCCGTCAGGCCTGTGACGTCGAGTTGCCGCTGCGGACGCTGTTCGAACACAGCGAACTGGGTGCATTTGCCGAACAGGTCCGCTTGATCCAGGCCAGCGGCAGCACCAACAAACAGCCGCCGATTGAAACAATCGACCGCAGCCAGGCGGTGCCGCTGTCCTATTCCCAGCAGCGCATGTGGTTCCTCTGGCAGATGGAGCCGGACAGCCCGGCCTACAACGTCGGCGGCATGGCGCGGCTGCGCGGCGTGCTGGATGTCGCGCGTTTCGAAGCGGCGCTGCAAGCCTTGATCATGCGCCATGAAACCCTGCGCATGACGTTCCCGAGCGTTGACGGTGTCGCTCGCCAGCAGGTGCACATGCAGACCCGCGTGCGCATGGCGTGGAAGGATTTCACCGCGCTGGATGCCGAAGGTCGCGAATGGCAGGTCCAGCAACTGGCCGACGACGAAGCACACCAGCCGTTTGATCTGGAAACCGGACCGCTGTTGCGTGCGTGCCTGGTCAAGACCGGCGAGCAGGAACACTACTTCGTTCTGACCCTGCACCACATCGTCACCGAAGGCTGGGCGATGGACATCTTTGCCCGGGAACTCAGCGCGCTGTACGAAGCCTTTGTCGACGACCGTGAGTCGCCGCTCGCGCCGTTGCCGGTGCAATACCTGGATTACAGCGTGTGGCAGCGTCAGTGGCTGGAGTCGGGCGAGCGTCAGCGTCAGCTCGATTACTGGACCACGCAACTGGGCCATGAGCATCCGTTGCTGGAGTTGCCTGCTGACCGTCCGCGTCCGCCGGTACAAAGCCATCAGGGTGAGCTGTATCGTTTTGACCTGAGCGACGAGCTCGCGGCACGGGTCCGTGCCTTCAATGCACAACACGGCCTGACCCTGTTCATGACCATGACCGCCACACTGGCGACCCTGCTGTACCGCTATAGCGGCCAGACTGATTTGCGCATCGGCGCGCCTGTGGCCAACCGCATTCGTCCGGAAAGCGAGGGGCTGATCGGCGCATTCCTCAACACCCAGGTGCTTCGCTGCCAGCTCGACGGGCAGATGTCTGTCGGCGAGCTGTTCGAGCAGGTGCGCCACACCGTGATCGAAGGCCAGTCCCATCAGGACCTGCCGTTCGATCATCTGGTGGAAGCCTTGCAACCGCCGCGCAGTGCGGCCTACAACCCGTTGTTCCAGGTGATGTGCAACGTGCAGCGCTGGGAGTTCCAGCAAAGCCGCACCCTGGCCGGCATGACGGTCGAGTACCTGGCCAACGATGCCCGCGCGACCAAGTTCGACCTCAACCTGGAAGTCACCGACCTCGACCATCGCCTGGGCTGCTGCCTGACCTACAGCACCGATCTGTTCGACGAACCGCGCATCGCCCGCATGGCCGGGCATTGGCGCAACCTGCTGGAGGCGCTGATTGCCGATCCGCAACAACGCTTGAGCGAACTGCCGCTGCTGGCGTCCGGCGAGCAACAGCTACTGCTCGACAGCCTCGGCGTCGAGGCGGGCGAACATCGGCTGGATCAGTGCATCCATCACCTGTTCGCCGAGCAAGCCCTGGTGCGCCAGGATGCGCCGGCCCTGACCTTCGCCGGGCAGACCCTGAGCTACGCCGAACTCGATAGCCGCGCCAACCGCCTGGCCTGGATGCTGCGCGAGCGAGGTGTCGGACCGCAGGTTCGTGTGGGCCTGGCACTCGAGCGTTCGCTGGAAATGGTGGTCGGCCTGTTGGCGATCCTCAAGGCGGGCGGCGCCTATGTGCCGCTGGATCCGGAATACCCGCTGGACCGCTTGCACTACATGATCGAAGACAGCGGCATCGGTTTGCTGCTCAGCGATGCGGCGATGTTCAAGGCCCTGGGCGAGTTGCCGGCGACCGTCGGCCGCTGGTGTCTTGAAGAGGACGCCGCTGCGCTGGCCAGTTTCCCGGCCAGCGAGCTGCCGCCGATCAGTCTGGCGCAGCATCAGGCCTACCTGATCTACACCTCGGGCTCGACCGGGAAACCGAAAGGCGTGGTGGTGTCCCACGGTGAAATCGCCATGCATTGCCGCGCGGTGATCGAGCGTTTCGGCATGCGCCCCGACGACTGCGAACTGCACTTCTATTCGATCAACTTCGACGCCGCCACCGAGCGTTTGCTGGTGCCTCTGCTCAGCGGCGCGCACGTGGTGTTGCGAGCGCAAGGGCAGTGGGACGCGGAAGAAATCTGCGGCCTGATCCGTCGTCATCAGATCAACGTACTCGGTTTCACGCCGAGCTACGGCAGCCAGTTGGCGCAATGGCTGGCGACCCGGGACCAGACCCTGCCGGTGCGCATGATCATCACCGGCGGCGAAGCGCTGACCGGTGAGCACCTGGCACGCATTCGTGCAGCGTTCAAGCCGAGCCGGTTCTTCAACGCCTACGGCCCGACCGAAACCGTGGTCATGCCGCTGGCCAGCCTTGCGCCTGAAGTGCTGGAAGAGGGCGCCGGCAGCGTACCGATCGGCAGTGTGATCGGCGACCGCGTGGCCTACATTCTCGACGCCGACCTGGCCTTGGTGCCGCAAGGCGCGACGGGCGAGTTGTACGTCGGTGGCGCGGGCCTGGCCCAGGGTTATCACCAGCGTCCGGGCATGACAGCGGAGCGCTTTGTGGTCGATCCGTTTGCCGCCGATGGCGGGCGTATCTATCGCACCGGTGACCTGGTGCGCCAGGGTGCCGATGGCCTGGTGGAGTACCTTGGACGCATCGACCATCAAGTGAAGATTCGCGGATTCCGCATCGAGCTCGGTGAAATCGAAACCCGCCTGCTGGACCATGATTCGGTCCGTGAGGCGGTCGTGCTGGCGCTTGACGCACCGAGCGGCAAACAACTGGTCGGCTATCTGGTGACGGAGGTCGCCGAACAGGGCGAAGCGCAGCAATCGATATTGCGCGAAGCCCTCAAGGCGCATCTGAAATCGCAACTGCCGGACTACATGGTGCCCACGCACCTGATCCTGCTGGCGAGCATGCCGTTGACCGGCAACGGTAAACTCGACCGCCGTGCGCTCCCGGCACCGGACCCGGAGCTGAATCGCCAAGACTATGTGGCGCCAAGCAACGAGCTCGAAGTCACGCTGGCGCAGATCTGGTGCGAAGTGCTGAACGTCGAGCAGGTCGGTCTCAACGATAACTTCTTCGAACTGGGCGGCGATTCGATCCTGTCGATCCAGGTGGTCAGCCGGGCGCGGCAGCAGGGCATTCACTTCAGCCCTCGCGACCTGTTCCAGCACCAGACCGTGCAGACCCTCGCCGCCGTGGCCACCCGCAGCGAGCAGGTCAATGCCGAACAGGGCTTGATCATAGGCGAGTCGCGCCTGACACCCATCCAGCACTGGTTCTTCGACACCGATATCACGCAACGCCAACACTGGAACCAGGCGTTGTTGTTGCAACCGACGGTGGTGCTGGAATCTCATCGCCTGGAGCAAGCGTTGCTGGCGGTGATCGAACAGCACGACGCCTTGCGCCTGCGCTTTGGCCAGGATGCCGGCCAGTGGCAGGCTTTGCACCAGCCGATTTCCGATGCGCCGGTGTTGTGGCAAGTGCGTGTTTCGTCCATGGATAAATGCGCGGCCTTGTTCGCCGATGCCCAGCGCAGTCTCGACCTTGAACAGGGACCCTTGCTGCGTGTGTTGCTGGTCGATGGCCCTGAAGGCCAGCAACGCTTGTTCATCGCCATTCACCACTTGGTGGTGGACGGTGTGTCGTGGCGGGTGCTGCTGGATGACCTGCAAACCGTGTATCGCCAACTGGACGCGCAGCAGTCGGTGAGACTGCCGGCGAAAACCAGCGCCTTCAAGGACTGGGCCGCACGCTTGCAAGCCTACGCCGGCAGCGAGTCCCTGCGCGAAGAGCTGGGCTGGTGGCAGGCGCAACTGGCCGGGCCAAGTGCCGATTTGCCCTGCGATCACCCTCAAGGCGGGCGGCAAAACCGTCATGCGCAAACCGTCAGCGTGCGTCTCGACAGCGAGCGTACGCGGCAGTTGCTGCAACAGGCGCCAAGTGCCTATCGCACCCAGGTCAACGACTTGCTGTTGACCGCCTTGGCCCGTGTGCTTTGCCGCTGGAGCGGTCAACCATCGGCGCTGATCCAGCTGGAAGGTCACGGCCGCGAAGCGCTGTTCGACGACATCGACCTGACCCGCACGGTGGGCTGGTTCACCAGTGCCTATCCGCTGCGCCTGACGCCGTCGAATATCGAAGAAGCCGCCGGGCAGGGGGCCTCGATCAAAGCGATCAAGGAGCAGCTGCGTGCCGTGCCGCACAAGGGCCTGGGTCATGGCGTGCTGCGTTACCTCGCCGATGAGCCGAGTCGCCACAGCATGGCGGCGTTGCCGCAGGCACCGATTACCTTCAACTACCTCGGCCAGTTCGACCAGAGCTTCGGTGCGGACGCGCTGTTCCATCCACTGGATGAAGCCATCGGCGCGGCCCACGATGCCCATGCACCGTTGCCCAACGAGCTGAGCGTCGACAGCCAGGTGTATGGCGGTGAACTGGTATTGCGCTGGACGTTCAGCGCCGAACGCTTCGATCCGTCAACCATCGGCGAGTTGGCCGATGCCTACGTCGGTGAGTTGAGCAGTCTGATCGAGCATTGCCTGCGCGACGACGCCGGTGGCCTGACGCCGTCGGACTTCCCGCTGGCGCAACTCAATCAGACGCAACTGGATGCGCTGCCAGTCCCGGCCGCCGTTATCGAAGACGTCTACCCGTTGACCCCGATGCAGGAAGGCATGCTGTTGCACACCTTGCTGGAGCCGGGCACCGGCCTGTACTACATGCAGGACCGCTACCGCATCAACAGCGAGCTGGATCCGCAGCGTTTCGCCCAGGCCTGGCAAGCCGTCGTCGCCCGCCACGAAGCATTGCGCGCGTCGTTCTGCTGGAACGTCGGCGCGGACATGCTGCAGGTGATCCACAAACCGGGCAGCACACCGATCGAGTACCTCGACTGGCGTGATATCGCCGAAGTCGAGCAAGAGCCGAAGCTGCAAACCTTGCTCAGGACCGAACGCGAGGCCGGGTTCGATCTGCTCAACCAGGCGCCGTTCCACTTGCGTCTGATCCGCGTCGGCGCAGCGCGCTACTGGTTCATGATGAGCAACCACCACATCCTCATCGATGCCTGGTGCCGGTCGCTGCTGATGAACGATTTCTTCGAGATCTACAGCGCCCTCGGCGAAGGCCGGGAAGCGCAGCTTGGGCCTGTGTCGCGTTATCGCGACTACATTGGCTGGCTGCAACGCCAGAGCCTGGACGAAGCGCGGCAATGGTGGAAAACCAATCTGCAGGGGTTTGAGCGGACCACGCCGATCCCGAGCGACCGGCCGTTCCTGCGTGAACATGCCGGCGACAGTGGCGGCATGATCGTTGGCGACCGCTACACCCGGCTCGATGCCCGTGACGGTGCGCAATTGCGCGAACTGGCCCAGGCCCATCAGTTGACCATCAACACCTTCGCCCAGGCGGCGTGGGCGCTGGTGCTGCGGCGCTTGAGCGGTGATCGCGACGTGCTGTTCGGCGTCACCGTGGCCGGGCGTCCGGTGGAGATGCCGCAGATGCAGCGCACCGTCGGCCTGTTCATCAACAGCATCGCGCTGCGGGTGAAGATGCCCGAGGACGGTCAGCGATGCAGCGTGCGCCAGTGGCTCAGCGGTCTGCTCGACAGCAACATGCAACTGCGTGAATACGAATACCTGCCGCTGGTGAACATCCAGGAGCAAAGCGAGTTGCCCAAAGGCCAGCCGCTGTTCGACAGCCTGTTCGTGTTCGAAAACGCCCCGGTGGAAGTCTCGGTGCTGGACCATGCGCAGAGCCTCAACGCGACCTCGGATTCGGGCCGGACCCACACCAACTTCCCGCTGACGGCCGTGTGCTATCCGGGTGATGACCTGGGCTTGCACCTGTCCTACGACCAGCGCTACTTCGATGAAGCCACGGTCGAGCGCATGCTCGGCGAGTTCAAGCGTTTGCTGCTGGCGCTAGTGGAAGGTTTCCATGGTGACATGGCCGACCTGCCGTTGCTGGGGGCCGAGGAGCAGGACTTCCTCCTCCATGGCTGCAACCGGAGCGAACACGAATATCCGCTGGAGCAGAGTTACGTTTCATTGTTTGAAACGCAGGTCGTCCGCCACCCGCAGCGGATTGCCGCCAGTTGCCTTGATCGGCAGTACAGTTATCTGGAGCTGAACCAGCGCAGTAACCGTCTCGGTCATGCGTTGATCGCCGCCGGTGTCGGGCGCGATCAACCGGTGGCATTGCTGGCCGAACGCAGTCTCGACTTGCTCGGCATGATCATCGGCAGCTTCAAGGCCGGCGCGGGTTACCTGCCGCTGGACCCGGGCCTGCCGAGCCAGCGTCTGAGCCGGATCATCGAACTGAGCCGCACGCCACTGCTGGTGTGCACACAAGCGTGCCGTGAACAGGCGCAGGCCTTGCTCGACGAGTTCGGCTGCGCCAGCCGGCCACGGCTGCTGGTCTGGGAGGAGGTCCAGGCCCTTGCGCTGTCGGCGGACAATCCCGGCATCTACAGCAGTGCGGACAACCTGGCCTATGTGATCTACACCTCCGGATCCACCGGTTTGCCCAAAGGCGTGATGGTCGAGCAGCGCGGCATGCTCAATAACCAATTGAGCAAAGTGCCGTACCTGAACCTGAGCGACGCCGACGTGATCGCCCAGACCGCCTCGCAAAGCTTCGACATTTCCGTGTGGCAGTTCCTCGCCGCACCGCTGTTCGGCGCACGGGTGGACATCGTGCCGAACACCATCGCCCACGATCCGCAGGGTTTGCTGGCGCATGTTGCAGCCCAGGGCATCACCGTGCTTGAAAGCGTGCCATCGCTGATCCAGGGCATGCTCGCCCAGGAGCGCATGAGCCTCGACGGCCTGCGCTGGATGCTGCCGACCGGTGAGGCGATGCCGCCGGAGCTGGCGCATCAATGGTTGTTGCGCTATCCGCAGATCGGCCTGGTGAATGCCTACGGTCCGGCGGAGTGCTCGGATGATGTGGCGTTCTTCCGTGTCGACCTGGTCTCGACCCGCGGCAGCTATTTGCCGATCGGTACGCCGACCGACAATAACCTGTTGTATGTGCTCGATGGGGCACTGGAACTGGTACCGCTGGGTGCCGTGGGTGAACTGTGCGTCGCCGGCACCGGGGTCGGGCGCGGTTATGTCAGCGATCCGCTGCGCACGGCTCCGGTGTTTGTGCCGAACCCGTTCGGCGCGCCGGGTGAACGTCTGTATCGCACCGGCGACCTGGCCCGCCGTCGCAGCGACGGCGTGTTGGAGTACGTGGGGCGCATCGACCATCAGGTGAAGATTCGCGGCTACCGCATCGAGCTGGGTGAAATCGAGGCTCGCCTGCATGAACAACCGGAAGTCCGCGATGCGGCGGTGGGTGTGCAGGAAGGGGCGAACGGCAAGCATCTGGTGGGCTATCTGGTGGCGACGGAGGTTGCGTTGAGTCCGGCCGAGGGATTGGAGCGGATCAAGCAACGCCTGCGCGCCGAACTGCCGGAATACATGGTGCCGCTGCATTGGCTCTGGCTGGACAAGATGCCGCTCAACGCCAATGGCAAGCTGGACCGCAAGGCCCTGCCGGCGCTGGAGATCGGCCAAATGCAGAGCCAGGATTACCAGGCGCCGCGCAATGATCTGGAGCAGACCCTGGCGGACATTTGGGCTGAGGTACTGAAGGTCGAGAAGGTGGGTGTTCGCGACAACTTCTTCGAACTGGGCGGGCATTCGCTGCTGGCCACGCAGATCGCCTCACGAGTGCAGAAAACCCTGCAACGGGACGTGCCGTTGCGGGCGATGTTCGAGTGCAGCACGGTGGAGGAATTGGCCGGGTACATCGACGGATTGGCGGCCAGTGAGATCACCGAGGAGAAGGTGGATCGCTTGAATGACCTGATGGCGGAGCTGGAGGGGTTGTAGATCTCCATCACCGTTGAACGGGTCACGCTGACGGTACGTCGATGCAGGCTGCATCGGCGTACCGTCGGATGCTCAGACGGGATTGGGGTCTCCCTTATGCCAGATGGTCAGGTTATCGATAGATCCGTGCATTAAACTTTCCACTTCGATGTAATGGAGCAGGTGACCTTGCGGGGCCTGAAAATTCACCCAGGTCCGGCTTTTCACCCAGCGCTCCTCAAGCAATACATCACCCTCGCCCATGAACCTGAAGGTCGCACCCTCGCCGGTTGTCGCGTAGGCAAACCTGATGCGGCTGCACTTCCACTTGAGCAGTAAGCGTGCTCGCCGCAATTGTTCTAGTGCGCCTGCGCAGCACAGCGCCAACGCCTGCCCCTTGAGCATTTCCGGAAAGTTTTCGGAGGGTGTTCGCACGACATGGAGCCCGATGCCCGTGTGAGAGTCTCGAGGCAGTTCGAGCTTTAAAAAACGTGTGTCGATAGTACTGCCAGGTCTGAGAAACTCCTTTTTTGGATAGCTTTCAAAGTCATCGAACGCCTCAATTTCAGTCACCCGTAGCTTGGCCGTGGTGTGAAGCAGCTCATGGCCGTTTTCCGGCAAGAGGGAGACCGAAGGATCTACCGGCGGTGTTCCGGGTGCACCGTCGAACGTCACGGCCACATTCAAGGTGACGGAGGAATAGTCCTCACAACCGGCCAGCCAGGTGCGCGAGAGCTCCAGTTCAAATTCACCTCCAGACTCGGCTTCCTGAGTTGTCACGACGTGGTTTTCCATTACCCACGCGAAACGGTAGTTGCCAATCAGGTGTTCATTGCCTACAGCCAGAATCCACAAGCGCTGTCCGGCGGCAATGAGGGGCCACTTGGGCAGGGCGATCCGGGCATTGCCGGGAAACCAACGCATGTCCAGCCACCAATCGCCTTCAACCAATTCCAGATCACAAAATTCAGGTGCTGGCAGGTGCTCGGGTTCAATCATTTCGACCGTCAGTTCCAGTCGGTAAGACTCTTGCGTCTGATCGTTCAGTGTCGCGGTGTACCAAACGGGAATGGTTTTACCGACACAGGCACCGAGGACTGACGCATCGATCGGAATCCCCACACTGCCACTGGCACGGCCATTGACAACCGGCAGTGTTGGCCTGCCTGCCCCTGATGGCCCGTCCCAATGCAATTGAATCCTGTGTCTTTTGCTCATGCCTTCAAAGGAAACGGTGACCTTGGTGCCATTCATGGCATCCAGGGGATAGAGCAGATTCTCACTGGTTGCGTACTTGACTTTGGGGTACGGCAATTCCGGCGACTTTTTTTTAGCCACGGTAACCACTCCTGTCGCTACATCGGCGATTTTGGCAGTGGTTAGGTATGCACTCGAAACAGGGTGGCGGCTACTGTCAGAGTTGACAGTTTTACTGGCGAAAAAAGGTGATTCCGATCGATGGCTCCGAGCGCCTGCCCGCGATGGCGCTTATACAAACGCATACATTCTGGCGATTGACTGCGACCGGTCAGCCACTCAGTCTTCCGGTTCAATTTTTCCCGCGGAGACAGTCGATGCCCTTCGTAACGATAGATGGACAAGCCCTTCACTATATCGATCAAGGCACCGGCCCGGCGGTGCTGCTGGCCGGCAGTTACCTGTGGGACCAGGGCATGTGGGCGCCGCAGATTGCCGCGCTGGCGCAACAGTATCGTGTGATAGCCCTGGACCTGTGGGGGCACGGTCAATCCGGGCCGTTGCCTGTCGGCACTGAATCGCTGGATGACCTGGCGCGTCAGGCATTGGTCTTGCTCGATCATCTGGACATCGAGCGGGCCACGCTGGTCGGTTTGTCGGTCGGTGGCATGTGGGGAACGCGCCTGGCCTTATCGGCTGCACACCGGATCAACGGGCTGGTGCTGATGGACACCTACGTCGGCGCGGAACCTGAGCCGACCCGCCAGTATTACTTTTCACTGTTGAAGCAGATCGAAGAGGCGGGTGTCATCACTCCTGCGCTGCTGGATATCGTGGTGCCGATCTTCTTTCGCCCCGGTATCGACCCGCAATCGGCGCTGTATCGGAACTTCCGTGCTGCGTTGGCTGCCTTGCCCGCCGATCGCCTGCGTGAAAGCATCGTGCCGATGGGGCGCATTACCTTTGGTCGTGATGACTGTATGAACCGGCTGGGCGAGCTGGACGCTGCCAGCACTCTGGTGATGTGCGGTGATCAGGACATTCCGCGTCCGCCTGAGGAAGCCCGTGAAATGGCTGAGTTGATCGGCTGCCCGTGGGTGCTGGTGCCGGAGGCGGGGCATATTTCCAGTCTGGAGAATCCGCAGTTTGTCACCCAGGCGCTGCTGGAGTTTTTGGCTGAGCGCAATCCGGCGTAGGGTTTTCGAAAAAAGATCGCAGCCCTGCAGGAGCTGCCGAAGGCTGCGATCTTTTGATCCTGCTTACTTCGGCCCGAGAATCTTCACCAGCTTGTCCGGCGAAGGCGCGCCTTGCTGTTGTTGCAGATTACCCTTGTCGTCCATGTAGAAAATCGCCGGGGTCGCCTGTAACTCCAGCTCTTCCATCAATTGCATGTTGGCCGCGAACTTTGCCTGAATCGCTGGCGGCACTTCCTTCAAGGCCTTGAGCGAGCTGCCCTTGCCGGCGGCTTCGTGATCCTGCAGGGCTTTTTCCGGGTCTTTGGCGGCAAGCAGTGCGGCGGATTTTCCCGGGCTGTCTTCGCGGATGATGCCCACCATGATGTGGCGCAACTGCACCTTGCCGGCCTTGACCCACGGCCGGGCCTGTTCCCAGAACATGTTGCAGTACGGGCAGTTCGGGTCACTGAACAGGTACACCACGCGCGGCGCATCCTTCTTGCCGTCACCGATCCAGTTGCTGGTTTCGAACTTGGCCCAGACTTCCTTGGCCATCGGCGCGTACACCAGTTTTTGCAATGGCGCGCTGCTCAGGTCATTGCCCTCGGCGTCGTACAGGTTGCCCAGCAGCACGTGTTTACCGTCCGGTGTCAGGTACAGCGCCATGCCGCGGCCCTGATATTGCGCGGCATACCCGCGCAAGCCGTCAGGGGCGTCGAACTGGCCGACGATTTTCGCGCCCTTGGCCTCGATTTTCCTGATCGCATCGGGCAACTCTTCGGCCTGCACCGATGGCAGGTGCAATAGGGCAGCACCGAGGCTCAGGGTCAGCAGGTGGCGGAGGCGGGGCATGGCAGTTTCCTTGAAGAGGTGGCGGGTACGGTGTCGAAGTTTTCCAGTGCGCGAGCCAGGCTGGCGTTTGACAGCTCACCCAGATGGCTGCCAAGCAGGCGACCTTCGGGGCTGTAGAACAGCGTAGTCGGTAATGCCATGGACCCGACGGCCTGGCTCAGTCGCCCGCCGCCGTCGAACAGCACGTTGGACAGGCTCAGGCCCTGGGTTTCCAGAAAGGTCGCGACGCTTTGCATGCTTTCCGCCTGGTTGACGAACAGGAACGTCAGGTCCGGACGTTGTTGCTGGGCGCTTTCCAGCACCGGCATTTCCCGGCGGCACGGCGGGCACCAGGTGGCCCAGAGATTGATGACCAACGGGCCGCCCTTGTAGTCGGCCAGTTGCACGGTTTCACCGGCGGCGTTGCGCAGGGCGATTTCCGGCAGGCGTGTGCCTTGTTCATAAATCGACAGGGAGAACGTTGCCAACAACCAGAACGCCAGGCCGCTGGCCGCGCCAAAGCCCAGTGGGCGGCGCAGACCCGGGCGACGCCAGCCGCGATACAGCGTGGCGAGCAGCACGAAAATCACCCCCGGCCAGGCGAGAAAACCGCCATCGCGCAGGTCGATGATCTGCCACGGATCATTGCGGTAGTGCGCCCAATAGACCGCCACGAAACCGATCCGGGCCGCCAGCATGCCCAGCAGGAACAGGCTGAACAGCGCGGACTCGGGGTTTTCTCCGCCACGCTTGGCCACCCGCCAGCCGACAAAAGTGGCCAGCGCCAGCGCACTGATCAGCAGCAGGTGATTGAGCGCGATGGCAAAGGTGCCGAGAGTGAAGGTCAGCATCAACGGGCGTCTCGGGTGGTGATCCAGCGTTGCAGGAAGGTATCGGCATCGACCTCGCCGGTGATGCGCTGGCTGCGCCGTTCTTCACCGTCAGCGCCAATCCACAGCAGGCTCGGTGGTCCTGGCACTTTGTAACGGCCGAGCAACTCGCGGCTGGCGGCATTGTCGGCGGTGACGTCCAGGCGGAGCAAGCGTACATCGCTCAAGGCTTCAAGCACTTGGGGTTTGCCAAACACCTGCTTCTCCATGACTTTGCACGACACGCACCAGTCGGCGTAGTAATCCAGCAGCACCCACTGGCCCTGAGCCTGCGCCACATCGAGCTCCCTTTGCAGCGCAACCGGGTCCTTGATCGTAGTGAAGGCGTCGTGGCCGGTGGGCATGGCAGCGACGGCGGAATTGGAGGCGCGGAAGACCTGTAACGGCTTGAGCAGATCATCACTGCCGCCGGCCGCACCGATCATCAACAGACTGCCCCACAAGCCGAGCAGCAACGAGCTGGCACCGAACAGTTGAGCAATGCGACCGAAGCCATCCGACTGTTTCCAGGCACTGTACGCCGCAATCAACAACAACGCCCCGCACAGGCCGACCCATAACGACTCATCCAGCACCGGGCGCAACATCAGCAACGCCGTGGCGAGGAACAGGAAGCCGAAAATGCCTTTGACCAGGTTCATCCACGCGCCCGGCTTGGGCATGAAGCGATTGCCAACGGTCACCAGCAACAGTAGCGGCACACCGATGCCGATGCCCAGGGCGAACAGAATCAATCCGCCATGCAACGCGTTACCGCTTTGCGCGATGTACAGCAGCGCGCCGGCCAGTGGGGCGGTCATGCACGGGCCGACCAACAACCCCGACAACGCACCCAGCACACCCGCGCCGACCAGGCTTCCGCCGCGCTGATTACGCGAAACGTTTTCCAGTCGATCCCGCACGGCCACTGGCAGTTGCAGCTCGAAGTAGCCGAACATCGGCAGCGCCAGCAACACGAAAATCGCCGCGAAACTGCCCAGTAGCCAGGGATTCTGCAACCAGGCTTGCAGGTTCGCCCCCAGGGAGGCGGCCAGGACACCCATCGCTGCATATACCAGCGCCATGCTGACCACGTAACTGCCGGCCAGGGCGAAACCACGCTTGGGCGAGGCGCCGCTGCCAACGATCAGCCCGGCCAGAATCGGCAGCATCGGCAGCGAGCAAGGGGTGAAGGCCAGCAGCAGGCCCAGACCGAAGAACACCAGCAGGCTCCAGCCCAGCGCCCGTTGTTGCAGGCCGCTGGCCAGCGCCTGGTCCGGTGCTTCGTTGGCCGCGCCCTGCACGTTGGTATTGCCCAGGTCCACGATCCTGGTTTGCGGTGGGTAACACAAACCGGCATCGGCACAACCCTGGTAACTGACCTTGACCTGGCCGCTGGCACCCGCCGGTATCTTCAGTTCCAGACCCTGGCGGTAGACTTGTTGTTCACCGAAAAACTCGTCGCTGTGGGTTTCACCTTCCGGCAGCGCAGGATGCTGCCCGACAGGCAATCCGTCGAACTTCAAGCGTTTCTGGTACAGGTAGTAGCCCTCGGTGATCTGCCAATAGAGCTGGGTTTCACCGGATTCCAGGCGTTCAGAGGTAAAGGTGAAGGCTTTATCAACCGGGAGAAATTCAGGTTTGGTGTCGAACGGATTGGTTCCCGCCTGGGCCAGGCCCGCGATCAAAAGGGTAAACAGTAAAAACAGACGATGCATGGATAAGCCTTTGCCCGGTACGAGTGAGGTGCACAGTGGCGTGTGGCGATTAACCGATGATTAACCGTCCCGGTCTTGTGGCGAAGGCCTCTGCGGCATAATGTCGGCTTAATCGGTCAAAGGCTTAATCAGCTTTATTTCTACGAGGCTCCCCATGCACGTACTGGTTTGCGAAGACGATGAGCTGATCGCCAGCGGCATCGTCGCCGGCCTGACCGCCCAGGGCCTGACCGTGGAGCACGTGGCTACGGCGTCCGCTGCTCGGGCGATGCTCAAGGTGGCCGAGTTCGACGTGATGGTGCTCGACCTCGGCTTGCCGGACGAAGACGGCCTCAAGCTGCTGCAGCAATTGCGCCATCAGGGCCTGGAGTTGCCGGTTTTGATCCTCACCGCGCGGGATTCGGTCACCGACCGCGTCGATGGCCTGCAAGCCGGTGCCGATGATTACCTGCTCAAACCCTTCGACCTGCGCGAACTTGCTGCGCGCCTGCACACGCTGTTACGACGGGTGGCGGGGCGCAGCGTCAACCTGATCGAACACGGCGCCCTGACCTACGACCCGAGCAGCCGCGAAGCCACACTCGCTGGCCAGCCGGTGGACCTCTCGCGTCGCGAGCAGTCGCTGTTGCAAGCCTTGTTGCATAACCGTGGCCGGGTGCTGTCCACCGAGCAACTGAAGGACAGCGTCTACGGTTTCAACGACGAACTGGAAAGCAACGCCCTCAACGTCCATATCCATCACCTGCGGCGCAAGCTCGGCAATGGCATTGTCGAGACCGTGCGCGGCCTGGGTTATCGCCTGGGGCCGGCTGATGGCGGAGAAGAATCGAAGTGATGAGTCTGCGTTTGCGCCTGAGCCTGACGCTCGGCGCCGCGTTTGCGCTGATCTGGGCCCTGGCTGCGGCCTGGATGCTCAGCGATTTGCGCAATCAAATGATGTTTTCCCTCGACCAGCGCCTGGTGGCGTCGGCACGCATGGTCGCCGGCCTGATGGAGCAACTGCCGCCCGTGCCGAGCAAGGGCGAGGGCACCCACTTCAGCGCCGAACAACTGAACATACCGGGTGGCATGGCGTGCCAGGTCAGCTCGCTGCGCGGTGAAATCCTTGCCCGCAGCCACACCGATCCGCAGCAGACCCTGGAGGCCGAGAAGCTGGGTTTTCACGATCAGATGATCGACGGCGCGCCGTGGCGCAGTTTCACACTGGCCCGGGGTGATCTGCGCATCACCACCGCCGACCGGCAGATCGAGCGTGAGGCGTTGAACATGTCGATCCTGCTGGCCGCTTCGGTACCGGTGGGCGTGGCGCTGCTCGGTTGCCTGTGCCTGCTCTGGCTGGGCATCGGCCAGGGGCTGGCGCCGCTCAACCGCATGCGCGACGCCTTGATGCGCCGCAGCGCCGACTCCCTGGAACCCTTGCAGATCCAGCCATTGCCCAGCGAGTTGCAACCCTTGCTGGAAACCCAGAACCAGTTGCTCCAGCGCATCGGCAAGACCATCGAGCGCGAACGTCGCCTGACCGGTGACGCGGCCCACGAGTTGCGCAGTCCGCTGACTGCAATCAAGACCCACCTGCAAGTGGCGCGCATGACCGACGGTAGCGCCCGGGACCAATCCCTGGCGCGCGCCGAAGAAGGGGCGGATCGCATGCACCGCACCCTCGAGCAATTGCTGTTGCTGGCGCGGGTCGAGGGCAGCCTGTCGTTTGACGACGGTGTGCAGTGCAACGCCGAGCAAGTGGCAAAACTGGCGATCCAGGATGCGGCGAGCGGTGATCGCCAGCGCATCAGGTTTCAGGCGCCGGGCAAGGTCTCCGCTGCGCCGGTACAAATGCCCGCCGTGCTGTCGATCGCCGCGCTGCGCAACTTGCTCGACAACGCATTGCGCCACACTCCCGTCGACAAAACGGTGGAGTTGAGCCTGGAAACCACCGGCAATCGTGTGCAGTTCGTGGTGCGCGACCATGGGCCGGGGATTGCCGAAGAGGATTTGCAACACCTGACCCAACGCTTCTGGCGCAACGGCCAGAGCACGGGTTGCGGCCTGGGGCTGGCGATTGTCCAGGCCATCGTTCAGCGTTGCGGTTGCACGCTGCATTTCGATAGTCGACCGGACGGCTTGCGGGTCGAGCTGACGATGCCGCTGCAACCGGTGTGACCACCACAGCAGAACACATGTGGGAGCGAGCCTGCTCGCGAAAGCGCAGTGTCAGTCGACATAAATGTTGACTGGTCTACCGCCTTCGCGAGCAGGCTCGCTCCCACAGTTTTTTTGGGGGGCTCTAAATCCCCACCCCGCTGATGCGTTTCCAGAACAGGAAAACCGTATTGAGGGGTCGAGAGATGTCAGTCGCTACCAGCCTTATCGAAGATCAGCCGGCCCGGGTCGCTCCGACGTCTGCCGAGACGCTTTATCTATTCAACGAATCACCGCTGCTGGCCCGCCAGAGCCAGCAGGAATCAAACGCCCGCAGCTATCCGCGACGCATTCCCCTGGCGCTCAAGCGCGCCAAGGGTATTTACGTCGAAGACGTCGAAGGCCGCACGTTCATCGACTGCCTGGCCGGTGCCGGGACCCTGGCCCTGGGGCACAACCACCCGGTGGTGATCCAGGCCATCCAGCAAGTGCTGACCGATGAACTGCCGCTGCACACCCTGGACCTGACCACCCCGGTCAAGGATCAGTTCGTCCAGGACCTGTTCGGCCTGCTGCCGCCTGCCCTGGCCGCTGAAGCGAAGATCCAGTTCTGCGGTCCCACGGGCACCGACGCCGTGGAAGCCGCCCTGAAGCTGGTGCGTACCGCCACCGGCCGCAGCACCGTGATCTCGTTCCAGGGCGGGTATCACGGCATGAGCCAGGGCGCGCTGAGCCTGATGGGCAGCCTCGGGCCGAAGAAGCCGCTGGGCGCCTTGCTCGGCAGCGGCGTGCAGTTCATGCCGTACCCTTACGATTACCGCTGCCCGTTCGGGCTGGGCGGTGCGCAAGGGGTGAAAGCCAACCTGAGTTATCTGGAAAACCTGCTCAACGACCCCGAGGCCGGGGTGCAATTACCGGCGGCGGTGATCGTGGAAGTGGTGCAGGGCGAGGGCGGGGTGATCCCGGCCGACCTGGACTGGTTGCGCGGTGTGCGGCGGATCACCGAAAAGGCGGGCGTCGCCCTGATCGTCGATGAAATCCAGAGCGGATTCGCCCGTACCGGCAAGATGTTTGCCTTTGAGCACGCCGGGATCATTCCCGATGTCGTGGTGATGTCCAAGGCCATCGGCGGTAGCCTGCCGCTGGCGGTGGTGGTCTACCGCGAGTGGCTCGACACCTGGCTGCCGGGTGCCCACGCCGGGACCTTCCGTGGCAACCAGATGGCCATGGCCGCCGGTTCCGCGGTGATGCGTTATCTGGTCGAACACAAGGTCTGCGAGCATGCCGCCGCCATGGGCGAGCGCCTGGCCGAGCACCTGCGCATCCTGCAACGGGACTTCCCGCAACTGGGAGATATTCGTGGGCGTGGCTTGATGCTCGGTGTCGAACTGGTCGATCCGACGGGCGCACTGGATGCCCAAGGCCACCCGCCGGTCTTCGCCCGCCTGGCCCCCCTGGTACAGCGCGAATGCCTCAAGCGAGGCTTGATCCTGGAACTCGGTGGCCGCCATGGCGCGGTGGTGCGCTTCTTGCCGCCACTGGTGATCAGCGCTGCGGAAATCGATCAGGTAGCCGGGATTTTCGGCCGGGCCCTGGCTGCTGCCACCCGCGATCAGTAAATTTTTCGCGCCGCGCAACGTTCCTTCTACATAACGGCTGCGCACACGGCGCAGCCCGCCCAACATCGATGGAGAGACAGCATGACTTCAGTATTCGACCGCGAGGACATCCTCTTTCAGGTCGTGGTCAACCATGAAGAGCAATACTCGATCTGGCCCGATTACAAAGCTGTGCCGCAGGGCTGGCGCACCGTGGGCAAAAGCGGGCTGAAAAAGGAATGCCTGGCCTATATCGAAGAGTCCTGGACCGACATGCGTCCGTTGAGCCTGCGCCAGAAGATGGATGAGCAGGCGGCTGAAAAGCCCGCTTGAATCAGCGGGCTTCCTGGTAAAAGATCGCAGCCTTCGGCAGCTCCTACAGGATGCGCAATACCTGTAGGAGCTGCCGAAGGCTGCGATCTGTTGGTCTTAGGCCGAAGGCCCGTTGCTCAACCCCTTGATCACCCTGTCCACATTCCCCTCCAGTTCACCCACCGGGTCTTCAGCATCGGTACTCAATACCACCAACCGACTCCCGGCCTCAGTAATCGCGGCTTTCACCGTCTCTGACGGCTGCCGGTGATGCAGTACTACCGCCACGTCGTTGTCCTTGAGCATCGCGCTCAACGCCTTGAGCGCTTCCGGTGTCCATTGCGCATCCGGTCGCGCATCCAGCCCCACCAGCTCCAGATTGAGCCCACCGATCAGGTAGCCGAAGTGATCGCTGAGGCTCATCACACTGAGGTTATCGGTCGTCGCCAGCCGCGCTTCGCTGTCAGCACTGAGCTTGAGCAAGCGTTGCTTGAGGGCTGCCAGGTTGGCATCGATTTTCGGCTTGGCCTCGGGAGCCAGGCGTACCAGGTCCGCCGCCATCACATCGGCCATGCGGCCCATGTTGTTGCTGGAAAACCATGGTTGACTGTTGAGGCCGTCGACCCTGTTGCCCGGCTGCACGGCGATGCCGGGCAGGGCGCCATCCACCGGGCGGGCGGCATCGACTTCGACGATACGGATATTGCTGCGCCGGGAGATCGGGTACAGCGGGTCATCCGGCCATAGTGAACGCAGGCCGATCACCGCATCGGCATCCTTCGCCAGCTGGGCCAGCGCCGGGGCACCTCGGCCAGTGAAGTAGGCGGTCTGGCGGCTGCCGGGCAGATTGGCCGGCGCGGCGCGTTCGAGGCTGACATCGGTGCCTTTGAGCAGCACTTCACCGAGACCATAAGTGATCGGCAAAGAGGCCAGCACGCGCAGCGGTTTGCCGTTGTTTGCGGCGAAGGTCGTGGCGGCCAGCCCGCACAGGGCCACCGCGAGGGTCAGTTGGCGCAGAGAAAAAATCATTTATCCAAGGTTCCCTTTCAGGCTGGGGACGATGCCGCGTGCAATGGCGGCCAGGGCGAAGACGATACCGGCCACGAGGATGATCGCGGCGCCGGATGGAATCGGCAGGTCGAAGACGATCGGCGCGAGAATCCCGCACAGCGTGCTGACGGTGGCGATCAGCACCGAACACCAGAAAAAGCCCTTCAGCGATTGGCTGAGCAAACGCGCTGCCGCTGCCGGAATCACCAGCAGCGCGCCGACCAGAATCGCACCGATGACCTTCACCGCGGCGACGGTGATCAGCGTCACCAGAATCACGAACAGATAATCCAGGGCCTTCACCGCCACCCCGCGCACCGCCGCCAGTTGCGGATTGAAGCTGGCGAGCATGATGCGGTTGTACAAAGGCAAAGCCAGGGCCATCACCAGCGAACCGACGATGGCCAGCACCAGCAAGTCATTGCCGTTGACCGTCAGCACCGAACCGAAGAGCACGTTCTCCAGGATGTGCACGTTGATCTTGCCCGCCAGAATCAACAGCAGGCTGGCGCCCAAGGCGAGCGACACCGAGAGGAACACGCCGATCAAGGTGTCCGGTGCCAGACCGGTGCGGTTGCGCAGGTAGTTGAGCAAAATACCGAACAGCAGGCAGTAGCCGAACAGGCTGCCGTAGGGACCGGTGTAGGGTTCGCCGAGCAAAATGCCGATGGCCACGCCGGTCAACGCGGCATGGCCGACGGCTTCGGAGAAAAACGCGAAGCGCTTGACCACCACCAGCGTACCCAGGCCGCCCAGCACCGGGCCGATCAGCAGGCCGGCGAGCAGCGCATTGACCACAAATCCATAGGCCAGCGCCTCGGGCAGATAACCCGACGATGCCCAACCCTGGACCATCAGGCGAAAAGCTTCGTAACTCATCAGGCAAGGCTCCGTGGGTAAGTCGAGAACAGCGTCAGCAGGCGCTCCGGCGTCAGTGCCTGTTGCGGCGTGGCGTCGAACAGCACGCGGCGATTGAGTCCGGTGACGTGATCGGCCAGGCGCCCGACCGCTTCCAGGTCGTGCTCGATCCACAGCACGGTGATGCCCGCCGCTCGCCAGTCGCCGAGCAGGCGTTCGAACACCCGGATCCCGGCTTCATCGAGGGCCGACATCGGCTCGTCGAGCACCAGCAGTTGCGGAGGCGGAATCAGCCCCTGGGCCAGCAATACCCGCTGGCGTTCGCCGCCGGACAATGCACCCATGCGGCGCTTGCGCTTGTCCTGCATGCCGACCCGTTCAAGGGCCTCGCCAATCGCCGCCGCGTAATGTTTGCTCAAGCCGAGAAAGGCCGGGCGACGCTGGCACATGGCGGCCATGAAATCGTCGACGGTCATCGGCAAGCCCCGGTCGAACTCCAGCGCCTGTGGCACATAGCCAATGGTCCCCGGCTCGGCCGACCACTGCAGGCTCAAGCGGCCCTGATGCGGCATTTGCCCGAGCAGGGTCTTGATCAGCGAACTCTTGCCGCCGCCGTTGGGGCCGACCAGCGCATGCACGCTCCCGGGACGGACCTGGAAGGTCACCTTGTCGAGGATCGTCGTGCGCCCGAGGGTCAGGCTGACGTCGGCGAACTCCAGAGTCGGTCCCAAAACCTGTGGGAGCGAGCTTGCTCGCGATAGCGGGGTGTCATTCAACGATGATGCTGACTGACCGGACGCCTTCGCGAGCAGGCTCGCTCCCACAGGGGACTCTGTATCGGCCAGGATGGTTTCTTTCGATGTCATGCCCCCGACTCCTGAATCGCCCGCACGACGGTGTTGAGGTTGCCGGTCATTTCCTTTTCGTACTTGTCGGCGGTGTATTCGCCGTAGGAAATATGCGACAGCGGATACAGCTTCACGCCGGATTCGCGCTGGATGGTGTCGACGTAAGTGGAGGGAAAATCCATCTCCGAGAAGATCACTTTCACGTCCAGCTCACGCAGCTGGTCGATGGTCTTTTTCAACTGGCTCGGGCTCGGCTCGATGCCGTGGGCCGGCTCGACCACGGCTGTCACTTCCAGGCCGAATTCGCGCAGCAGGTAGTCGTAGGCAGCGTGCACCGTGGCCACGCGCAACTCGGCGTTCGGCGCCTGGGTCAGTTTGGCCAGGGCATCGGCGCGCATCTTGCGCAGGCGCTTGCCGTAGGCGCGGGCGTTCTCGGTATAGGTTTTGGCATTGGCCGGGTCGAGCTTGCCCAGCTCCCGGGCGATGTTGTTGACCTGGGCGATCGAGGCGCTGATCGACAGGAAGGTATGCGGGTTCACCACTTTGCCGGCACCCCGGGCGGCAACACCGGTGGCGGCGAGCAGCGGCACGTTTTCATTGGCTTCGATCACCGGCACATTCGGGGTTTCGCTGGCGGCGATCATGCGGTCGGCGAAATCATCATGGCCTACGCCGTTGAGCACGATCACGTCCAGCCCGCTGATGCGCTTGATGTCTTCGGCGCGGGGTTCGTAGGCATGCGGGTTGAAACCGGCCGGAATCAGCGGTACCACTTCGGCCTTGTCGCCGACGATGTTCGCCACGTAGCTGTAATAAGGGTGCAGGGTGATGCCGATGCGCAGGCGCTTGGCTGCCTCGGCACTGGCGAGGGATGGCAGCAGGCAGGCCAGCAGGCCGATCAGCAGCACACGCAAGATAGAACGTTGAGATGAAATGGGCATGGGAAAGCGGTCTTCTCTCGGGTGAGGGCGAGGGGTCAATGCCGGTGCTGGCGGGTCACGCCGGCATCGAATTGCGCGACGATCTGTTGCCAGCCGGCGCTTTCGAGCGCGCTGTCGCTGAGGTCGGCCGGAGCGGTGAGCGTGCCGACGCGGTTGAGCCAGATGTCCGGAGCGTCATCGGTGGCGGTCAGGCGCATCAGGAATGAACCGGCGACCGTCGGCGTCTGGCTCTGGCCGAAGTAGGCCTTGGCGTTGAGCAATTGCCAGT
This sequence comes from Pseudomonas sp. GW456-E7, assembly GCF_059424105.1. Taxonomy (NCBI): domain Bacteria; kingdom Pseudomonadati; phylum Pseudomonadota; class Gammaproteobacteria; order Pseudomonadales; family Pseudomonadaceae; genus Pseudomonas; species Pseudomonas sp. GW456-E7. The sequence goes on along the minus strand of NZ_JBWKZB010000020.1, from coordinate 12,273 downwards.
CATGGCTGCCACGGCTGACGGAGCTGGCATCCCGGGCAAACGGGGCAAAACCCTCGTCGGCGAGGGCCTCGGGAGTCGGCAGGGTTTGCTGTTCCTGGCGCAGCAAATGAATCTCGTCCAGGGTCACCCGCAAATCGGCGTAGATGCCTTGCTCGGCAGCGCTGAGATCGCGGCGTGCATCCAGTTGGTGGCTGTTGACGCTGCTCACCTCATGGGATTCCCCGCGCCAGAGCACCACCGAACCTGCGACCGCAAGGATCATCAGGCACAACAGCAGGACGTAGAGGGTTTCGTGGCCGGCACCCGCCGGGCGCACGACTTGGGTCGTTGAAGTATTCATGGCGCCTGGATGTCCGCTTGGTCGATTTCCACCACGTGACCGGGGCCTGCGTCGAACAGCACGTAGAACTCGGCGCCGGGTTTCTTGAACGTCAGGGTCGAATCGGCTCCGAGTTTGCCTGGCACCAGAATGGTTTCGTCGTAGCCGATCACATCGAGGGTCACGCCGGGAGCGCCGCTGCCGTCGGAAAAACCACCGGTGCATTTGATCTGCTCGGCGTCGATGGCCTTGCATTCGCACATAGGGTTGTGGGCCAGGGCACTGGCGCTGAAGCCGGCGCAGAGCAGCAGCAACAGGGTGTTGAGTGGACGAAGCGGGTTGATCATGGTTTGCCTCCTTGTTTGTTCAGCCAGGCGATGGTGGCGGGAGAGGCCTGGCTCAAAGGAATGGATGCCTGATGCATGGCGCCGTCCCAGCCTTCCATGGTGATCCACAGCTCGGCGTCGGCCGTGGTCTTTTCCGGGACGGGCAGTGAGGCGCCCATGCGGTACGGCGTGCCGAAGAAAATCACGCCGGCGGCGCGCAGGCTGCGGGGTTTGCCGATGCGCAGGTAGGTGGCCTTGACCTGTCCGATACAGGCCTCGCACAGGGCTGCGTTGAAACCCTTCATGTAGCCGGCCGGGCCATCGAGCGTGGGGGCGGCGTTGCGCAACTCCGCCAGGCGCAGGCTCCAGGGGCCGACCTGGACTTCGCCGACTTCGCGTTCGCCCAGGCCACTGTCGCCACGCATCAATGCTTCATCTGCGAAGTACTTGGGCATGAAACCGAGCGGAATCAGCAGCAACAGGACGTTCAGGTGAAAGCGCCATTTGTGCCAGAACACGCTCAGGCGCGAGGGTTGTGAGACCGCAATGTCTTTGCTCACAGGTTGGCCTCCGATGTTTCCTTGCGGGTGGCCGGCTGCGCCGTGGCGCCGCGCGGTGTCCTGTTGCTGCGCTTGAAGGCATTGGCCGTGGCCAGTGCCGTGCGCTTGGTCCAGATCAGCAAGCCGCTGAGCACCATCATGCTCAGCAACAGGCCGAAGAACGCCCAGATCAGCTTGATCCACAGGCCACCGAAGTCGCCGGTGTGCAGCGGGCGCATGGACTCGGTGACGAACTCCAGGGTCGAACGGTCCGAAATCAGGCGCGAGGCGGCGATTTCGCCGGTGTACGGGTTGAGGGTCGCGGTCTGGAACATCAGTGGATACCAACCACGTCCCCCGACATCCAGATGGCTGTAGGCATTGCCCGGCAGGCTGACGAAGCTGGCTTCCAGCCCGGAGATCTTCTGCGTGGCGATTTCAATCGCGCGATCAAGGTCGATGCGCGGCGGGGGCGACCCATCGGGCGAAAGCGGTACCGCTTCGCGGGACATCGCCGGAATGATCTTTTCCGTGGAGATGGAAATCTGGTTGTCGAACAGCAAGGCCTGGATCAGGAACCAGGTGCCGGTGATGGAAATCACCGCGATGAACCAGATCGACCAGATGCCGCTCAAGCGGTGGAAGTCGCCCCAGAAAATCCGCGCACCGTGGCGAATCCGCAGGGTCGGGCGGAAAAAGCCTTTCCAGAAGCGTTTGTAGACCACCAGCCCGGTGACCAGCGAAGCCAGCAGCGGCAAGCCGAGAAAGGACACCAGGTACCAGCCCCAACTGTAACCGTTGGTGAACGGCACCAGCCACCAGCCGTGCAGCGCCCGGGTGAAGGCGCGGAAGTTGAACTCCGGCGCGACGCCCTGGATCACGCCGCTGTATGGATTGACATAAATCACCACCGAGCGTCCGTCGGGATAGCTGACTTCGACATCCAGCGCGAAGTGCGACTCGTCGGGCCGACTGATGCTCTGCACCACGGTCTGCGGTTCGGCCTTGTTGATGGCCTCGATGACCTGCTGATAGCTGAGCAGCGGTGCATCGTCCGAAGGCTGGCTGGCGCGCATGGACGGGTTGGCCAGCCAGACGATTTCCTGGCTGATCACCGCCAGGGTGCCGGTCACGCAGACGATCAGCACGAAAAACCAGATCGGCAGCGCCAGCCAGCTATGGACCAGGAACCAGATTTTTGAACGGGATTTCTTTGACATATTGAAGGTCTTGCCTGGATGAGAGGCAGCTCGGCTGCGGGCTTCGCAGGGATGAGCGCCCTGAAGGTCCAGTCGTGGCTTTTGCCTACGCGACAGGACTGCATCTAGATAAGACGGATGAGCAAAGGAAATCCCGAAAGAGAAAATGAAAGTAAATGTTTCGCATTACCAGGAGGATGGGGCGGGGCCCCTGTGGGAGCGAGCCTGCTCGCGAAGAGGCCCGCTCCGGCATCGAAGATTTCAACCCTGCTGAAACATCTCCTTCGCCCGTTGTTCAATCTGTTCCTGAGTCAGGTTTTCCTTGCGCGTCGCCAGGAACCACAGATGCCCGTAGGGATCTTTCAAGGTCCCCGAGCGATCGCCGTAAAACTGATCCTTGACCTCGGATACAACGGTGGCACCGGCATTGATGGCCTGTTTGTAGGACTTGTCGACATCCGTCACATACAAATGCAGACCCACGGACGGCGAATTGTCCGGATTGCTCAGCGGTCCCTGATCGCACGGTGTGCCCAGCATGATCGGGCAATCGCCGATGCGCAGTTCGGCGTGACCGATGCCACCATCGGGCATGGCCAGGCGCATGACCTCAATGGCGCCGAAGGCTTTCTTGTAGAAATCGATGGCTTCGGCAGCTTTGTGGATGCCCAGATAGGGGGTGATGCTGTGATACCCCTCCGGAATGGGTTTGACACTCATGATGGATCTCCCTGTTCTTGTTCTGTGAGTGGAAAGTACCTGCTTCGTTGTACAGCCGAATAAATATAGGCCAGCCGCTTTCGCCTCACCGAACGCCCGACGAGCAGCAACGCCATATAAGTGCCATCAGGTCGGCTCCAACCAGTGCGCTCCCGGCCCGCGCTCCCCCAGCACATCACCTGCGTTGCGCAGTGGACAGGCCTCCATCGACAGGCAACCACAACCGATGCAGCCGTTCAGCCGATCGCGCAGCAGGGTCAGTTGGTTGATGCGCTCATCCAGATCCCGGCTCCATTGCGCCGACAGGATTTTCCAGTCCGCCGCCGTCGGCGCCCGGTTGTCGGGTAGCGACTTGAGCGCTTCGCCGATCTCCGCCAAAGGAATCCCCAGGCGCTGGGCAACCTTGATCAATGCCACCCGTCGCAGCACTTCCCTGGGGTAGCGGCGCTGGTTGCCCTGATTGCGGTTGCTCTTGATCAGCCCTTTGGACTCATAGAAATGCAGCGCCGTGACCGCCACACCGCTACGTGCCGCGACCTGGCCGACGGTGAGTTCCTTATGCAGGTTTTGCGGGGTGATCATTTAAAAATTGCCTCTTGACCTCTAGTTAACTAGAGGTTTTACCCTGCACGCCTTCGGATCGCAAGATTCGCCTTCCTGTGAGTGGGGGACATTTCATGCAAGCCTCAGCGAAGAATCGCAGCTTTACCCAGCTGATCGAGTTCCAGATCGAGCCGCATCAACAACCCGCGCTGGTGTTGGCCTTGTCGGCACAGACCGAACATCTGGCCCGACACCACCGCGGCTTTCTCAGTGCCAGCATCCAGGCCAGTGACGATGGCCGGCGCGTACTCAACTATCTGCAATGGCAAACCCGCGAAGCAGGGGAGGCCGCGTTCCAGGCCTTTGAAAACGGCGAACAGGATTTCTGGCAGTTGATCCGCGTCCATCAGGCGAAGTCAGTGACCTTCGGATCGTTCCAGGTGCTGCACAGCCTGGAGCGCAGTCACGACAACGCACTGCATTGCAGTCTGGTGGGCGAGTGTTGATAAGGACAATGATCGCCATTTCCTGATAGCCACTATTGAAAGCGTTGATTTCTGCTACCCGGGAGGCGCGGGTAGCCTGTGTTCATTGCCTCGAACCCAGTCGCCAGGACGCCAGAAATGAAACCGATGATCGCCACTTTGCTGATGCTCGCCGTCTCCGTACTCGCCGGATGTGCCAGCCATGTTTCCCCGGAGCTTCGGCCTTACACGGCTGAAGAAAGCAAAGAACTGGCGCTGGAGGCGCTGAACCGTCGCGGATTGTCCTTCGACGAATACCACGCGAAGAAAGCCGAATTGCTCGGCCAGCCGCAAAAGTCGTTCAGCTACGACAACCAGGGGGAAATGAACGCCGGGCGATCTGTACAGCTTCACGGTCGTCCAAGCTGAAGCAAAACTGTACTGCTCCAAGTTTCGCGTAACTGTCCATGGGTTTCGCCCAAGGTGTGCGATAGGGTCAACACCTGACCGACCCTGACGGACTGCCACCCATGACGCTCTCACTCGACCTGCTGCTGGGCTTTGCCCTGTTCGCCCTCGTCACCTCGATCACACCCGGTCCGAACAACACCATGTTGCTGGCTTCCGGGGTGAACTTCGGCTTCAACCGCACGATTCCGCACATGCTCGGCATCACTTGTGGCTTCTTTGTACTGGTGGTGGCGGTCGGTTTCGGCCTTGGCGCGGTATTCCAGGCCTACCCTTTGCTCTACACCGTGCTGCGTTACATGGGGGCGGCGTATCTGCTGTACCTGGCGTGGAAAATCGCTCATTCCGGGCCCATGTCGGAGAGTCAGCAGAGCGAGGCGAAACCGATCAGTTATCTGGGCGCCGCCGCGTTCCAGTGGGTCAACCCCAAGGCCTGGATCATGGCCATTGGCGCCATCAGCACCTACACACCGATGCAGGGTTACTTCGTTAATGTGATCGTGATTGCGGCCGTTTTTGCCATCATCAACCTGCCGAGCGTCGGTGTCTGGGCCGCTTGCGGCACGCTGTTGCGCAACGTTCTGAAGGATCGCCGCTGGCTGCGTCTGTTCAATTGGGGCATGGCCGCGCTGCTCGTGGGGTCGTTATATCCGCTGTTGCTCGAAAGCTTTAGCTGACGCATTGCTTCAACCGGTTGCCCGATGCCTGTTAAGCTGACTTTTCAGGAGCGTTCCTACGCACTTTTAAATGAAGTAGTCCTTCTTTAACGGCATCCGATCAGGTATTGGTAACGTTCTGAAAACAGCGCGCAGCTCACAAGGCTGCGCTTTGCCGTTTACAGTCACGAGCTTCCTGATCCCGGAACACGCTCTGCGAGTCTTTTATGAACAAACGTCCGTTGTATTTCGATTACGCCGCCACCACGCCGGTGGATGAGCGGGTCATCAAGGTGATGGTCGAGTGTCTGGGCTTTACCGGCAATTTCGGCAACCCGGCCTCCAGCTCCCACGTCTTCGGCCAACAGGCCCGGCAATCGGTTGAGCAGGCGCGACGCCAGGTCGCCGAACTGGTCGGCGCGACACCTGAACAGATCGTCTGGACCTCAGGCGCGACCGAATCCAACAACCTCGCGCTCAAAGGCGTAGCCCAGGGCCGTGGCACTGGCGGTGGCCATATCATCACCAGCCAGATCGAACACAAGGCCATTCTCGATACCGCCAGGCAACTGCAGGATGCCGGTGTCGCCGTGACGTACCTGGTGCCGGATGCCGATGGGCTGATCACCGCGCAAGCGGTCAGCGAAGCCATGCGCGAGGACACTTTCCTGGTGTCGCTGATGCTGGTCAACAATGAACTGGGGACGCTCAACGATATTCCCGCCATCGGTCAGGTGGTGCGTGAACGCGGGGCGTTGTTCCATGTCGACGCCGCACAGGGCGCGGGCAAAGTGGCGATCGACCTCGGGCAGTGGCCGGTGGACCTGATGTCGTTTTCCGCGCATAAACTGTACGGCCCCAAAGGCATCGGTGCGTTGTACGTGGGTCCGCGTGCCCAACAACGATTGCAGGCGCAGATCCATGGCGGCGGGCATGAGGGCGGATTGCGTTCGGGCACCCTGGCGACCCATCAGATCGTGGCCATGGGCTCGGCCTTTGCACTGGCGGCCGCTGCGTTCGATGAAGAGAAAGCCACCATCGTGCGATTGCGTGAACGCTTGCTCGAGCAATTGCAGGGCATTCCCGGTGTGCGTCTCAACGGCAGCCCGACCCGGCGCATTCCCCATACCCTGAGCCTGACCTTCGCAGAAGGCGAGTTCAATCCGGCGGCGTTGCTGTCCTCGATCGCGTTTTCCGCGACCTCGGCCTGCAATTCCGCGAGCAATACCCCATCCCATGTGCTGCTGGCCCTGGGGCATGATGCCCGCTCGGCCAGCCGCACCATCCGCTTGAGCCTCGGACGTTTCACCACCGAGCAGGATATCGACCAGGCGGTTCAACTGATCAAGGCAGCCTGCGCCAGTGCTCCGGCATTCTGGCAATAGGGCGACGAAGCGCCGACGTTGATCGGCACTCAACAATAATGATGAAGTGGTTAGCAGGAGACACGATGAATACGCAGCTTTCGATCAATGGATCGGTGCCCCAGCGCCTGGCGCAAACCCGCGAACTGATGAGCCGGGAGGGCATTCACGCCTTGCTGGTGCCGTCGGCCGATCCGCACCTGTCCGAATACCTGCCGGGTTACTGGCAGGGGCGCCAGTGGTTGTCGGGTTTCCATGGTTCGGTCGGCACCCTGATCGTGACCCCGGATTTTGCCGGCGTCTGGGCCGACAGCCGTTATTGGGAGCAGGCGACCAAGGAACTCAAGGGCAGCGGCATTGACCTGGTCAAGCTGCAACCGGGTCAACCCGGGCCACTGGAATGGCTGGCCGAGCAAACCCCCGAGGGTGGCGTCGTCGCGGTCGATGGCGCGGTCATGGCCGTGGCCTCGGCACGGACCCTGGGCGCTAAACTTGAAGAGCGTGGCGCCCGCCTGCGCACCGACATCGACCTGCTTGGCGGCGTCTGGAGCGACCGCCCAAGCCTGCCGAACGAACCGATCTATCAGCACCTGCCTCCACAAGCGACCGTCAGCCGTGGCGAAAAACTCGCCAAACTGAGAGAAACCCTTCAGGCCCGTGGTGCCGACTGGCATTTCATCGCCACCCTCGATGACATCGCCTGGCTGTTCAACCTGCGTGGCGGCGACGTGTCGTTCAACCCGGTATTCGTTTCCTTCGCCCTGATCAATCAGCAACAGGCCACGCTGTTTGTCGCCCTGAGCAAAGTCAGTGCCGAACTGCGCGCCATCCTTGAACAGGACGGCGTGACCTTGCGCGATTACAGCGAAGTCGCTGCCGCACTGCGCGCCGTGCCGAGCGGCGCGAGCCTGCAAGTCGACCCGGCGCGGGTCACGGCGGGGTTGCTGGACAACCTCGACAGCGGGGTGAAGCTGATCGAGGGCCTGAACCCGACCACCCTGGCCAAATCGCAAAAAAGCCTGGCCGATGCCGAACACATCCGTCAGGCCATGGAGCAGGACGGCGCAGCACTGTGCGAATTCTTCGCCTGGCTGGACTCGGCGCTGGGCCGTGAGCGCATCACCGAACTGACCATCGACGAAAAACTCACCGCCGCCCGTGAGCGCCGTCCGGATTATGTATCGCTGAGCTTCAATACCATTGCCGCCTACAATGCCAATGGCGCGATGCCGCACTACCACGCCACCGAAGAGGAACACGCGGTCATCGAAGGGGACGGTCTGCTGTTGATCGACTCCGGCGGCCAGTACCTGGGCGGCACCACCGACATCACGCGGATGGTTGCGGTGGGCACCCCGACCGATGAGCAAAAACGCGATTGCACCCGCGTGCTCAAGGGCGTGATTGCCTTGTCCCGCGCGCAGTTCCCGAAAGGCATTCTGTCGCCGTTGCTCGATGCCATCGCCCGTGCGCCCATCTGGGCGGAAAGTGTCGACTATGGTCATGGCACCGGTCATGGCGTCGGTTACTTCCTCAACGTCCATGAAGGTCCGCAAGTCATCGCCTATCAGGCTGCGCCTGCGCCACAGACAGCGATGCAGCCGGGCATGATCACGTCCATTGAGCCGGGCACCTATCGTCCGGGCCGTTGGGGCGTGCGGATCGAAAACCTGGCGATGAACCGTGAGGCAGGCAAAAGCGAATTCGGAGAGTTCCTGAAGTTCGAAACGCTGACCCTGTGCCCGATCGACACCCGCTGCCTGGAAACCACGCTGCTGAGCGAAGACGAAAAGCAGTGGTTCAACGCCTACCACGCCGAAGTGCGCGAACGCCTGAGCCCATTGGTCGAGGGTGCGGCCCTTGAGTGGCTGAACACTCGTACCGCGGCTATTTGATTACTTTCAGTTCGGGCGCTGTCTCCAGCGCCCGGCTCATGTAGTCAACAAAGGCTTTGACCCTGGCGGCTGGTCATCGAGGTCTAACTCAGGGCTTCGAGCACGAAGTCCAGTCGATCCTGGCCGAAGTACAGCTGGTTATCGACAAACATGCTCGGTACGCCGAATATGCCGCGCTGAATCGCTTTCTCGGTATTGTCCTTGAGCGTCGCCTTGACGGTTTCGTCGGCGGTCAGTGCCAGTACCTCATTGGGATCGAAACCGTTGCCGCTCAGCACTGTTGCCACGGTTGCCGGGTCATTGAGGTTGCGTCCGTCGACCCACAGGGCCTTGAACAGGCAGTCAATGAAGGCGACAAAGCGCTCGGGATGGTGCAACTGAATACCGGTCACGGCTCGCATCAGCATGAGGGTGTTGATCGGGAAATGCGGATTGAATTTCAGTGGCACGCCATAGCGCCGGGCATAACGGTCGAGGTCCTGAATCATGTGGCGGCCTTTGGCCGGAATGGTCGCCGGGGAGGCGTTGCCGGTGGCCTTGAACACACCGCCGAGCAGGATCGGGATGTAGATCAGCTGGGTGTCGGTCTGCTCACAGATTGCCGGTAGCTGGGTATACGCCAGGTAAGTGGTGGGGCTGCCCAGGTCAAAAAGGAATTCCACGGTTTTGCTCATGGTCGGTGCGCTCTGCTTATTGTTGTAGGGGAGGGCTTACCAGCGTTCGCTCCAGGGGCGAAGGTCCAGCTCGAAGGTCCAGGCATCGCGGGGCTGGCTGTGCAGGTACCAATAGTTTTCGGCGATATGCTCGGGATTGAGGATGCCATCCTGATCCTTGGTAGCGTATTTCTCGGGAAAACTTTCACGGATGAAATCGGTATCGATGGCGCCATCGACGATGACATGGGCAACGTGAATGTTCATCGGCCCGAGTTCTCGGGCCATGCTTTGCGCCAAAGCTCGAATGCCGTGCTTGGCTCCGGCAAATGCGGCGAACCCGGCAGCACCACGCATGCCAGCGGTGGCGCCGGTGAACAGGATCGTGCCGCGCTGGCGCCTGGCCATGCGCTTGGCCACTTCACGGGCATTGAGAAAACCGGAAAAACAGGCCATTTCCCAGATTTTGAAATACTTGCGGGCGGTTTCTTCGAGAATGCTGCACGGCACGTTGGCGCCGATGTTGAAGACAAAGGCTTCGATGGGGCCGATCTGGCTTTCGATCTGCTCGACCAGCGCGATCACGTCTTCTTCTTTACGTGCATCGCAGGCAAACCCGTGGGCCTCGCCGCCATCAGCCTTGATGGCCTCTACCAGTGGCTGGAGCTTGTCCACGCTGCGGCGGGTGACGCAGGCGACAAACCCTTCCTGGGCAAACCGCTTGGCAATGGCGCCGCCCGTGGCATCACCTGCACCGACGACCAATACGACCTTCTTGTTATTCATGGGTTGATCCCTTTGGTAAACGATCGTTAACTAAACGAACGTTATGCTATGATTCGACAGACGTCAAGGTGAGCAATTCAGGGGAAAGGCAATGCGTTATTCGGCCAGTCACAAGCTGGAAACCAGGCAAAGGCTGCTGGAAAGCAGCGCGTTGTCGGCCAAGAAGTCCGGTTTTTCCACGGTGGGTGTAGACGGCCTGATGAAAGCCATTGGCTTGAGTGGTGGGGCCTTCTACAGCCACTTCTCATCGAAAGACGAGTTGTTCGCAACCATTGTCGAGCGTGAGTTGGGTCAAAGTCTGGCGCGGCTGGGGGAAGGACAGGACCGTGACAAGCTTGAGCGCTGCCTGAAACTGTACCTGAGCATGTCTCACGTCGAGAATCCGGAAACCGGTTGCGCGTTACCGGCATTGGGGGCGGAAATTGCCCGTTCCGATGTGAGTGTCCGCCAACAGGCAGAGCACTGGATTTGTCGCCTTCAGGAAAGTTGGGCGGGTGTCCTGCAAAGCGACAGCCTGGCGTGGGCAATTCTGTCGCAATGCATTGGCGCGTTGGTCGTAGCGCGTATGCTGGCTAGCCCGGATGTCCAGCGCACGGTGCTGAAGTCCAGCTACGATGAAATCGGCCGTCAGATCGCAAGTTCGGGAACCTGACGCGACGGCCCTGCCTATTTGCAGATGACAATCATGCTGCGGCTGGTATAACCCGCGGGATTGAGGCCGAACGGATAATCACCGGGCTCTTCCACGGCGTCTCCCGATTTGGCGATGACCTTGTACCCCTTGGGTGCGCAGGAGTTGGCAGCGCTGGCGTAGCACTTGTCCCAGGACGAAGACAGTCCGGAACAGTTGATGTGTAGCCCTTTCTTGCCGTGCTTGATCTGTGTGTCGGATGTCGCTGCGCAGCCCGCAATTGCAAGTACGGCGATCAGCATCAAAAATCGTTTCATTACTGTCCTTATAGCGTCCCCGGATCTTGTGCCCGGGTCTGGCTGCATTCGCTTTCGCTTGAAGCGTACCGATATCCCTATCTGAAATTGTCCATGGCATGACTCTGGGTGCGGGGCTAAACATGGCCTAATTGAGCGGCAAATACCAGACCTGCGTTATATCTGCTATCAATCTGCCGCGACTGCTGGCCTGGTGGAATTGCCCATGGTCATGGTTGCACCGACGGAGGCCAAAATGATGCACATGATTGCCATCCACTGCGACAGCGAGAGGTATTCATGAAGGAACAACAAGCCTGATAACGCGCCGAAGGCGGGCTCGATGCTCATCAGCGTACCGAAGGTTCTGGCAGGCATGCGGGTCAGGGCGACCATCTCCAGGGTGTAGGGGAGGGCGGTGGACAAGACGGCGACGCCGAGGGCTATGGGGATCAATGAAGGGGTCAGCAACGCGGAGCCGGCATGGACAATACCGATAGGGGCTACGAAGAGCGCAGCGATCATTACCCCCAGCGCGGCGGTTTGCACGCCATTATCGGCCCCCGCTTTTTGCCCGAACAAAATGTACAGTGCCCAGCAGACCCCCGCCCCCAAGGCATAACCGGCGCCTACCAGATCGATTCCTGCGCTCGCTTCTCCAGTCGGTATCAGTAGCAGCAAGCCGACGGCGGCCAGGGCGATCCACAAAAAGTCGATCGCGCGACGCGAGGCGTAGATCGCCACGGCCAATGGACCGGTGAACTCAAGCGCCACCGCGATGCCCAGCGGTACGGTTTGCAATGACATATAGAAGAGGAAGTTCATGCCGCCCAGTGCCATCCCGTAGACGATGACAGTGCGCAGGGACCTTGCGGTGAGCTTTGCCCGCCATGGACGCAGTATCAGCATCATGATCACACTGGCAAAAATCAGGCGTAATGTTGTCGTCCCTTGAGGGCCGACAACGGAGAACATGCTTTTGGCCAGGGAGGCTCCGGACTGGATCGACGCCATGGCTATGAGCAGCAGCCCAACCGAGAACAGGGTAGAGGCCAGGCTGCGGGGCTGATCATTCATTAGGTGGCATCGTCCGGAATATGGGAATCAAGGGCGTTTCTATTTGTGTTGGGCAATATACTGCGCATTCCCCGCAGGCGCGTCTATATATAAGCAGTGTTTTTGCACATATCGGTAGAAAGCCTGAATCAGTGCTTGACGGCAGATTCTGGAGGCCTATAATTCGCCCCACTTCCGGCGCAGTCGAAACGGAAAACTCCTTGGTAAACAAAGAGTTACGCAGTTTTCGACAGCAGGTTGCTTCAGGTCATCGAAGCCGAAAGGAAGTTGAAAAAGAGGTGTTGACAGCAGCGAGTAACGCTGTAGAATTCGCCTCCCGCTGACGAGAGATCGAAAG
>NZ_JBWKZB010000019.1:0-110513 GCF_059424105.1 Pseudomonas sp. GW456-E7 | reverse complement strand
GCGATGGACTCAAGAGCGCCGCGTTTAGTCAGTAAACACGCGGCATCGTTAACGACCATCGCGAGCAAGCTCGCTCCTACAGTGGATCATTCTCGCTTAACTGAACAGCATTACGGCTGTACCGGGCTTTGTGTCCGGGCAGGCCTCAGGCTGCCATATGGGTTGCGGCCCATTCCTTTTTGCAACTGGCTTTCATCGCTTCCATTTGCTCGCCGAGGTCGTCGAGCCTGGATTTTCCCAATAGTTTTTTCGCCTGAGGAAACATTTCGGTTTCCTCCTCTTCAATGTGGTGCTCCAGCAGCTCTTTGACGACCTTCACTCGCCCGGCAAATTCCGGTGTGCCCGGATCAGTCTGCTTCAGATCCGGTAATACCAGCGAGTCGACGGTGCGATGTTCTTCCTTCGCTTCGAAGTACAAGACGTCCTGCTCCTTGGTCCCTGCCGCCTTGAAGGCTGGGTAGAGGATTTCTTCTTCCAGTTTTGTATGGATGGAAATCTCCATCTCCAGCTTATCCAGGAGGTCAGTGCGTTTCTTGATCGCTTTATCAGTCGACTCGCTCAATTGAGCAAGAATGGCTTTCACGGTTTGATGATCGGCTTTGAGAAGGTCAATCGCGTTCATGTTGGCTGCCTCAGCTAGCGTGGAATTGAGCCTCAACGGGGTGTGGCATTGAGGCGTGCCGATAGCTATCGCATTTCCTGTGCCAAGGGCATCGGCCAGCCAATACGCCGGTAAACAAGGACTTGCGATCCGTGTTCTTCCACTGGGGCGTGCAGTCTGCAAGAAAGGGCGATTTGAGCATTGCAGATAGCAGAGGCGATTCACTGTAGGGGCGGGTGCAAAAGGTAGAGCGGTCTGATGACCACGCAGTTACGCGTGGTATCTGTGAGGTTATTGCTGCAAGCTGTGCATTAATGATCTGCAATCAACCTACCTTGTTCGTCAGGAGATCAGTACTCACACTGGCGGCACTTGTGTGAAGGCAGCTTCCGATTGAAGGGGAAATGACCATGGTCTCTGCGATTCGATTCAACCAGTCTGGCAATCCTGAAGTACTGAACCTGGAGTCACTGAGCGAACAATCGCCAGGACCCGGCGAAGTCTGGCTTGAGCAGGCAGCCATTGGGGTCAACTTCCTCGACGTGACTCAACGCAAGGGCGCGGTGCCCGTTGCGTTGCCATCCGGACTTGGGTTGGAGGGCGCTGGGCGTGTCGCCGTTGTGGGGGCCGGTGTCAGCAACGTGCGGGTTGGAGATCGCGTCGCTTATGCCACCGGCCCTGTTGGCTCCTATGCTTCGGCCCGGCTTTTTCCGGCTGAGCGGCTGGTCAGGATTCCGGATGCATTGTCGTTTGCTGATGCAGCAGCCGTCATGTTCAAGGGCATCACTGCGCAGTACCTGTTGAAGGCCACCTATCCCGTGGGGCAGGGCACAACCATTCTTCTCTACGGTGTAGCGGGTGGGCTGGGGGAAATTATGGTGCCGTGGGCCAAGCACTTGGGGGCGACTGTAATCGGCGTCGTTTCAAAGCCGGCCAGTGTCGAAAAAGCTCAAGCGTTGGGCTGCGATGAAGTCCTGGTGTTTGACGCTGACAACCTGGCATCGCAGGTCGCTCGTTTCACCGAGGGCAGAAAGGTCGACGTTGTCTATGACCCCATAGGGCGCGCTTCCTTCCAGGCTTCTCTGGACTGTCTGCGACCACGGGGCCTGATGGTGTCGTTTGGCGCTTCCTCCGGGGCGCCTTCAGCCGTGGAACTGTCCACGCTCAACGCCAAAGGCTCGTTGTTCCTGACACGTCCTTCGTTGGCCGCCCATACGGCGAGCGCCTCTGAGTACCAGGAGCGCGCACAGGATGTGTTGGCCGCCATAGGTGCGGGTATCATCAAGCCCCGGATCTGGGCAAGCTACTCGCTGGCTGACGCAGCACGGGCACATACCGACCTGGAGTCGGGGCGTTCATCGGGAGCGATCATTCTAAAACCATGAATATTGATGTTCTGACCAGTCAGTCCAGTGACGAGATCGCTGCGTTTCTGGCCGTTGCTTCGCAAGGCTCGTTTGTCGGGGCGGGTCGGCTATTGCAGCGACACCCGACTGTCGTCTCGAAACGACTCGCCGCCATGGAAAAGCGCCTCGGCGTTCGGCTCGTGGAGCGTTCGACCCGGCAGGTGCGAATCACTGAAGCCGGTGCCCAACTGGAGCAGCGTCTGCGCTCTGCCATCGAGCTGATGAATGAAGCGCAGCAGCAAGCGGCGAAGGGCGCCAGCGAAGTTCGAGGTACTTTGCGCCTTGCATTACCGGCAGCGATGGGACGGCGTTGGCTAGGTCCGATGCTGCCGGAGTTTCTCGAGCTTTATCCGCATGTCTCGATCCTCGCCGATTACAGTGAGCGTCTGGTGGACATCATTGATGAGGGTTTTGACGCTGCCATACGGATCGGCGAGTTGGAAGACAGCCGGTTGATCGCCAAAAAGCTGAGCGACCATCGCCGGATTCTGTGCGCTTCGCCGGCTTACATCCGAAAGCACGGAATGCCCCAAACGCCACAGGATCTGATCAAGCACAATTGCCTGCGCTTCAGTGGCCTTGCGTCTTTTCCGCAGTGGCGACTCCATCGCGGCAACGAACTTCAGACGATTACACCGAAAGGCAACCTGACAGCCAATGACAGTGAATCCTTGCTGGCGGCCGCCCGTGCTGATGCGGGAATACTAGGGGCCGGTGACTGGTTGATGAGTCGTGATATCGCGGCCGGAAGGTTGTTGCGTGTCCTTGCGGATTGGCAATTGGACACTGCCGGTGGGGTCTATCTGGTCAGGCCATCGGCCAAATTTCCCACGGCCGTGGTTGTTGCCTTCAAGCAATGGATCGAATCAAGGTTTGTTCCTGCACCGCCGTGGAGTATTTGAATCGGCTGTAGCGGTGCATATCGTACTCGAACCTCCAGCCTCGGCCTTACAGCGAAGCGTTGAGTTCGTCGATCAGGCTTTCACGATGTTTCAACGCTGAAACGGACGCCTCGCCCAGCTTGCTGGCAACGGCACTCAACAACGCCTGCGCCAGCAACATGAAGGCGCACATGCTGTTGCTGAAAAACAGGCTGTGGTTCGGCACATAGAAGCTGTGCAATGCAACCTTGGCCAGCGGCGAGCTGGATGAGTCGGTCAGCGCAATGACCCTGATCCCGTGGCGGGCAGCCACTTCGGCAGTGGCGAGCACGCTGGGGGTGTAGGGGAAGCAGCTGGACACCACCAGCACATCGCCCACATCCAGTTGCGCAAGGGCATCCGCCACACCCTGGCGACTGGAATCGAGCGCCGCCACATCCGGGCGCAACATGCCCAGGCCGTAGGACATGAAAAGCGCGAGCGAATTGAATTGGCGCATACCGTGGATCCGTACCCGGTGGGCACTGGCAAGCAATTCGACGGTCTGGACAAACACCTCGGGATCGACCTGCTCGATCATGCTGGCGATGTTTGCGCTTTCCTGGCGACCCAGGCGAGTCAACTGATTGAGGATGTCCTTGTCACCGGCATTGACCACCAGTTGCGAGGCCTGGTCACTGTAGAAATGCTTGCCTTCGGTAATCTCCCGGCGAAAGACGTCCTGCAATTTGCTGAAGCCGCCATAGCCCAGGCGTTGTGCCAGCCGGGACAGTGTCGAGGCGTTGACGTCCAGTTGCTCCGCCAGTTCACTGATCGAAGATACAGCGGTGCGTTGCGGCGACTCTATCAGTGCCATCAATACGCGTCTGGAGCTGCTGCCCAGGGCGATATCCACCTCGCGCCGTTCGATGGCTTCGAGCAATTGCTTGAGGCCATTCAAAGTGTCAGGTAATTCTGCCGGGGCAATAGTCATCAGGGGCATCCATAAGCTGTTGGGCGGTCGCCACTCGACCTTGAGTGCTTGGGAAATCGGTGTTGCGACGCGTGAAACTGGCCATTCTACCGCGCCAGGGGGCATCGCGAAGACTACCCCTGGCGTGGTTTTCACCAGAGTGCCCGGGACAGCTTTTCTCCGGGGCATCCCTGTTTTCTCATAGCGCTAACTTTTGCCGAGAGGGTTGAGTACCAAGCCCTCGATATCGGGTCGGCCGGTGCCTGGCCTGGTATGAATCCGCCACTTTACCGCGCTGGCGCTGATCAGGAAAACCCCGGTGGCCAAGGTGTTTTCATCGTCCGGATCATCGGCGGCGGTGCGGTATACAGGCAGGTGCCCGCCCGAAGTGTCGCGCAGTATACCCAAAGACAAATCGGCATCCAGATCGCCGGGTACCTGCTGCAGCTGCTGGTCAACGCATCGTTGCCGGGCGCCCGAGCTGGCGGTGATGCGTTGAGGGACCCGGTTCAGCGACGGCGCGATCAGGTGGTTGGAATGCCCGCCCGGCCTGCGCACTTCCCTGATGGCACTGCCTTCGGCGCTGGCCTCGACGCTGACGACCCGATGGCTCCCGGCCTGGCCGAACGTATGGTGAAACGCACCGGCGCGGTCGGTTCGGGTCACTATCGCAATCGCTTCCTGGAGGGTGTGGGCGTCAAGCGTCGCGCGACCCAGGATCTGTCGAGGGATACCGGCTGGAATGCTGGCTGGGCGAATGTTGTTGACGGTCGCCACCAGTCCGCGCTCGTTGACGGCCAGGGTGTGTCCAGGCAAAGAACCCGGATAGACAAAACTGCTGAACGCCAGGCCTGACTCGGGTTTGACATGGGCGAATGCGCAGCTTCCCCTGAGTTGTGGCAAGCCGTCCTCATTGTGAGCGATCAGCGTGCCGCCGCCGGCAGGACCGAACACCGTAGTGCAGCCATCCACGCTTTGCGGGTGAACGAAGTCACCCCGGCAGTTCCACATGAACACTTCATTGAACGGCAGCTGCAAGCCAGCGGCCAGTCCTTCGATTTCCCGCCAGTAACGAGGAAACGCTGTTTGCACGGCTTGACGCATCTGCGCGGCGGCTGGCGTTTGCGCCAGCGAAGCCAGGTGTTGCCAGAGTGCCAGTGGACGCAAGTGCCGATGCACGGCATCACGACCGAAGACACCGAGGCCATGACCTATCGCATGCGCGTCTCCTTCAATATGAATTTGGGGCAACGTCATGACGTCTCCTCAGGATACGTGCTGTAGAAATTCCCGCAGGCGCGGGCTGGGAGGGTTGGCGATCAGCGTGGCGGGTGGCCCGTCCTCGGCGATACGGCCCTTGTCGATAAAGATCAGTCGAGTGGCGACCTTGCGGGCAAAGTCCACTTCATGGGTGACGATCACCATGGTCATGCCTTCCTCGGCCAGCGACTTCATGACGGTGAGCACTTCATGACGCAACTCCGGGTCCAGTGCCGAAGTCGGCTCGTCGAACAGCATCAGCTTGGGCTTGACCGCCAGCGCACGGGCAATGGCCACTCGCTGTTGCTGGCCACCGGACAGTTCGGACGGGTAGTGATTGGCCCGCTCGGCGAGGCCGACTTTTGCCAGAAGCCCGGCGGCGATCGCCTCGGCTTCCGCACGGCTGGCGCCACGCACCCGCACCGGGCCGAAGGCCACGTTCTGCAGTGCGGTCATCTGCGGGAACAGGTGAAACTGCTGGAAAACCATTCCGGCTTCCTGGCGAATCAGCCGCTCATCGACCTTGGGGTTGTTGACCTCCAGCCCATCGACGATCAACTGGCCCGCGCTGATCTCCTCGAGCTTGTTGATGCAGCGCAACAGCGTCGATTTGCCTGATCCAGACGGGCCAATGATCACGACCACTTCGCCGCTGGAAATCTTCAGGTTGATGTCATGCAGCACTTGAGTACTGCCAAAGTGCTTGGAGACACCTTTGAACTCGATCATAGGATTTTCAACCTCGATTCCATGCGCCGCAGCACGTAACTCAATACCAGGGTGATGATCAGATAGATGATGGCCACCGCTGACCAGATTTCCATCGCGCGGAAATTGCCGGCAATGACTTCCTGCCCCTGGCGGGTCAGTTCAGCGACACCAATGACAATGAACAGTGAAGTGTCCTTGATGCTGACGATCCACTGGTTGCCCAGCGCCGGGATCATCCGCCGGAAGGCCAGCGGCGCAATGACGTAGCGCAGCGTGTCTCTGCCGGATAATCCCAGCGCCAGCCCGGCCTCGCGAAATCCACGGTTTATCGACAGCACCGCACCGCGGGTGATTTCGGCAATGTAGGCGCCGGAGTTGAGCATGATGGTCACCACCGCCGCGCTGAACGGATCGATGCGCACCGGCACCATCATTGGCAGGGCGAAGTAGATGAACATGACTTGCACCATGATCGGAGTGCCACGAATCAGTTCGATGAAAACGAGCGCAACACGGCTGCTGAGAAAACCGCCGTAGGCGCGGGCAAAGCCCGCGACTACGCCGATGATGGCGCCACCGATCAGACCCAGGATCGAGATCCACAAGGTCAGCTTGGCGCCCTCGAGCAGTACCGGCAGCGCATCCCAGATGGCGCTCCATTGGAAATGCATGCTGAATTCTCTTTTTTAATGAGGGGCAGGGGAGTTACTGCGGATCGGTGCCGAACCACTTGCGGTAGATCTGCGCATAGGTGCCGTTGTCACGGACCTTCTTCAGTGCCCCATTGACCTGTTCGCGCAACTCGCTGCCCTTGGGAAACGCAATGCCATATTGCTGGGCCATCATCTGTTGGCCGACGGCTTTGACCTGGCCTTCACCCGCCGTCTTGATGTAGTACAAAACGTTTGGCGTGTCGTGCATGGCGGCGTCGACGCGACCAGTGCGCAGTTCCAGGTAGGCATTGTCGATATTGGGGAACTGTCGCAGATCGCTGGCCTTCAGATTGGCCTTGGCATAGTCGGCTGCCGAGGTGCCGCTTTTCACCGCCAGGGTCTTGCCGGCGATATCCGCTTCACCCTTGATCGCGGCATTGTCGCTTTTGACCATCAGCAGGAAGCCGCTGTCGTAGTAGCCGTCGCTGAAATCGATGGCCTGTTTGCGTTCTTCCTTGATGGTGATGCCGGCCAGCGCCACATCGACGTTGTGGGTCTGCAGGGCGGGAATGATGCCGTTGAAATCCATCGGTTTGAGCTTGTAGGTGACGCCCATTTCCTTGGCGATCGCTGCCCACAGGTCGATATCGAAACCGACGTATTCGTTACCCTGTTTGAACTCGAAAGGTACGAACGCCGTGTCCGTTGCCACGAGCAGTTCCTTGCCAGCGGCAAAGCAGCCCGATGCGCCGACCAGTGCCATTACAGCCAGTGATGCCTTCAGAAGGTTTCTCATGCGTGTTTTCTCTTCAGGTGAGTACAAACCCCAGGGCAAGCCCGGGGCGGTTGGGGTAGCGGCAGTTTGTTTTTCGAGTGATCCAAGGCGATTCACTCCACTGTTTTTGTTGTAGGCCCGGCTAGCCACCTGGAGAGGAGGCGCACGAAACGTATGCTTTGATGCAAAATATACGTGCAAAAAAGATAAATGCAAATAAATTTTGCGGATGACTTTCCGCCTGCAATTGCAGGCATGTGTCCGTATTAATTGGACTTGACGGCTGAATTGGCAGCGAATGATCGGATTTGCAAGAGCAAAAAAATATTGCAATTGAATTTTATGCACATATTATTTGCGAAAATAATCCGGAGGGGATCATGAGCCACGTCTTTCATCGCAGCCTTACACAAAGCTATCCAACGGCCGTTCAAGGCGATGGCCCCTACTTGATCGACAGCGATGGTCGTCGCTACCTCGATGCCAGCGGCGGTGCCGCTGTGTCGTGCCTTGGCCATAGCGATCCCGAAGTGATTGCCGCCATTCGCAACCAGGTCGGTCAATTGGCCTATGCGCACACGTCATTTTTCACCACGCAGGTGATGGAGGACCTGGCGGATTTCCTGGTAGCGCGGGCACCTGAAGGGATTGAGTCGGTGTACTTCGTCTCGGGTGGTTCCGAAGCCGTGGAAGCGGCATTGAAACTGGCCCGCCAGTATTTCATCGAGATCGGTCAGCCGCAGCGCAAGCACTTGATCGCACGCCGCCAGAGCTATCACGGCAATACGCTCGGTGCGCTGGCCACGGGTGGTAACGCATGGCGGCGCAAGCAGTTCGAACCCTTGCTGATCAACGTCAGTCATGTCAGCCCTTGCTACGCCTACCGCGAACAGAAAACCGGAGAAACGGCCGAGGCAATGGGCATGCGCCTGGCCGCCGAACTTGAAGATGAAATTCTGCGCCTGGGTACCGAAAACGTCATGGCATTCGTCGCCGAGCCGGTGGTCGGCGCGACCTTGGGCGCCGTCGCCGCCGTGCCTGGCTATTTCAAACGCGTCCGTGATGTGTGCGACCGCCACGGCGTGTTGTTGATCCTCGATGAGGTCATGTGCGGCATGGGCCGGACCGGGACTTTGTTCGCGGCAGAGCAGGAAGGGATCACCGCGGACCTGATCACCATTGCCAAAGGGTTGGGCGCAGGTTACCAGCCGATCGGAGCTACGCTGGTGAGCAAGAAAATCCGCGATGCCATCGCCCAGGGCTCGGGGTTCTTTCAACACGGTCATACCTACATTGGCCATGCCACGGCATGCGCAGCCGCGCTGGCGGTGCAGCAGGCCATCGAGTCGCGCAACTTGTTGGCTCGCGTCAATCAGCTGGGCGAGGGACTGCGCACCCGGTTGCTCGACCGGTTGGGTAACCATCCCCATGTGGGTGACATTCGCGGGCGTGGCCTGTTCCAGGGCGTCGAACTGGTAGCTGATCGCGGCAACAAGGCGCCGTTCGATCCAGCGCTCAAGTTACACGCCAGGCTCAAGAAAGCCGCCATGGCACAAGGACTGATGTGTTACCCGATGGGTGGAACCGTCGACGGTCAGTACGGTGATCACATCCTCCTGGCCCCGCCATTCATTCTGCAAGACCATCATCTGGACGAGGTCGCCGACAAGCTCCTGCGTGCCCTGAACATTACGCTCAAAGGTCTCTGAGGAATCATCGCCATGGCTATTCAATCGCGCCTGACACCCCTTGACGAAGCACAAATGAACGAGGCCCAGCGCGCCGTTCTCAACGAAATCCTCACCGGCCCGCGCGGCAACCTCGACGGGCCTTTTCTGGCCTGGATTCACAGTCCCGAACTGGCCAACCACGCACAGCGACTGGGCGCATTCTGCCGTTATGGGACTCGCCTGGAACTGCGTTTGACCGAGCTGGCGATCCTCTACACCGCGGCATGGTGGCAATCCCAGGCCGAGTGGCAGATCCATGAACCCATCGCACGTTCTGCCGGCCTGGCCGATCCGATCATCGAAGCATTGCGTCAGCAAAGGTTCCCACCCTTCACCCGAGCAGATGAACTGCTGGTTTATCGAGTGGGCAAGTCGCTGTACGAGACACGGCGTATCGACGACCTGCTTTACGCCGACGCTGTAAAAGCGTTTGGCGAGCCGGCTGTCGTCGAACTCATTGGGGTCTTCGGTTATTACGCACTGGTGGCGATGACCCTGAACGTCTTCGCCGTACGCCGCGATAGCGATGCACCGCTTCCATTTAATGAGCCTGCAGAGGGCAGAAGTGCAGAGCAAAAAACATCGCAATGAGCCCCTCAACAACCGACCGAAGAGGCCGCCAGGTGAACGCTTTTAAGTGTCGAGCAGTATCAAGCCCGAAGCCTTTCATCGACGGTTGCCGAAGTCTGCAGCAGCGAAAACAGGTTCTTCGGATCCTGCAGCTCCGGTACCAGCTGAATATCGCTGCCAATGTTGAGCGTTCGTGCAACATCCAGCACATAGCGCAAGGCGGAATAGTCCTCGATGGCGAAGCCGACCGAGTCGAACAGGGTGACTTGCTCGGCATGCTGGCGACCTTGAGTCTGACCATCGATGACCTTCCAGAACTCGATAACCGGAGAGTCGGCGGGCACCTGCTGAATTTCCCCTTCAATTCGGCTTTGCGGCTCGTACTCAACCATGACCCGCGCACGCTCCACGATGTCCCGGTGCAGTTCAGTCTTGCCGGGGCAGTCGCCCCCCACGGCGTTGAGGTGCATCCCGGGCTCGATCATCTCAGGGGTTAAAATGGTTGCGTAGGCCTTGTCGGCCGTGACCGTGGTCACGATATCGGCACCCCGTACCGCTTCTGCGACGGTTTTGGCAACGCTCACCTGTATGGCAGGGTAGGCCCGCAGGTTGGCTACCAGTTTCGCCGTTGCCGCTGGATCGATGTCGTAGAGACTGATTTCAGTAATGCCGAGCAATGTATGAAATGCCAGAGCCTGGAACTCGCTCTGTGAGCCATTGCCGATGAGCGCCATTCGGCGACTGTCCGGTCGGGCGAGGTAGCGGGCCGCGAGCGCAGAAGTAGCAGCGGTGCGAATGGCGGTCGTCAGCGTCATTTCACTCAGTAACACAGGCTTGCCGGTGTCGACGTCTCCCAGGGCGCCGAACGCCATGACCGTCAGCATGCCATTGTGAGTGTTCTTCGGGTGTCCATTGACATACTTGAAGGCGTAGAGCGCCGCATCAGACACGGGCATCAGCTCGATGACACCCTCCGGCGAGTGGTTCGCCAGGCGCGCGCATTTTTCGAAATCCGGCCAGCGTACGTAGTCTTGACGGATGTATTCGGCCATTTCTATCAGGCAGCGAGGCAAGCCTTTTTCCCGGACGAGGAGGCTCAGATCATTGACGTCAATGTAACGGGTCATATTGGGTTCCTTTGCGCGTCTTTTTAGTGGGCCGGTCTGGACGACCTGTGGGTGGTCCATGTAGTTGCAACGGACTTATTGTCGAGGCAATGGCGAGAAGATTTCGGCCAATACCGACCCTGGATACAGCCAGAGAAGTCGAAAAACAGGGCGCGCACAGCGGAATCGGTCAGGCACCCTTTACGACTCAGCGTTATGCAGATGGAGCCTGCTTCAAAGGCATCCGCATTGACTGTGGTGCTCCCATCAAGCGGAGAAACAGTCACTTGCAGCAGACGACAGAATCGGCTGTGAAACCCCTTCGTTCAGCACAGGCACGCTGTTTGAACAGGGGGTTACGACACCAGCACCCTCCCGGCAATTGGCATTCTGGCGGTCCGTTTCAAGCACTTGTCGTTCACCGCTTGAGATGGCGTGCAACTGCGACGACTGGCTGCTTCCAGTCGATAACAACAAAAACGGCTGCGGTGAAGACCGCAAAGACTCTCTGCCCCTGTCAAAAAGTGTGGTCCGACGCAGGCGCCGGATCGCGATAAATCCAAATAATCCGGGACTCAAGAACATGAACATCAAATGGCTGACTTTGCCGGCACTCGCGTTGCTGTGCTGCACCACGGGCGCCAGTGCCAAGGAATGGAAGGAGCTGCGATTTGGCGTCAACCCAAGCTACCCACCCTTTGAATCCACCACGGCCGATGGCGGTGTACAGGGTTTTGGCGTGGATCTGGGCAATGCAATCTGTGCCGAGCTGAAGCTCACCTGCGTGTGGGTCAGCAATGATTTCGACGGGCTGATTCCGGGGCTCAAGGCCGGCAAGTTCGATGCCATCGAATCGTCGATGACCGTGACCGACGCGCGCAAAAAACAGATCGACTTTACCGATCGCCTGTACGCCGGACCGACTGCCATCGTTACCCGCAAGGATTCCGGTCTGCTGCCGACTGCCGAGTCGCTGCGCGGCAAGACCATCGGTTACATGCAGGGCACGATTCAGGAAACCTACGCCAAGGCCAAACTGGCGCCGGGCGGGGTGAAACTGCGGGCCTATCAGAATCAGGATCAGGTCTATGCCGACCTGGTGTTTGGCCGTCTCGATGCGTCGATCCAGGACAAGCTGCAAGCGCAGATGAGTTTCCTGACCTCGCCACAAGGGGCGGACTTCCAGAACAGCGAAGGCATCAGTGACCCGCTGGTACCGTCGGAAATCGCCATAGGTGTGCGCAAGGACAACGAAGAGCTCAAGGGCATGCTCAATGCCGCCATCAAGGCCCTGCACGACAAGGGCATCTACGCGCAGATCCAGCAGAAACACTTCGGTGACCTGGACCTCTACAACAACTGATCCTCGCGCCCCGGTCGCTGTGTTGCAGCGAGCGGGGCGCATCAAGACAGGTGACTGGCGTGAATTCCTTCCTGAATATTCCGGGGCTCGATCTTTCGGCCCTGCAAGGCTATGGCCCTTTGTTGCTGCACGGCACCTGGGTCACCCTCAAACTGTCGGCGCTCGCACTTGTGGTGAGCATGGCGCTGGGGCTGCTCGGCGCGGCGGCCAAGCTGTCGCCGCTGAAGCTGTTGAATCTGCCGGCGACCTTTTACACGACACTGATCCGTGGCGTGCCCGACCTGGTGTTGATGCTGCTGATCTTTTACAGCCTGCAAGGCTGGCTCAGCGCCCTGACCGAAGCCATGGGCTGGCCCTACATGGAAATCGACCCATTCGTGGCCGGCATCATCACCCTGGGTTTTATCTACGGGGCGTATTTCACCGAGACCTTTCGCGGGGCGATTCTCAGTGTGCCGCGCGGTCAGCAGGAAGCCGCCGCGTGCTTTGGCCTGAGCCGTTGGCAGCGTTTTCGTTTCGTGGTGTTCCCGCAAATGATGCGTTTCGCCTTGCCGAGCCTTGGCAACAACTGGCTGGTGCTGCTCAAGGCCACGGCGCTGGTATCGATCATCGGTTTGTCGGACCTGGTCAAAGTCGCGCAGGAGGCCGGCAAAAGTACCTTCAACATGCTTGATTTTCTGCTGTTGGCCGCCGCGCTTTACCTGCTGATCACCAGCGCTTCGAACTGTGTCTTGCGCGTGCTGGAACGGCGCTACAACCAGGGTGTACGGGGGATGGCGCGATGATCGAGTTGATTGCCGAATACTGGAAACCCTTTCTGTTCAGCGACGGCGAGACCCTCACCGGGTTGGCCATGACCCTTTGGCTGCTGGTGGCGAGCATTGCCATGGGCTTTTTCCTGTCGTTGCCCCTGGCGATCTTGCGCGTCTCGCGCTGGGGCGTCTTGCGTTGGCCGGTTCAGCTGTTTACCTACATTTTTCGCGGCACGCCGTTGTATATCCAGTTGCTGATTTGCTACAGCGGCATCTACGGCATTGCCGTGGTCCGTTCACAGCCATTGCTCGAAGCGTTTTTCCGCGATGCCATGAATTGCACCTTGCTGGCGTTTACCCTCAACACCTGCGCCTACACCGTGGAAATTTTTGCCGGAGCGATCCGCAGCATTCCCTACGGTGAAATCGAAGCGGCCCATGCCTATGGCCTCAGTGGCTGGCGCCTGTATCTGCAACTGATCCTGCCTTCGGCGCTGCGCCGCGCGCTGCCTTACTACAGCAACGAAGTGATCCTGATGTTGCACGCGACTTCGGTGGCGTTCACCGCAACGATCCCGGACATCCTGAAAATCGCCCGGGACGCCAACGCCGCGACTTTCATGACCTTTCAGGCCTTCGGTATCGCCGGTCTGCTGTACCTGGTGCTGTCGTTCGGGCTGGTGGGTGCGTTCCGCCTGGCTGAGAAACGCTGGCTGAGCTTCCTGGGCCCGGCCCACTGACTTCCATTTTTTTCCAGAGCGGCACCGATAAGTGTGCCGCTCCAGGAGTATTCGCATGTACAAACTCACCGTTGAAAATCTGTATAAACGTTTTGGTGACAACGAAGTACTCAAGGGCGTCTCGTTAAACGCGCGGGCAGGGGACGTGGTGAGCATGATCGGCGCCAGCGGCTCGGGCAAAAGCACCATGCTGCGCTGCATCAACTTTCTGGAACGGGCGGACGAAGGCGCCATTGCCCTGGATGGCGAGCGAGTCCTCACCCGCCAGGGTGTCGGTGGCATGCGTGTCGCCAACCCGAAGCAGTTGCAGCGCTTGCGCACGCGACTGGCGATGGTGTTCCAGCATTTCAACCTGTGGAGTCACCTGACCGTACTGGAGAACATCGTGCTGGCGCCGTGTCGCGTCCTGGGCATGAGTCGCAAGGCTGCCGAGGAGAGCGCGCGGGCGTATCTGGACAAGGTCGGCTTGCCGCAACGGGTGGCCGATCAGTACCCGGCGTTTCTGTCGGGCGGGCAGCAACAACGGGTGGCGATCGCCCGGGCCCTGGCGGTGGAACCGGAAATCCTGTTGTTCGACGAGCCCACCTCGGCGCTCGACCCGGAACTGGTGGGTGAAGTGCTGAAGGTGATTCAGGCACTGGCCGAAGAGGGCCGGACCATGTTGATGGTGACCCACGAAATGGGGTTTGCCCGGCAGGTCTCCAGCCAGGTGTTGTTCTTGCATCAGGGGCGGGTCGAGGAGCAGGGTGATGCTACGATACTCGACCGGCCGAACAGTGAACGTTTGCAGCAATTTCTATCGGGTCGTTTGAAGTGAGGCAAGGCGTACATGGCGGATATCCGCGATCTGTCGATCGTGCTTGATCGTATCGATCAGGCAATCATTGAAGTGTTGCGCCACGAAGGGCGCATCACCTATCAAAAGCTGTCCGAGCGCGTGCACCTGACCCCCAGGCCATGTCTGGAACGAGTGCGCAAGCTGGAACAGCTTGGGGTCATTCGCGGCTATGGTGCGATTCTCGATGAGAAGAAACTGACGCCGGGCTTGTCATTGCTGGTGCTGGTGGCGTTGTCGAACCAGAGCGGACGCGCCGCGCAAAAGGCCTTCGAAGCCAAAGTCCGCGCCTGCCCGCAGGTGCTGGAATGTCGCCTGATCAGCGGTGCGTTCGACTACAGCCTGCGCATGCGCTGCCGTGACATGGAGCATTACCGGGTGTTGACCGAAGTCTGGTTCGACGACCCGGATTTGCACATCGACAAACTGGTCAGCCACCCGGAGCTGGCGATGGTCAAGACCACCATGGAATAAGATCAAAAGATCGCAGCCTGCGGCAGCTCCTACAGAACGGCGGTGAACACGGTCCGTGTAGGAGCTGCCGAAGGCTGCGATCTTTTGCTTTCCGGCCCTCACCGAATCGGCTGAAGAGGGCATTTTCTTCAGCCGTTTTCATCAGCGCAACAGCCATTATCAACCGGGTTTTTCCCCCTTTGAAACAGACAATGAGCCTCTCTCGTCCCTCATTGAGCCTGTGCCCATGCAAACCACCAATACGGTTTTAATGATTCGTCCGACACGTTTCTCCTTCAATCAGGACACGGCGGCGAACAACCGCTTCCAGCGTCCGGCAACCGTTGCTGAAGACGTACAACTCAAGGCCCTTGCCGAGTTCGATGGCTATGTTGACGCATTGCGCCAGCACGGCGTCGAAGTCCTGGTGCACAACGATCGCGAAGCGCCGCATACCCCGGACTCGATCTTCCCCAATAACTGGTGGAGCAGCCACCCGGACGGCACCCTGGTGCTGTACCCGATGCAGGGCCACAACCGGCGTCTGGAGCGGGACAAGGGTGTACTCGACGGGTTGCTGGGCGAATACCGGGTCGAGCAGGTGCTGGACCTGTCCAGCCTTGAAGAGCAGGAGGTTTTCCTGGAGGGCACCGGCAGCATGGTCCTGGATCGGCAACAGCGGATCTGCTACGCCGGGTATTCCACCCGCACCCACGCCCGGGCACTGGATCAACTGGTCACCCATCTGGGCTATGAACTTTGTGCGTTCAACGCGGTGGACCGCCAAGGCGTGGCGATTTATCACACCAATGTGATGATGAGCGTGGGCACGCGCCTGGCCGTGGTGTGCCTGTCAGCGGTTGCTGATCCCGCCGAACGCCAGGCATTGCGTACGCGCCTGGAAGACAGCGGCAAGCAGGTGATCGCCCTGGATTGGGCGCAATTGGAATCTTTCGCCGGCAACATGCTGGAGGTACACAACGCAGCAGGCGAGCCACTGCTGGTGATGTCACGTACCGCCTGGCAATCCCTGGACGCCGATCAGCGTCGTTTGATCGAAACTCATACCACGCCGTTGCCAGTGAGCATCGACACCATCGAGCGCATCGGTGGCGGCAGCGCGCGCTGCATGCTGGCCGAGGTGTTCCTGCCAAGGCAAATGCCCACTCGGCAACAGGTGCGATGATGGTCCGCCCGGTAACGGCCGCCGGGCGAGAGGGGAAGGCGCGTTAGCCAGGGAGCCGGAGGTCCAGCCGGACCCGGTGTAGGCGAGGCCGCCGTGGTCCACGAAAGCTGGAACGTTGGCCGCTGCGGCTCGAACCGTGGCGACCTCTGCTACCTGAACTCACCCGCAGCGGTGTTTCACTCGAATGCAAATACCTTCTTCCAATCCTTTTTCATGCTGATGACCGTCCAGCCATCTCGCTTTGCCTGGCCATAAAGGGGTTGCGTGAAGGTGCCTACCTTGGTCTCGGGCAATGCTTGAGCCGGGCCATAGGCATATTCGCGCTCGGCGTCGTCGTGCAGCACCAGCATCACCAGCCGCGCGCCTTGGCCGGCCTTGGTGTATTCCAGCATCTGCTTGTCGCCGGTGGAGTTGCCGAAGGCCGCGTTTGGCTGACGGCCCGTCATCAGGTAAATGTTCTCTGGCTTGCCGGCATCGTTGTCGTTGAGCACTACTTTGGGTTGTTTGATCAACTGCGGTTTACCGTTCTTGTCGTAGACATACTCGGTTGCGCCAGCGCTACCGATGACTTGTTCCGCAGGCACGCCATAGATCTCTTCGGAATAGGTGCGAACGAAGTCCTGACCACCCCCGGTGACAATGTAGGTCTTGTAGCCATTGTCACGCAGGTACTGCATGACTTCTTTCATTGGCTGATACGTCAGTTCGGTGAAAGGACGCTTCCAGCGAGGGTCGCGGGCTTCGGCCAGCCAGGCACGAACTTGCTGCTTGAACTCATCCGTGGGCATGCCGCTGAGGGTCACCATGGCGATTTTCAGGTAGTCATCGAGGGTCAGTTTTGCCATGGCGGCACGGTCGCCCGACAGTACCGTCTTGAAGGGTTCGGCGCTGGCCAACTCCGGTTTTGCCTTGACCACCTCAGGAACGCGGCTCAGGCAATAAAACAGTTGGCTATACGCTGGATGCTCGACCCACAGCGTGCCGTCCTGGTCGAAGGTCGCGATGCGTTCGGCTGGCGAAACGAACTGGCTACCCCCTTGCTGGGTGGTCGCCTTGACGAATTCCACGATGGCTTGCTTGGCCGGCCCGTCATTCCAGGATGCCAAAGGGTCAGCCGCGAACACCGCCGTCGACGCGATCAGGCTCAGCCCGAGTACGGCGAGGGGCGCGCCATGGCGGCGTTCAACGTGCGAGCAAAGGCGCGTCGTAGTGACTGCGGAGTTCCAGGTACGCTGCGCCAGGGTCATGAGATTCATGAAGTTCACCTACGGTGGATGGATTAATCATGGGCGGTTACATGGCTGCTCACTCTGGCGATGACTACAGCAGTCAGTTCGCAATCCAGTGTAGTGGGTTTGCGAATAATTGCTGTTTCTGCACTCGGATCGAGACATTGCTCAATGCAGGAGCGGCACGGGATGGGGCATGTCCGAGAAGTACATTCCGGGGGAGTGCAACATGAGCTGATCAGCTATACACAATATTCCACCCGGCACTTCTTCAACCGATCGAGGTTGTCAATGAATTACACCCTCCCACTGACAGCGCTACTGGTCACAGTAAGTCTCTCGGGCTGTACCCGTTCATCCACCCAGTCGGTGACGCTTCCCCTGAAAGCCACACAGCAGAATGCCGGCCAGATCGCCAATACGACGCTGACCGCCGTGGACAACGAAAGTAATTTCAACTTCTACATCTCTGGCGTCCCGGCAGGAACCACTTTGCCGTTGCGCATTTACACGTTCGTCAACAGAGGCAACTGCCAGCAGCCAGGCCCGGTTGCTTACGAGATGAACGACAGGATTACCACTCAGCGTACTGCTCAGGCAGGTTGGACGTTTGAGCGTGTTGCCCCGGTCTCTGTGTCGGATCTGATGTCCGGTCAATATTCCGTTGTCGTGCGCACGACACCTGAGGATGGCAGCGTCGATCTTTTTTGCGGGGAAATCGCACAAGCGGCTCGGTGAACGTTTTCGTTGATCGTTCAGCCAAGCGTCGCCAACGTGACTGTCGCGTACGCAAGTGCCGCTGATGTTCAGCGGCACTTGCTCGGGTTTATGCAAGCAACTGTCGCTTCAGAACCTTGCCCACCGAACTGCGGGGCAGGGTGTCAATCATCTGCACCGACTTCACGCACTTGAAACCAGCCAGACGCAGGCGGCATGCCTCGATGATCACGGCCTCACTGGTAGCGCCTGGCGACGCGGCAACGACGAAGGCGACTGGCACCTCGCCCCATCGCTCATCAGGCTGGCCGATGACGGCGACCTCGGCGACACCTGGCAACGAGGCGATCACCGCCTCCAGTTCTGCCGGGTAGATGTTCTCGCCACCGCTGATGATCATGTCCTTGAGGCGATCCACCACGTGGAGAAATCCATGCTCGTCAATGCGACCGATGTCACCGGTTCTGTACCAACCTTTTTGAATAGCTACCTGGGTGGCTTGCGGATTACGCCAGTAGCCGGAAAACATCATCGGCCCACGACACCAGACTTCGCCGTCCAGGCCGGGGGCCAGTGGCTCCAGGCTGGACGGATCGACGATTCTGACCTCACCAAACATCAGCACCTTGCCGTGGGAGTGGGCATGGGCGAGGCCCATTTCCTGGGTCCAAAAGGTCACCGCGCCACAAAACTCGGTAATGCCGTACACCTGCTGCACCTTCACGCCGATGGCCAGGCAGTCTTCGATCAGCCTGAGGGGAACTGCCGAGGCGCCGCAGGTCACGGAAACCAGGCTGCTGCTATCGACTTCCTGTTTTTTTGCCAGGGCCAACAATGCCTGAAGCATCACCGGCACCGTCATCAAGCTGGTGATGCGCTCGCGAGCGATCACCTCCCAGACTTGTGTGGGGTCGAAGTCAGGCAGCAGCACCGTGGTGCAACCTTTGAACACGTTGGTCAGCATGGGGGAAAGACCGCCGATATGGAACATCGGCGCGATCAGTAGAAAGCGGTGGTCCTGATTCCATTCCAGGGTGGCGCTGTTGCTTTGCGCGGTCCAGATTAACGCTGCGTGGGAGAGCAACGCACCCTTGGGTTTTCCGGTAGTGCCCGAGGTGTACATGATCACCGCCGGGGCATCGCCGCCGCGGCCCAGCAACAGCGGCGCGTCCAGGCTGGTATCGGCAGTGATGCGCTCGTAGGCGCCTGGCGCTTGTCCGGTACCTTTGTTGATCAGAATCAGACCTGGTCGGTCAGCTACCAATTGCCGGACGGTGGGTGCGAACGCGTCCTCGAACAGCAGCGCTGCCGGTTCGCTGTCGGCCAGGATGTAGCTCAGCTCGGGCGCCTGAAGGCGCCAGTTGAGTACCACCAACGTGGCGCCGGCCTTCGCTACGGCAAACAGCGCGCAGGCGAGAAACTCGCTGTTCTTTGAATAGACCGCCACGCGATCGTCTTCGGCCACGCCCTGTGCAACCAGATAATTGGCCAGGCGATTACAGCGTGCGTCGAACTGGGCGAAGGTCCATCTTCCCGTGGGTGAAACCAGCGCTTCTCGGTCTGGCGTCAAGTCGGCGCGCTGTGCCAGCAACCGTCCTAAATGTACGCTCATGGGGTTCTCCTTTTTTATTGTTATGGCTAGGGGGCCAACTCAGAGACGGGGCATGGCGCGTTCGATCAAGGTGCTCAGCGGTGCATTGGAATCGAGGCTGCCAAAGGCGAATCCACATTCGTTGCCCAGGCGTGCCCGGCAGAAGATGTCGGCAATCTCGTTATTGCCTGACTTGAGCAGCAGCCCGGCCTGGATTGCCAGCGCGGTGCGCTCCACCACCAGACGGCTTCGGGCCTCGAGGTTGCCAATGTCCTGGAATGCGTTGTGCAACCACTGCAGGTGGCTGTCGTACAGCGGGTGCAGGCCTGCGGCGTTTTGCAGTTCGGCAAACAAGGCCTCACTGACCGCCGGGTCTTTGTGCAACGAGCGCAGCACATCCAGGCATTGCACGTTACCGCTGCCTTCCCAGATGGAATTCAAAGGTGCCTGGCGGTACAGGCGCGGCAGGATGTTTTCTTCGACAAAGCCAATCCCGCCCAGACATTCCTGGGCCTCGTTGACGAACGCCGGGGTGCGTTTGCAAATCCAGTACTTGCCGATGGCCGTGGCGATACGAGCGAAGGCCGCTTCCTGCGGATCGTTCGGCGAGGCATCCACGGCACGGGCGATACGCATCGTGAAGGCCACGGCAGCTTCACTCTCCAGCGCCAGATCGGCCAGGACGTTACGCATCAGCGGTTGTTCGATCAGCACATGGCCGAAGGCATGTCGTTGGCTGACGTGGTTAAGCGCTTGCACCAGGGCCTGGCGCATCAATGCCGAAGAGGCAATCACGCAGTCCAGACGGGTCAGCGCGACCATCTCCAGAATGGTCGCCACCCCGCGACCTTCAGCACCGACCAGATAGGCCGTGGCGCCCTGGAACTCCACTTCGGAGGAGGCATTGCTCCAGTCGCCCAACTTGTCTTTCAGACGCTGGATGCGCACGGCATTGAGCGAGCCATCAGGCAGGATTCGCGGCATCAGAAAACAGCTCACGCGCCCATCGAGCTGGGCAAGTACCAGGTGCGCATCGCACATGGGGGCAGAGAAAAAGAACTTGTGACCGACCAGTTTGAAGCTGCCATCGGCCTGAGGGTGGGCCTGGGTGGTATTGCTGCGTACATCCGAGCCACCCTGTTTTTCGGTCATGCCCATGCCCATGGTGCAGGCGCGTTTTTGCTCGACGGGTAGGGGACGTGGGTCGTAGTCCCGGGCGGTCAGTTTGGGGATCCAGATTTTTGCCAGCTCAGGGGTGTTCAACAGCGCCGGAATGGCGGCGTGGGTCATGGTCAACGGGCAGCAGGTGCCTGCATCTGCCTGGCCATTGAGATACAACAAGGCCGCGCGCACCACATGGGCTCCGGGTTGCCCCGAGTGGTTCCACGAAAAACTGTGTACCTCGCCGCGCATCGCGTTGAGCATCAGCTGGTGGTAGGCGGGATGGAATTGCACTTCGTCAATGCGCCGGCCATAGCGATCGAAGGCATGGAGCACGGGTTTGTTGCGATTGGCCAGCTCGCCCAGCTCCATTTGCTCGCCGCCACTCATGGCGCCATGGGCCGATAACTGTGCCTGTGCCCAGTCGCCGCCGTTCACTCGCACCGCTTCGCGCAGTGGGACATCACTGTCCCAGGCGTTGTAAGCTGGCAACGGCTGCGGCTGATTGAAAACTTCGTGGGTTGAAAACGGGGTGTCGATCTTTGGCTGGGTTGCGGCAGACATGAGTGGGTTTCTCCGTGATAGGTCCGGAGAAAATTACACTTAATGTATTTTTTATGTCAATCACTGTAATTTACGATCATTCATCAGGTGCGTGCCGAATCGTGCCTGGAAGGGAGGACTGATTCTTGTTGGAACCCGCTTCAGACGAGCTCGAAAACCCGACGCCAACGCCGCGTCAGTTGATCCTCAAATTGCTCCTGGTTGTCGAAGGTGGTGAGCTGGATGTCACCAGCGCCGTGCGCGCCTGCGCTTTGTTCGGTCTGTCTGCGAACAACACACGGGTTGCCCTTGCCCGGTTGCAGAGCGCCGAACTGATCGAAACTGTCGTGCGCGGCGCCTACCGTCTTGGCCAGGCCGGCAGAGCGCTGGGCGAAGAGATAGGCGCCTGGCGCCAGGCCGAAACGCGTCTGCGCGAGTGGGATGGCAGTTGGGCGGTGGCGCTTACGGCGGCCCTGGGCCGCAGCGATCGCAAAGCATTGCGTGCCCGAGAGCGCGCATTCGGATTGGTGGGCTTGCGCGAGCTGGATGACGGATTGTTTATCCGCCCTGACAACCTGGTCGGCGGAGTGGCGCACACACGCGAACGCCTGCTGTCACTGGGCGTGGAAAACTCGACGGCGGTGTTCCAGGCGCAGCAGTTCGATCCGCAGCGAGACGCCCGGGCCCGTTTGCTGTGGGACGCCAGTGAGTTGCAGAAAACCTACAGCGACGGCCAACGCACGCTGCAGGCGTCGATGGCGCGCTTGGCCGGCATGCCGATTGAGGACGCTGCCCGTGAGTCGTATGTACTGGGGGACCAGGCCATGCGCCAGATCGTGTTCGACCCGATGCTTCCTGAGCCTTTGGTGGACTCCGCGCACCGTCGTTCATTCCGCGAGCTGGTCAAGCGATATGACGATGTCGGCCACCAGATCTGGCGCGACTTTCTCGCCCAGGGTAGATGAAACCCGGACGATGGTTTCGCTTGCCGGCTGCAGCGATGGCAGGTCGACAAACACGCTTCGGACGGTGTCTGTCCTTTGCCTGGCTGAACTGAAGCATGCGAGTAACAGAACCGACACCGGAATCGGTGTGAGAAGTGCCTGCCAGGGACGGCAGGGCTTCGCTGTTGTCGATCCAAGGTTTGTCACCTGGCCGTGACTCGTGAGTTCGCCAAACTGTCCCACCAACAACAGCAATCGATAATGCCCCGAAAAATCCGGCACCTGGCTCGGCTGGGCATTCATCGCAAGCGGCAAAAACAACTCCAACATGGCCATACAACATGCACCCGTTACGACAAAGCCTGCACAACGAACTACACGCGCGCCCGTCACTGTATTTCGATGAGCCGGCCCATGTGTTTCATCTGGCCTTCCTCGGCAGCGATCAGGCGTGCAATGCATTCCTTGAACAATGCTGCCCAGGCACCCTCGACCTGAATGCCGCCCAAGGCATTACCCAACTCGATGGCCATGCACTGAAATGGGAGCGCCATGCCGAGTTTTTCACCCTGACACTGGTGGTCACTTCATCCTCTGATGACCTGTCCTGGACAACGCTGCCCGAGGTGCTGGCGTCAAAGGTCGAAGTGCATTTGCCGGCCCTGATCAACTCGGTGCAGATTGTCGTGCGTGGTGAAACCGGCCTGGATCTGTCCCGGTACGGCTTCAAGGATCCGAGCGGTTCGTGCGTGGGCGGTGGCGATGCCATGGTCTGGAGTGATTTTCGCCTGAGCGAGGAGGGCAACAACCACATGTTGTTCGTCAACCGGCGCCTGAATGCCTACCGCCAGGGCCGGATGATACGCCGCCTGCTGGAAATCGAGACCTACAGGATGATGGCCTCGTTATCCTTGACCATGGCCAAGGACTTGAGCGCGCAGCTCGATGTTTTCGACAAGACCCTGGTCACCCTTTCCGAACGCAACGCCGACCCGCACGGCAGTAATGCAAAAGCCCTGCTTGCGGATATTTCCAACCTGTCTGCGCAAGTGGTGAGCAGCGCGGCGAAAACCCGGCACCGCTTCAGTGCCACGCAAGCCTATGCGCAATTGGTGTTCGAACGTCTGGGTGAGCTGCGGGAAAGTCACGTCGGTGATTGCCAACGCCTGGGCGTATTTATCGAGCGCCGCTTCAAACCTACCGTCAGGTACTGCACCGCCACCGAACAGCGCCTGGAGCACCTGGCCGAAAGCGTGGCCAACCTGGGCGATCTGTTACAAGCACGGGTTCAGGTGGAAATGGAGGAACAGAACTCGGAAATCCTGAAAAGCCTGAATGCCCGCGCCGATGCCCAGATCAAGATCCAGCGCGCAGTGGAGGGGTTGTCGATTATTGCCATTACCTACTACTTGCTCAGTTTGCTCAAGCTGGGTTACTCAGGGGTGCACCTGCTTGGCGTTGAGGTGTCCCCGCGAGAGGCCATGCTGGTCATTGCGCCGCTCGCGATCGGTATTCTTGCGTTGATTGTGCTGCGTATCAGGAAAGTTAAGGAGCATTGAGGTGATGGGCTGCGATGTTGTTGCGGCGTCTTTTCCACCTGTACATGGCGGCCGCCGGCAAAGGGGTGAAGCTTCGACGGGATTGTAGGAGGCAGTGTGTATGACCCGGGGAGGGTGCATGCACCAATGTCCCCTATGAACTGCGTATCGTTTGCAAATGTTTCTCTCCGTCAGCATTTCATTTTACATTCCAAAACCACGTTGCAGAGGAGGGGCGCACCTACGGCACACTTCGGTGGGCAGGTCGTTTTTTTCGCTGATGCTAGCCAAGCATTAATGAAATGCTGCCGAGGAGAAACATCAGGAGGATACCTACGAGCTTGACTAAAAAGCTCAGCCCTCGGTGACCTCCGTACAGCGCTCGCATCCCTTCAGTATTGTTACGGGTCGTGAGGTGCAGCAGTCCGCCCAAGACACAAACAATCACTATGTGCAACAACGGTTCGGTCAAGTTACTGCCATCCGGCACGTAGGCAGGTTGCCCTGCGCTGACCCACCATTTGACTGCTTGAAATAGGCCATATCCGTAGATGGCAAACCACATCCCCCATCCCGACGTATTGACGACAAAGAAAAGGCAGTGCGGCATGCTGATATCGGGAAACCATCTCCTCAGCAGCTGGATCGCAGCGCAGTGGAATCCCCAACGTAGAACGCTGATGATGTATAGCAAGAGTGCGGTCGAAGCAGTCACTAACACCCAGGTCATATTCTTGAGGCGACCGACGATCTTCAATGCCTCGGCAACCGACACTCCAGACCCAACAGAATTTCCATAGGCCCACTCCAGGCTGAAGCCGGCCACGGCCGCCCACACCCCGGCAACAACTAAAGGCAATCCCCAGAGCCCCTTCAGCCGCAAATGGATCGGCCTCCTGGCAGGGGTGAAATCCAACGGTTTTACAACGACTGGAGCAATCAGGAGCAGGGCGTATTTACTTACCTTATGGTCGCGAATTTTAGACCAAGCGAATCTTAAAACGGATGACGACATTATTACCTCGGGCGGGAAAAGTGGCGGAGTTACATCCCTAAAATCACTGTGCAGGGGTAGGCCTCGGGCGGCGTGGCGCATTACTGGGTGCTACTAGTTCAAGCATTCCCCCTTTTGCCGCAGCTAAGCATTCTTTGAGCTTATCTATACTCATGACCTCGGCGCCACGATGTACCACTGCATGGCAGTTCGGGCACAGCGGTATCAAATCGGTTATTGGGTCGAGCTTGTATTCAGCGCCGATCGTGCTCAGGGGTACGATGTGATGAACATGGATAAGCCCTTTGGCGATCTCGCCATAGACCGAGCCGAAGTCAAATTTACAAGCTGCGCACACGGCCTTGTGATGCCGAATGCATGCTTCCCGGGCCTGAGCATTGCGCTCGTATGCGTTGACCCTTACCTCTCGCAGTGCCCCCTCTAGGTAGAGCTCTGGCTGATTGACCTCTTCGGGGATCGCAGGCATGGGTGGCTCTTCACACGCATACCATTGACCTTTCTGCTGAAGTAGCCATTTGCGAGTGATAAATCGTTCAAATTCTTTGATCTTTGCAGGGCCTACGCCGTCCTCGTCCTGGCGTTCGTCCGAGTGCGTAATCTTGAACGTATGAAGCTCGTATTCCTGTTCGGCGACTAACCTGAGATGCTCGACACTCTGCGCGTAGCCATTGTTGCGACGCCCATTCTCAATCTCCCAACCCTCGCAGAGTATGAGTGTACGGTCGCCGTTCATATGAGTGTCCCAAGCGCCGAATATGACCTTGCGCTCTTGGTGATTCACAAACGACCAGCTCCAAGTCCAGTTTTTACACGTGGCGCCCAAGGATTCGATAAATGCTTTTCGGCTGGGGTAGTAAGGAATGCTCATGCGAAGTCCTGCGCGTTAGGTTGTCTGGTGGAGTAGTGAAAGTAGGGGGGTACAGCAGAACATGACAGAGTCGACAACGTACCGCTTCGCTTATAGCATCAGGCAACACGGCCATCAAAGCGCCATGTAGCAGCAACTGCATGGCCCAAAAGAGTCCATGTAGGCCGTACTCGACTGGCAGACGATAGTTTCGGCCAATTGGCGCTCCGGCCGAGAGCCGCGTAGCTTGGTTGAGATTGATCACCATCAACCTCCTTTTAGCATCGAGCTTCTGGGCGGCCAGGGTGTTTGCAAAGGCTCGATCAAAGTGCTTTAAGCGCGATGTCTGAAAACCGGTGCCTTGCCGCATAAGGAGCGGCAATGGAAATGGAAAAATTGGTTTGGGTCGATGATGAAGCGACGGCAGTACTCAGTGAGCTGGGTAGATTCGCTGCGGCAGTATTGTATGCACGATGCTTGAGCTTGAGCTGGACGTAGATGAATGGAACGAGCTTGGGCAGTGGCGCCGCCTGATCATCCTGCACAAGTAGCGGCACGTGCTGACCGGAAGAGAAACGGCTCTGAACCAAACTCACTGGAAGGTCCTCATTTGAAGGCTCGCCATGAACATTTGGTACATGGACCGTCGAGAGAGCAGACGTCGGAAACGGTTTTGTCGAATCAATGGTTCAAGCTGCTCATGACCATCTCTCACATAACATCGCATTTAACATAATATACATTATGCGTACTCATAGGTATTCCACACAGGCTGTCTCCCAGGTACATTTCAACCTCCAGCCACATCCCTCGACCACTGTGAGGATCATCTAAAAAATATAAAAACGCATTTAAAAACTATAATCCTCAGCAAATCAACAAGATGGGCTACACCATATTCAGGGTTCGTTAATTTTCCCGGTGGTAGCTTAGCGCCCACTGATTCAGAGCTTCCATCGATTTCATTTGTTGTTTACCACTGGACGCGTCTAAATCAACTGTCTTCGATCCAACGGCAGACAATTGAGCGCCAACATTTAAAAATTAGACAGAGTCGCTAATCGACATTTAAAAATTATAGTGGACTACAGGTCGCATAACGGCTCTAGCACGGCAGTTTCAGCGGTCACCCATCCACGCGGCGGCCTACGTAAATCCTGGACTTTCACCAAGGCTAGGAAGGCGCAGATTTTTACGTAGCACTAGACCTTAGTAGAAGAAAAATTTCAGCGGATAGCCGAGGTTTCACTTGCTGGTGAACTACTAATCGCCGAATGGCAAAGGCCTTCTGGAGTACGTGGTCAGGGCAATAAGGCAGATGTGGATATCGAGATTGAGGAGCGTCTGCGCGATCCCCTACTGCAATTGCTCAAATGTGATTTTTGGGGGGGAGGAAACGGGGCATGTATTAACCGGGCACCCGTGGTGCTGGGTAATCGATCCAAACGGCGGCACAAGCGATTTTTTAAAAGGCGTCAAAGGCTCATCAATTTCTGTCGGCCTACTACGACATTCGATCCCAGTTCTAGGTGTGGTTTACGCGCCGATAACAGAAGACCGTGGTAAGGACTGCCTCGCTTGGGCTGAGGGTATGCCTTACCTATTTCGTAATGGCCAGCCGGTGGACGTAGATCTTAGCCAAAGAGATTTAGAGGTTGGAGCTTTGGAGGGGCACCAATCGCCTGTATGAAGTTACTTCATCGAAATTGGTCAGAGCTATCAAATTGTTGGCAAGCACTTTGAGTGTGGTTCTTGGGGGCGATGGTCAGCTAAATGCGGTCTGTTTGTAGAGTTTAGTTAAGATCATGACCATAACTCAACTAAACAACCATTTAGTTGAGTTATATACTTTGCCAACGCAGAAACGAGCACCCTACTGCTAGCTGAGTGGTGTTCTTCAAGCACTACCCCCACCTTAAAAGGTGGTGTTTCCATCGCCGGGATGGCCAAGAGTTGGGAACTGTCCGGCTTGGTGTCTACATCAAACCGATAAAAAAGCGTCGATATATCAAGTTCGGTACCAGCCTGTTGATTGTCAGCGACTTGCAGTTTTCGTAGGTGCAGGTTCTATTTTTGGCGGTGCGGGCGGTCACCCTCCTCGGCTAAATGGTCTGCCCCTACTTTTTACTTGCAAGGCAGGGCTGGCTGGCGACGGCGCAGGTATATTCAGCATTGATGTGACTGACACACTGCTCTCGCGAGCAGGCTCTCCCACAATGGTCCGCGCTCCCTGTAGGCGCTGACGAGTAGGCTGCAATCTTTGGATTCTTAAAGTGCAAGATCAAAGGATCGCAGCCTTCGTCAGCGCCTGCAGCAATCTCAGAGCAGCGCCACGACCGCTTCGCCCACCAGTTTCTCTTCACCATACTGGTTCGAGCAACGGATGTTCAGGCGTACGCGCTTCTCACCGTTTTCTTCGAATTTTTCCGTGATTTTGCCGGTGCAGGTCGGCACATGGCCCAGGTGCGTGATGCCGGTGAAGCGAATGGACAGGCTGCGCACTTGCTGCTGGGGAACCCATTGCGTCAGCAAACGGCCGAGGTACGCGGCCGACAACATGCCGTGGGCGAAGACATCAGGCATGCGTGCCTTGCGGGCGAAGTCGATATCGATATGAATCGGGTTATGGTCGCCCGAAGCGCCGCCGTAGAGCGCCAGCGTGGTGCGGTTGACCGGCTGCAGTTTGAGCAACTCGATGTCATCGCCAACCTGGATATCGGAATATTGAACGGTGGTCATCGTTGGCTCCTTAACGCTGTACGAGGGATGAACGGATGTCGGCGATGTGCTCGCCATCCTGGTTGGTCACACGGGATTCCATGACCACGAATTGCAAGGCGCCGCCTTTCTTCTCGTAGACGTCCGAAATGCAGCCGTCAAAAGTCAGCACGTCACCGGCAAAGGCCAGCTTGTGGTAGACGAAGGACTGCTCGGCATGCAGTATCCGACCGAGATCAAAGTCCACCAGCTTGAGGAACTTCGTCAGGTCGCGGCCCTCGCCTTCCAGGCATTTGAGGAACGTCGGGGGCACCGGCATTGCTTTGTGACCGGCCGCCCTGGCGGCGTCTTCGTGTGTATAGACCGGGTCCGTTTCGCCAATGGCTTTGGCGAAAAAGCGCAGGCGGCCCTTCTCCACATCGACGCTGAATTTATCGAGCTTGTGCCCGATCAGGCTCTTGTCTGCCATGTTCTAACTCCTCTTTTTGTTGTGAATGCCCGTTCGGGCACGCGTATGAAAAGGCTCAGTTGCGACCGTACAGGGTCACGACGCAGGCGCCGCCCAGCCCCAGGTTGTGCTGCAAGGCGATGTTCAAGCCCTCGACCTGACGCTTGTCGGCCGAGCCGCGTAGTTGATGGGTCAGCTCGTAGCACTGCGCCAGACCGGTGGCACCCAGTGGATGCCCTTTGGAAAGCAGGCCACCGGAAGGGTTGGTGACCACCTGGCCGCCGTAGGTGTTGTCGCCGTCGACCACAAATTGTTCGCCGCCGCCCACCGGGCACAATCCAAGGGCTTCGTAGGTCAGCAGTTCGTTCTGGGCAAAGCAGTCATGCAGTTCGACCGCACGAATGTCCTGTGGCCCTATGCCCGCTTGTTCGTAGACCAGTTGCGCGCCACGCTGGGTCATGTGAAAACCTGCATAGGCAATCATCGAAGGGGGATCGAAGGACTCCACCGGATCGGTGACCATCGACTGGGCCAGGATCAC
Organism: Pseudomonas sp. GW456-E7; assembly: GCF_059424105.1. Classification (NCBI taxonomy): domain Bacteria; kingdom Pseudomonadati; phylum Pseudomonadota; class Gammaproteobacteria; order Pseudomonadales; family Pseudomonadaceae; genus Pseudomonas; species Pseudomonas sp. GW456-E7. The sequence continues at coordinate 81,247 of NZ_JBWKZB010000019.1, read as the reverse complement.
TACGTCGCTGCGCAGGCCATGTTTGCGGGCGAAGGCGGGTGAACAGATAATCGCCGCCGCGGCTCCGCAGGTCGGTGGGCATGCCATCAGGCGGGTCATGACGCCGGGCCACATGACCTTGTCGTTCATCACGTCCTGGGTGGTCAGGACGCTCTTGAACAGCGCCAATGGATTGTTGGCTGCGTGGCGACTGGCTTTGGCGCGGATGGCTGCAAACGTCTCCATCCGGGTGCCGTATTTCTGCATATGCTCGCGACCGGCACCGCCGAATGTGCGCAATGCGCGGGGCAAATCCGCGACGTCTTCGGTCAGCCCATTGAGCAACGGATGAAACCGTGCGCGGGGTTCCGGTCGGTCGTCCCAGTGCGACTTGAGTGCGCCCGCCTGCATTTGCTCGAAGCCCAGAGCCAGCACGCAATCGGCCTGACCGCTTTGCACCGCGGCGCGCGCCAGATACAGGGCTGTAGAGCCGGTCGAGCAGTTGTTGTTGACGTTGACGATCGGGATCGCCGTGCGGCCGACTTCGTAGAGGGCGGTTTGACCACAGGTGGAGTCACCGTAGACATAACCGGCGAATGCCATTTGCACCTGGTCATAACTGATGCCGGCGTCCTTCAAGGCCAGGCGTACGGCATCGGCGCCCATTTCGGTGTAGCTCGGGCTTGCGCCCGGTTTGGAGAAGGGAACCATGCCGACACCGGCCACTACGACTTTTTCACTCATCGATGAATTTCCTGTGACATCCACGTTCGTTGCCGTACCTGCCGGCCGTTGGTTTCTGGAAATCATCTTGATCGGTGAACAGCCGCGCTTCGACCGTCGAAGGTATGAAGTTGCGGAGGCATCGAAAGGTGTTCGAAGGAACGTCGAGCAGGAGTACTCCCGCTGCGCCTCCCTTCGAACGCCGGGGGATCTACTCCGGAACATCATCCGTTCGGCGCTTACCGGCAATGCCCATCGTCCATAGGATTGAGGCAATCCCAGCCCCCTCACCTACCGAGGATTGAAATGAGCGAATACAGACCATCGTGGCTTACCGAAGACCTGGCGATCTTCCAGGAATCGGTTCGGCGTTTTGCCGCCGAAGAACTTGTCCCCCATGAAGAGCGTTGGGCAAAGCAACAGTACGTCGACCGTGATGCCTGGTTGAAGGCCGGCGAAATGGGTTTGCTGTGCCCGGCGATACCCGAGGAGTACGGCGGCAGCGGTGGCAGTCACGCGCATAACGCGATTATCGGCTACGAGCTGGCGCGGGCCATTGCTACCAGCATGGGTACCAATGTGCACAGCGCGATCATTGCCCACTACATCCTGCGTTACGCCAGCGAAGCGCAGAAACAGCGCTGGCTGCCGAAAATGGCCACCGGTGAATTGGTGGCCGCCATTGCCATGACCGAACCGGGCGCCGGTACCGATCTGCAGAACATCAAGACCAAGGCCATCCGTGACGGCGATCACTACGTGATCAACGGCTCGAAAACCTTCATCACCAATGGCTACCACGCCGACCTGGTGCTGCTGGTGTGCAAGACCGACCCAAGCCTTGGCGCCAAGGGCATGTCGATCATTGTGCTGGAGGTCAAGGACCTGCCGGGCTACCGCCGTGGCCGCATCCTCGAGAAGATTGGCCAGAAAGGCCAGGACACCTCTGAACTGTTCTTCGATGACGTTCGCGTTCCGGTGGCCAACCTGCTTGGCCCGGAAGAAGGCAAAGGCTTCGTGCAACTGATGCAGCAACTGCCCGAAGAGCGCATGTTCATCGCCATGAATGCCTTGGGTGCCATGGAACGTGCGGTCGAGGAAACCATCAAGTACACCGGTGATCGCAAGCTGTTCAACAAACCCTTGCTGGAGATGCAGAACACTCGCTTCAAGTTGGCCGAGATGCAGACCACGGTGACCATTGCGCGCACGTTCATTCACGATTGCCTGGACAAGATGATCAGGCACGAACTGGACGCAACGACCGCCGCCATGGCCAAGTGGTGGGCATCGACGCAAGCCTGCCAGATCATCGACGAGTGCCTGCAGTTGCACGGCGGCTACGGTTACATGCTGGAATACCCGATCGCCAGGCTGTACATCAATGCCCGACCGATGCGTATTTATGGCGGCTCCAACGAGGTAATGAAAGAGCTGATCGCCCGTACGCTGTAAGCGCAGGGCCCCGGTCGCGTGAGCGGCCGGGGCGAATCGACATCAGGCCTCGGGTAATCCTTGCGGCCATAACAGCTTCGCCGCATCGCCGTCTTCGCGATAGGCATGACAGGTGCCTATCACCCAGGAGCGCACCGCAACCACCTGTTCGGTACCGCTGGCTCGGCCCTGACTGGCTGCTGTCCTGTAGGCGGAGAACATGGTTTGCATCGCGGTGGACGCCATGCGTTCAAGCAACTCGGTCAGGTGGGTGCAGCCGATCGATCCTCCGACGATTGCCTTCATGTTCTTTTTGAAACCCGCCGCAATCTTCAATCCCCGCAACCGCGAATAGACTACCGACGCTTCAGCACAGAACGGAGTGGCTCCGGTGGCGGTGGTCGCTTCAATGTTCTGGATCACCATGTCGGCATCCAGGGTCATCACCAGACGCATGTCATGAATGGTGCCGCCATGGGGTACGTGGTGAAACGGCAGGTCGGTGGCTTCGTTGGTCAGATCCTGCAAACGCCCTTCTATATCAAACACGCCATCGCTGCGCTGATAACCCTTGCAGACGATTTCACGGGTATGCAGCAATGTGCGGGTCATTGAATCCTGGGGCATGGCAGACATCTGGGGACTCCTTCAACTACGCCGGCGTCGTTACGCCGCGCTTTCAACGAAACAGTGGATTTGGAATGTCACAGTGCGAGGGCGATGGTCTCGTGCATGACCTTGCCCATTCCCGTTTCCTCGGCGAATGAGTGAGGGTACGCGTACGATGACAACGGGCCGAAAGTGCGCAGACGAGTGAGTTCTTCGCTGCATTTTTGCAGCGTTTCACTGGCATACAGATTGGCGATGGCCGCCTGCTCTGCGCCAAGCGGATGCCGGATGCGAATGTCCAGGTAGTGATCGACCAGTACACGCAAGGCGACAGCACGCGCCTTGATGGCGGCCAGCTTGAAGCGCGTGTATTGCAGGTCCCATCGGGCGTAACCCTGGTCATTGGGTTGCTGCACATGGGTGAGCGTCTGGTCCAGTTCGTGTTCGAGTTGACGGGCGGCAAAGGTCGCCAACAACAGGCGCTCCTCACCCAACGCCTGATTCAGGTAATCCATGCCCTTGCCGGCCTTGCCAAGCAGATTGCCCAAGGGCACACGCACGTTGTCGAAGTACAATTTCGCGGCACCCTGGTTCTCTTCATTGGGGCTGGCCGGTGTGCGGCGAATGCCGCAGCGGTCCGCCTCCACCAGGATCAGGCTCGCACCCGTGGCGCCGCTGGCGGCCTCGGTACGGCAGGCGAGCAGCAACAGATCGGCACCCATGCCATTGACGACACGAACCTTGCTGCCGTTGATCACATAATGATCGCCGTCGCGTACCGCATTGGTCTGGAGGGTCCTGGATTTTGCACTGGGCTCTGTCACCGCCATTGCAAGGATCGTTTCGCCGCTGCAAACGCCCGGCAGCCACCGGCGCTTCTGTTCGCTGCAAGCCTGTTGGGCAATACAGGGCGCGATAATGTTGGCATGCAGGGGCATTGCCCGGTCATTGATCCCGACCCGGGCGAGTTCCTCGGTAAACACCGCGGCATGACCGAAATCACCTGCGCCACCGAATTCCTTCGGCAATACCTTGCCCAGCAGCCCTTCTGTACCCGCCTTGAGCCAGATCTGGCGACCGATGTCTGCGACAGGTCCGGAGCGAGCCTTGCCCGGCAGGTATTCGCACTCAAGAAAGCGGCGCACGCTGGCGCGGAAGACTTCGTGGTCGTCGCCGAAAATATTGCGCTGAACGTCCATTCCTCACCTTTTGCCACAGTTCAATGCCCTATAGGCGAGACAGCTCGCCCCATGGTGAATCTTGCATGAGAGCCGATGCATCGAGCGCCCCCCTCATCGGGTGGGCTCATAAGGCTGATGCCTGGTGATGCCACGACCTGGAACACGCCGGGACTTGCGGCCTGGACCCTCGACAGATCCTTCGCGATCAATGGGCAACCGGTGTTGTAGCGGGAGTTTGCAGGCTCATCATCGCCTTTTTCACCGCAAGGCTCTGGTAATTGATATTCCCGACATTCAGGTTCACGCCTTCCTGGAACGGGTACTGGGACAAGGTGCCAAGGAAGGCTTTGACCCTGGCCTGAACCGGCACGAACAACCAAGCCTGGTCGGCCGCCCAGCGTAACGCCATCGGCGATTCCTTGCGTGCGGTCTGAAAAGGATCGGCGTACAGATTGGTCAGCTCCGGCACATTTCTGATCGTGCGTACTGCACTGCCGAATCCCCCTTCCATTTGCGCAAAGCTGAGCTTCCATTCTTTCCAGCGAATGGCGTCCAGATCACCCCCCATACTGAAATAGAAATATTCTTCGCGAGGGCTGTCCCTGGACTCGCCTTTGAAAAACGGCAGGAAGTTGTACCCGTCAAGGTGCACGCGAAATGGCTTGCCGTTGAGTTTGGTCCCATTGGCCAGTTCGGCGACCAGATTCGGGGCTCCTGCCGCCGCAGCCAGTGTCGGCATCCAGTCGTTATGTGCAATCAGATTGTTGAGACGAGTCCCGGGTTTCAACGCCTTGGGCCACTTCACCAGCAGCGGTATGCGATGCCCACCCTCGTTGGAGGTGCCCTTCTCGCCTGCGAAGGGTGAAGTTCCGCCATCTGGCCAACTGAACTTCTGGGCGCCGTTGTCAGTGGTGTAGATGACGATGGTATTGTCGGCGATACCCAGGTCATCGAGCTTCTTGAGCAGTTGGCCAACCTGACCATCATGCTCGACCATACCGTCCGGATACAGGCCAACGCCGGTCTTGCCCTCGGATTCGGCCTTCAAGTGAGTCCAGATGTGCATGCGGGTGGCATTGAACCAGACAAAAAATGGCTTGTCGGCTTTGTGGGCCTTGTCGATGAAGTTTCCTGTCGCCTGTACCAGTTCGTCGTCAATGGTTTCCATGCGCTTGCGGGTCAACGGCCCGGTGTCTTCGATCTTGCCGTCTGCATAGGCGTGGATCACTCCGCGCGGGCCGTAATTTTTGCGGAACTGCGGATCCTTGGGGTAGTAGTAGGTTTCCGGTTCTTCCTCGGCATTCATGTGGTACAGATTGCCGAAAAACTCATCGAAGCCATGATGGGTCGGAAGGTGCTTGTCCCGATCGCCCAAGTGGTTCTTGCCGAACTGGCCGGTGGTGTAGCCCTGCTGCTTCATCACGTCGCCAATGGTAGGCGCCCAATCCGGAATACCGTGCTCGGAGCCAGGCATGCCGACTGTCAGCAAGCCGGTGCGGAACGGGTGCTGGCCAAGGGCGAAAGCAGCGCGCCCCGCGGTACAGGACTGCTCTCCGTAAGCGTGGGTGAACAGCACGCCTTCCTTGGCGATTCGATCAATGTTCGGAGTTTCGTAACCCATCATGCCCTGGTTGTAGGCACTGATATTGAACTGGCCGATGTCGTCGCCGAAGATGACCAGGACATTCGGTTTGTCGGCTGCGCCGGCACCCAACGATAAGCCTGAGACTGACATGGCAAGGACAATACATAGCAGAAACCGGTACATCGAAGTCCCCGTGAGGGTCATGACACGTACTCCATTGTTGTTGTTTCAAGGTCTATAGGGCTGACGAAACGAATGCTGTAACCGGGGAAAGTGGCGCGACGACGCACAACACCAAAAGGTAAAAGGGCTGCCCGAAGGGAGGCAGCCCTTACATCCTGGGGTGAGTCCATTTCACTGCCAGGCGTGCTGAACCGCTATCGAACCCCTGCGTTGCGCAGTGCCGCCGGCGTGAATTCGGAAATGCTGTTGTGCTGATCGAACTTGATGGCATGGCCAGTCTCGTTGGCCAGGTTCATCGCCAGATAGCGACCGGCGACCAGGTCATACAACGTAACGGCAGCCCAGATATTGGTGCCATTTTCGTAGTCGTTGTAGGAGTGACCTTCGGCCACGCGCCAGAGCTGACCACGGCCATCGTAGTGATCCACGCCGACCAGCGCCCAGGTGTCTTCGTCGAAATACATATGGCGCTTGCCATAGATGTTGCGTTGACCTGGCTTGAGCGTGGCGACCACCTCCCACACCCGATGCAACTCGTAGCGCGTCAGGCTCTGGTTGATGTGGCCGGGTTTGACGATGTCGGCATACTTGAGTTTTGGCGACTGCAAGCCGTATTCATTGTACGGAATGTACATTTCCTTCTTGCCGATCAACTTCCAGTCGTATCGATCGGGTGCGCCGTTGAACATGTCACCGTTATCGGCGGTACGCAGCCCGTCGGAAGCGGTACCCGGTCCATCATAGGAAACCTGCGGTGCACGACGCACCCGGCGCTGGCCCGCACTGTAGACCCAGGCCATGCGTGGCTCCTTCAACTGGTCTACGGTCTCATGCAGCAGCGTCACGGCACCGGCCAATCGTGCCGGCCCCATCACTTGCTGCTTGTAATAAAACAGAATGTTCGAGGTATCTGTGGATTGTGCATCGGCGAGGTATTGCGGAAAGGCGGCTTCATCCTTGAGTTCGACAGCGGTGTAATCACCGTTTACTTGAGGGGTAACCTGAACGTGATTGCGTGAGAAGTTCGTACCGCGATAACGGGTCATGTGGTTCCACACCACTTCGATGCCGTTCTTCGGGATCGGGAACGCATAAACCCGCGACTGCTCGAAGGACCTCAAACTGTTGCCTTCATCAGCCGACTCGGTGGTCAGTGCACTCTTTTTTGCAGCATCGTAGATCGCTTGTGGCGCCGATGCCGTGCGGTGAGTCGGGTAGACCGGAATCGTGTAGCTCTGCGGGTAGCGCTTGAACATCGCCAACTGGCCGATACTCAATTTGTCCTTGTATTGTTCGGCAGTGGCCGCGGTGATGACCAGCAAGGGTTTCTCACCTTCGAACGGATCGCTCAGGTAGCCATTGCTGTCAACCTTGGCTGCACCGGGCTTCAGGCCGCCGGTCCAGGCGGGAATGCTGCCACTGGCGTTGCCCGGTTTTTCTGCGCCCAACGGCGTCAGGGTGGTGCCCAGGCGGGCGGCTTCTTCTGGCGATACAGCGGCCATCGCACAGAAGGACAGAAAGGACAGCGCGATGGCGCCGGCCGGCAATATTGTTGTTATTTTCATTGCTTGCTCCTCTTTATAGGGACGCGAGAGTTAGAAGTTCACACCGAAACTGAGTGCAACGTAGTCACGGTCACCGTTGGTGTTGAAATGCCCACCGAAATAGTCGGTGTAACTCAAGCTGGCGGTATAAGTGTTCCTGTAGTCGGCATCGACACCGATGCTGACTGCCTTGAGCCCTTCCTCGAAGTTGGGACCGAAGCCGTTGACGTCATGAGACCAGGCAAGGTTTGGCGACAAGTTGATGCCGGCCAGGATGTTGGCGTAATCCAACTTCGCACGTGCGCGGTAACCCCATGAACTCGTGGTGTAGAATCCGTTGTTGTTGCACTCCTGCTGTGGGTTGGAAGCGTTTGGCGTACCAACGCCAGAACCGACACACGCCGCATTGAGAGCTCCGGGAAACTCGCCAGCGCCGAAGATTGTCGAACGACCGTAACGCACGTCACTGCCATCGCTCGGACCTAGTCCGTTGATTCGGTTGTAACCCACCTCTCCCACCAGCGTCAGACGGTCCGCGCCGACCACCTGGTCAAAGAACTGCGTCGCACTGACCTGCGTCTGCAACACAGGCATGCGTTTGTAACCATCGAAAGATTCGCCCAGTGCACCTGTTGGCACCGGCGAGATATTCACGCCCGGTGCAGCCTGCTGGTTGATGGCTGCCAGGTTGAGATCTCCACCGTTGAGCTGCAAAGGCATGTTGGGTCTGTAGCTGATCTCGCCACCCACCGCGGTACCATTGAGGTTGGTCGAAAAACTAAGACCGTAAAGGCGGATATCTTCCGGATAATCGACAAACAATCGTGCGGTACGAATACGTGCAAGCTGATTGGCAGCCGCCCCGGCCGCCCCTCCCGCGTTGCTGAACGCCAACGGAGTTTTGACTGCGCTGAGGTAAGGATTGCGACTGTGATAATTCATCGCGTAGAAGCCGAACTCGGTATCGTTGACTTCCGGCACAAACCAGCGCAACGCCACACCCCACTGACCACTGTCCCGGGCGTCATGATCACTGGCCTTGGGGATGTAGGCGTCATCGGTACCGGCATTTATCCGACCACCGCCCAAGGCGACGATATTGCCGGTATTTTTTGCCACGCCCGGCGCCAGGTCAGGTCCGGCGAGTACCGCGCGATCGTTGCAACCTTGAGGCACCACGTCGCTGCCGAAAAAGGTGCCGCAGTTGTCGACGACGGTTTGGTCCCATTCAAGCTGGTAGAAGGCTTCAGCGGTCAGGTTCTCGCCTAGCCCCTGAGACAGGTAGAACAGGTTGACCGGAATCAGCCCTTCCTTGACTTCGGCGCCCGGACGACGCAAGGCCGCCACGTCGATCGGGTTGATGCTGTTGATCGAGTTGCCGATGAAGGTGCTTTCGCCCCAGCTCACGACCTGTTTACCCAACCTGACGTTGCCTGGCTGTGTACCCAGCGTGTAATTGTGATAAACGAAGGAGTCGAGGAACATCGCCCCCGACGACTTGGCCGCACGGTCACGCCCGCTGTCGTCGATATCGTAGAACGGCCGGTGCTCGTCCATCAGCTCGAAGTCGTACCAATACTTGCCCCGTACGAAAGCCCCGCTGTCGCCATACTTGAGATCAAGGTCGTGAACGCCCTTGAAGATTTTCGAGAAGGTTTCACCCGACTTGAAATTAAGGCGATTGTCATCGGACGTACGAGCCGATGCGTTGCCTTGCACACCCTGGCTGTTGAAGTTGGATATGAAATCAGGGTCGGGCGAACGTGTCGCCCAACTGGCCCCGATGGACAGCGATGTGTCGAACTGCCCTTGAATTTCGCCAATATTGAAGCCCACGGCATTGGCCTGCGTACTCAAGGCCAGGGCGATGGCTGAAGCCAGAAGAGGCGGCTTCAAGACTTGACGGTCTACTACGACGGGGGTGATGGACATGCAAATCTCCGTTCTATTTGTTATTGGCAGATCTATTCATCACTTCTGCGCACAAGCGGGAGCCTGCATGCGTCTCGCGGCCAGTCCCGAGGCATTGTTGAAGGCATGCCCTGAACGACTTCGACGGCTCATCCTAGGAAAGTCAAAACAGCCCTTCGACCGCCGAAGGGATGAAACTGGGGGAGGAACCACCGAGCGTTCAAAAGGGGGAGTCGCAGGAGTACACCGTATTCAAGGCGCACGGACGCGCAACGGGGTTGCGCGCTGTGTCAATGGGTAATGGCGGGTAGGGTCAGGACTGTTTGATGGGTTGAGCGGCAGATTGATCGCGCATCCGGGCGATGGCGTCATCCCTGTCCTCGACACCAAGCTTGGTGAAGATGTTCTTCAGGTGCCACTTCACCGTCTCAGGCGAGATCCCCAGCATTCGCGCGATTTTTTTATTGGTCAGCCCCGGTGCAAGCAGCTCGAGGATTTCCGTTTCTCTGTCACTGAGCCTGGCAATCGGGTTTAGCGCAGCAACCGCCTGACCTGCCGTCGTGCCCGCCGCCAGCAATCGTTCGAGATAAAAGGCGAGCACCGGGTCCAGGCGATCGTCACCAAGCACCGACTGGAGCAGGGCAAGCGCATTTGGCGAGGCGTCCAGCAAGCTGCGCAACAACCCCGCGCGATGCCCCTGGCGCAAGGCTTCGATTATGTGCATGCGCGCGAGTTCCTCATGTCCCCTGCCCTGCTCGGCAACAGCCAACTGCAGCCGCAGGCAAGCCACTCGCCTCCAGCGTCGTTGTGCTGAGCACAATGCGATCAACGAGCTGATCTGTTCGGCGGCTTCGCTGAAGTCCTTCTTGTGCAGTAACAGATCCACCCGCGCCAACTGGTGAAGGACGTGTACCTGCGGTACCTGGCCTGTGTTATCGCCGTGGCGTTTGCCGGCCAGCTCTTCGATGCGTAAAAGGAGGACTTCTGCCTGTGGTGTTCGGCCACGTGCCAGCATCTGGCGCATGCGCACCAGCAAGGCAGTTGTCAGGATCCTCTGCAGATTGAAGCGCATGGCGTAGCTTTCCAGGCGATCCAGCAGCGCTGCGGCTTCGTCATGGCGCCCGGCGTGCCAATACGCGGCATTGAGCGTCAACAACCCGTGCAGCACGGTGTCGGGAATCGATACCCGCTCCAGAATCTTCAGCAGCGGTTCGAGCAACTGGCAAATGCCACGGTTATCGTTGAGTTCGTATAAAACGACCGCGAGCAACCCCGAAGCCATGCAGGTGACCATGATGAAACCCCGCCCCTGTTGGCCGGTCTCCTGCAGCACCTCGCGAAAAATATGCTCGGCCTGGCTGATGCGGCCTTCCAGTGTCAGGGTCATTCCACTGATGCAACGCCCGAAAAGGCTACGACGCCGCGCTCCGCGAGGATGCCCCTCCCTGTCAAGTAACTGTCGAGCCAATTCGTACTCGCCCTGACTCATGTATGACCAGGCCAGCAGATTGCGCCGACTGTCCCGGACAAAATCATTGCAATCGCCGCCAATGGCTTGCAACTGTGGCGTCAATGCCAGCAACGCCTCGGTATCATCGCGGTACAGTGCCGAGCCTGCATGCAACAGGGTCAAGGAATAGCGCTGATCGGTATCGAGCAAGTGCTGATTGGCACGCAGGCAAGCCAGACTCGTGGTCAACCCGGCGAAATCGAGGCTGTACAACTGCAGGTGCGCCGAGATGACAAGCAAGCCGAAACGCGTTTCGACCTCTTGCACCGGCAACTCCCGCAGCAAGCCGGCCAAATGCCCGAGATCACCATTGGACAACAGGTCATAGGCACAGCCTTCGATAATGCCGGCTGCGGTAGGTGCATCGGCAGCCTGCACCGCATGACGCACAGCCTCATCCACATGCCCCTGTTCGTTGAACCAGTCTCGCGCCAGGGCATGCAAGGACGCCTGGTGATCCGCAGCCTGATTGTCCAGACGCACTTTCAGCACTTCGCGCAACAAGGGATGCAAGCGGTACCAGGTTTCGCGGTCATGACTGTTGACCTGAGTGATGAACAGGTTGCCCATCTCGATACGGTAGAGCTGATTCATGATCCGTGGCGTTGCCTGCCGTTGCCCCATGAGCGTGGCGCACAGCGAGGCGCAAAAACGGTTGCAGATCGAGGCACTGGTCAACAGGTGCAAGTCTTCCTCAGGCAGGCGCACGAGGATTTCACGCTCAAAGTAACTGGCGAACCCGAGCGCGTCACGAACCTCCACGGGCGAATAGGTCGTGGCCCGCCTGTTCTTCAGGTCCAGGGCAAACAGCTGCAAGCCGGCAACCCAGCCATCGGTAAGCGCATGCAAAACCTGGGCATCATGCTTCGTCAGGCCAGACAACTCCTCGCACAGGAATCGCTCTGATTCAGCAGCACTGAAGCGAAGATCCTGCAGATCAAATTCCTTGAGCAAGTCCTGACTGCGTAAACGGGACAATACCTGCGGGATCGGCACGACAAACCGAGAGGCCAGGACCACGTGCAGCCGTGCCGGTGCGTAGTCAAGCATCCAGTGCAGCAGCTGCAAGGTCCTGGGGGCTTGCAAGTGATGCGCGTCATCGAGCATCAGCACGATTTCCCTGGGATGTTGGCCAATGTTCTGCACCAGCGTAATGGCCCAGTGTTCGAGACTCATTGCGTCGTTGTCATGATCGAGCAAGGGTGTTGCGCCGCGCACCAGGTCCGGGTCGACTTCAGAGAGACTCGCCAGCAGACACTCGGTAAACCGTGCGACTTCATTGTCCTCGGGGGCCAGGGATAACCAGGCGACATCAAAGTTCAGTGGCATCAATTCACGCCGCCAGGCCAGCAAGGCGCTGGTCTTGCCACAGCCCGCCGGCCCCTGTATCACGACGCAACGGTGCCGCCTGGCCTCAAGCAAGCGCGCCATCAATGCCTCGCGCGGCATCAGTTTGCGCATTCCTCGTGGCGGCAGAACCTTGATATTGGTCAGTGGCCGAATGAGGATGGGTGGGCAGAGCGTGAGATTTTCCATTTTTGTCTTTATTGAAAATGCAAAAAAGGCCGGGGACGATCTGGTACTCGTCCCCGGCCGTAAAACCGTTTACTGATCGAACACAATCACCGAACGCGCCATTTCGCCACGACGCAGTTCATCGAACGCTTCGTTGATCTGGTTCAGCTTGATGCGCTGGGAGATCATCTCGTCGAGCTTGAGCCGGCCTTGCATGTAGAAATCGGTCAGGCGCGGCAGGTCGACCGGAAAGCGGTTGGAGCCCATGAACGAGCCCTGGATACGGCGCTCGTGCAACAGTTGAAATGGGTCCAGCTCCAGTTTTACGCCGGGCTTGATCATGCCGATGACCGTCGCCGTACCGCCCCGGGCGAGCATGGCGAAGGCCTGCTCGGCGGTCTGCTTGAGGCCGATGCACTCGAAGGAGAAATGCACCCCTCCACGGGTCAGCTCCAGCACCTGCTGGACCGCGTCGCCGTCCTTGGCATTGACCACGTCCGTGGCACCAAACATTTTCGCCAGTTCCAGTTTCGAGTCGAGCATGTCGATGGCGATAATCCGGCCGGCGCCCGCGAGCGCTGCGCCGTTGATGGTGGCCAGGCCGATGCCGCCGCAGCCGATGACCGCAACGGTTTCCCCGGGACGCACCTTGGCCGTGTTGAATACGGCACCGGTACCGGTGGTTACCGCACAGCCCAGCAATGCCGCGCGATCCAGTGGCATGTCACGCCGAATCGCAACCAATGCGTTTTCGTGCACCAGCATTTGCTCGGCATAGGCCGACAGGTTGACGAACTGCGTCATCGGCTTCTGCACGTAAGTCAAACGCGGTTCTTCATCGGCGCCACGCTTGGTTTCCGGCGATACGCACAAGGACAAGTGGCCGGTAACGCAGTGCTCGCAATGGCCGCAGAAGGCGGACAGGCAGGTCACCACATGGTCGCCAGGCTTGACAGTGTGAACCTCGGAACCGACCTGTTCGACGATGCCTGATGCCTCGTGCCCCAGCACAACCGGTGCCGGAAAAGGGTAAGCCCCGTCGACGAAATGAAGGTCCGAGTGGCAAACACCGACGGCGACGGTTCTGACCAGGACCTCACGGGGGCCCGGTTTGCTGATAGTGACTTCTTCGATGCTCAGCGGGGTGCCAACTTTGTGGAATACGGCAGCTTTCATGATTTACCTCAACGAATGGGTCGCAACGGTTTCAGCGAGCAATCAGCTGGCTGACGATTTGCCGCATGGGCTCGGTGTACGGCGCACGCATCAGGTCCGGGCCATCGGCTGCACGCAGCACCGCCTTGGCATGGCTGAACGTGCGGAATCCATCAAAGCCGTGGTAGCAGCCCATGCCACTGGCACCCACGCCGCCAAAGGGCAACGTCTCGACACCGGCATGGCGAAGTACGTCGTTCAGGCACACGCCGCCAGAACAGGTACGGTCGAGCACCCTGGCTTCTTCAGCCGCATCGCTGCCGAAGTAATAAAGACCGAGTGGGCGTGGGCGCGAATTGATGAAGGCCACGGCATCTTCGATGTGCCTGTAGGGCTTGATCGGTAGCAGCGGGCCGAAGATTTCGTCCTGCATGACCTGCAGGTCATCGGCTGGATTGCGCAGCAGGGTCGGAACGATTTTGTGGTGCGCCTGCCCGCAGAAATCCTCGGCCGCAGGGTTCAGTTCGATCAGCTCGACGCCGCTGGAGCGCGCCTCGCTCAAATACCCTTGCAGGCGTTCGAAATGGCGTGCATTGATGATCGAGGTGTAATCGGGGTTGTCGAGCAGTGTCGGGAACAGCGTTGCGACGGTTTCCCTGGCCATGCCGATAAAATCCTCGACCGATTCTTCCGGTACCAGGACATAGTCCGGCGCCAGGCAGATCTGCCCTGCGTTATGCAGCTTGCCGGTGAGGATCTTCATCACCGCCGCCTGCAGATCCGCCGAGCGGGAAATGATGGTCGGTGACTTGCCACCCAGCTCGAGAGTGACGGGCACCAGATTCTCCGCGGCGGCCCGCATGACCTGCTTGCCGATGCTGGACGCACCGGTGAACAGCAGATGGTCGAAGGGCTGCTCACAAAAGGCCTGGCCCACCTGCGGACCACCCGTGAACACCGCCACCTCGTCCTCGGCATATACCGAGCGGATCATCCCGGCGATCAGCTCGGACGTACGCGGGTTGAATTCCGATAGCTTGATCATCACCCGATTGCCCGCCGCCAGGGCGCCGGCAAGGCCCGAGAAGACCATGGTCAGCGGGAAGTTCCAGGCGGTGACGATGCCGACCACGCCCAGTGGCTGATACTGGACCCAGGCCTGCCCCCTGTCTGTCTCGCGGGACTCTGCCTGCATCCAGCCGGCAACCTTGGCCTTGGTGTATTTCAACGACGCCAGAGGGCTGAGCACATCGAAGACACGGGAGAAGTCTTTGCTGCGATGTCCGAAGTCGGCTGCCAGCGCTTCGACGATATCGTGCTGATGATCCACCAGCAGGCCAATCGCACGATCGATCAGCTCGCACCGCTGTTGCGCGCTCCAGGGTTCGTTGCTCAGGTAGGCGGCACGCTGTTTGTCCAGCACCGCTAGAATATCGGCATTACTCAGACTCATGGGGTTCTCCTGGTCCAAGCGCAGCGCCGTTGATGGGCGCGCGAATTATTTTTGTAGTTGTGGACAGCGATACTAGGAAGGCTGGCGCCGTCAGGCGACACCCGAAGGGAGGAATGTAACGATGGTCCAAAAGAACCACTGGCGGGCGTAGTCACCGGGCAAATGCCCGCGCGACAAGGGCCGGGTCATCGACCGGCGGGCAGACGTCACCCTCAGCGATGCGCGGGGGGCTATCCTCTATTCAACCGGTTGGCCGTAGCGTGTATCGTGCCGCGAAATATTCAGGTCAATTCAGTCGGAAGTTCAGTCAATGCCCAATCAAAGGGATACAGCCCCCAGCTCCGAAAGCACGGACGCTACGATCTGTGCAGTGACTTCAATTGACGCGACAACAGCGTGCAGCCGTGTTGCAGTCAATAAATTCTCCGCCCCTCTGGATGCCGTCAGTCACCTCAAACGCAGCGTTTTACTGTCACAGATCGAGCGCGCTACCCAGGCCCGTCTGATCCTGCTGTGCGCCCCGGCCGGCTACGGAAAAACCACGTTGCTGCTGCAATACAGAGAACATTGCCTGGCCGCTGGGCGGCAGGTGCTGTGGTGCAATCTCGATGTGGCGGACAACGATTTGCAGCGCTTCGTGCAGCTGATTGCCAGCGCCATGGAAACGCTTTTGCCCACAGTGCAGGATGAACCCCCTTCTCAGGGCCCTGACTCACAGCCCATCTCCCGGCTACTCGAAAGACTGGCCCGACATGACCGGCCATTGACGTTGCTGCTGGACGAGTTCGAAGAGATCGATAACCCTGCGGTGACGGACTTCGTGCAGCAACTGCTGAAGGTCTTGCCCGCGACGGTGACCCTTGCCATCACCACCCGCCGGTTGCCGAAACTGGACCTGGGTCGCTTGCGCGCCAGAGGGCATTTGCTGGAGATATCGCTGGATTCGTTGCGCTTCACACTGGACGAAACCAGCCATTACATCCGCGACAAATGCTCACTGGCCCTTCCCGATACCGACATTGCCGCGCTCTACACGAAAACCGAGGGCTGGATTACTGCTATTTATCTGGCGACGCTTTCCATGCACTGGCGCAAAGACTATTCAGCGTTCATTTCCAACCTTTCAGGTTCCAACCTGGAAATGGCAGAACTGCTGGCTGAGGACATCCTTTCACGCCAGAGTCCGCAGTGCCGTCAGTTTCTGCTTCAAACCAGCCTCCTCGATCAGTTCAGCGCACCGTTATGCGATGCGTTGACGGGCAAGAACAACAGTGAGGAAATGATTCTCCAACTGGAACAGAACAATCTGTTCATCGCGCCCGTGGACGACGAGCGTCAATGGTTTCGTTACCACAGCATCTTTGCCAGTTTCTTGCGACACATGCTGGACCGTGAATATCCTGGGATGTCCCGGGAGCTGCATCTGGACGCGGCGCGCTGGTATTTCGCGGAACACCGTGCCGCCGATGCCATCGAGCATCTGTTGTCGGCCAAAGACTACGTGGAGGCAGCCACGCAACTGGTCAACCTGTTCACCGAGCTGGTGGAAACCGATCTGTCGCGCCTGATGTTGCGCTGGGTCGAGCAGATACCCGAAGCGGTACTGGATCGCTTCCCCACCTTGCGTCTTGCCTACGCCTGGGCGCTGATCCACGCGCGCCGCCACCAGGATGCAATGAAGGTCATCGAGCAGGCTGCGCCCAGCCAGGAAGCGGAATCCCTGCGCTGCATGTTACTGACGCTGACCGACCATCTGGAACAGGGCTACCAGGCCGGCCGCGCGCAACTGGCTCGTTTGTCTGCCGATGAGGATTACCAGTACCGCATGGTGGCATTTGCATTGGCGGTCAGCATGATCGGCACCGGTCGCTACGATGAGGCCAGACGGCTGCTCGTGGCGATCCCGCAACGCCCTCGCCAGCACCCTTCCACGTACCTTCTGACCGTCGTTGATTGCCTGTCGGCGGTACTTGATCTTATTCAGGGCCAGCTCGACACGGCCTTTACGCGCTTGCAGGCGGCCGCCGCGAGGCCGCCTGAAACCCTCAAGGGCGTTACCCCGGTCGGATACCCGTCGCTGGAAGTGACTTTGGGCCAGGCGCTTTACGAGAAAAATCGCCTTGATGAGGCCGCGTATCGCTTGAACAAGGTTTTTGCATACACCAAGGACAACAGCTCGCGCGACACCTTGATCCTCAACCGCGTCTTGCTGGCCCGCATTGCGTACCTGCAGGGTGACAACGAAAGCTGGAAACGCAACCTGGCCGATCTCGAGCAACTGGGCCAATTGGCGGACTGCCCACGCATCATCTGCTCGGCGTGGCTAGAGCGTGCCCGCATCGCCACCCTGGAAGGTCGCCTCGACACGGCAGAACACGCCCTGCGTACGATCGAGCAACTGAGTGACTGGTTCGATCCCGCCCTGATGATGCATGGCAACGATGTCGATACCCCATTCGTGGCACGGCATCGACTCTACATCGCCCAGCGAGACGATCGCGGGTTGTCGGCGCTGCCGCCAGCCATCACCGAAGCACAGCACCGCCATCATCATCGACGCGCCCTGAAGTTGCGCGTGCTTTACGCCTTGGCACTCAATGAACAGGGGCAAAGAGATGCTGCCCTGGCAGAGTTGACGGTGGCATTGCGTGTCGCCAGCCATCCTGGATTCTTGCGCCTGTTTTTCGATGAGGGGCCGAAGATGAGTGCACTGCTCGAGCGCTGGTCCGTGACCTTTCATGGCCAGGGTGCTGCGCTCGGTATCGAGCCGGAATTTCTCAATGAATTACTGGCTGAGATTACCAACCCTCGCGTCATGACAGAGTCCGACGTTGAGGACGTTTCATCGGCATTGAGCGTTCGAGAACTTCAGGTGCTGCGTCTGCTGGCCCTCGGTTATCGCAATCGCGAGATCGCCGAAAGGATCTTCATCTCCGAACTGACGGTCAAATCGCACCTGCGCAAGATCAACACCAAACTCGGTGCCCGCAGCCGTACCGAGGCTGTTTCCATTGCGCGCTCCAGCGGCCTGCTCGATTGATCGAGTTGACGCGCACCGACCCGATCGCGGATGAACGCATCCGTCCTGTAGGAGCTGCCGCAGGCTGCGATCTTTTGATGTTGCTTTAAAAAATCAAAAGATCGCAGCCTCGTTTCACTCGACAGCTCCTACAGGGATCGAACTCGGTGCCCGCAGCCGTACCGAGGTTGTTTCCATTGCACGCGCCAGCGGCCTGCTCGATTGATCTGGTTGATGCTCACGGATGAACGCATCTGCCCTGTAGGAGCTGCCGCAGGCTGCGATCTTTTGATGTTGCTTTAAAAAATCAAAAGATCGCAGCCTCGTTTCACGAGACAGCTCCTACAGGGGTACGCTTGTGTAAAAGGACAAAAAACCGGGCACCAAGGCCCGGGAAGAAGGGGTAAACCGCGAATCAGATCGTTAGGGTCATGTGTTTCTTCAGTTAGCGTGGGCCACCCGCGCAGAACAGCACCTGACCGGAGCAGAAGTTCGATTCCGGCAAGCAGAACAACACCACCGAACCGGCCGCTTCTTCCGGAGTTCCAGGACGTCCCAGCGGGATACCATTTTTGGCCCGTGCCACCAGTTCTTCGCTGATGCCAACCTTGATCGTGCGTCCTTCGATGTCGACGGTCGCCGCCTCAGCACCTGTGTAAGGGACGGTCAAACGCGTTTCGATGTGACCGAAAGCGATGGCGTTGACGTTGACCTTCAACCGGCCCCACTCCTTGGACAAGGTCTTGGTCAGGCCCAACACGCCGGCCTTGGCGGAAGAGTAGTTACTCTGGCCGACGTTGCCGTTAGCCGCACCGGAAGAAATGTTGACGATCTTGCGAAACACTTCGCGGCCTTCACTCGCTTCCTTCTTGGCCAGCGCACTGATCACCGGCTGGGCGGCGCGCAGGATCCGGAACGGTGCGGTGAGGTGGCAATCGACAATGGCGTACCACTGCTCATCGCTCATCTTCTGGATCACATTGTCCCAGGTGTAACCGGCGTTGTTGACGATGATATCGATGCCGCCAAAGCTGTCGACGGCGGTCTTGACGAAGTGCTCCGCGAAGTCGGGCGTCGTCACGCTGCCGACGCAGGCAACCGCTTCGCCGCCACTGGCACGAATTTCTGCGACCACTTCTTCAGCGGGTGCAGCATCGAGGTCATTGACCACGACACGAGCGCCATAAGCGGACAACTGCAGGGCAACGCTGCGGCCAATGCCACGACCGGAACCGGTTACCAATGCGACTTTACCTTCGAGCTTTCTCATTGATGCTTCCCTTGAATACTTCAGACTGAAAGGGTGTGCACCTGTGGCAGGTGCACTTGCGGGGTTAACCGCGACCGTAAAGGGTCACGACGCAGGCGCCGCCCAGGCCGAGGTTGTGTTGCAAGGCATGGTGCAGGCCTTCGACCTGACGCTCCTGGGCGGTGCCACGCACTTGGTGCGTCAACTCGTAGCACTGCGCCAGACCGGTGGCGCCCAGCGGGTGGCCCTTGGAAAGCAGACCGCCCGACGGGTTGGTCACCACCTGGCCGCCGTAGGTGTTGTCGCCGTCCAGCACGAATTTCTCCGCACCGCCGACCGGGCACAAGCCCAGCGACTCGTAGGTCAGCAGTTCGTTGTGCGCGAAGCAGTCGTGCATTTCCGCCACACGAATATCCTGCGGCCCCACGCCAGCCGCTTCGTAGACCTGATGGGCCGCGCGCTGGGCCATGTCGAAGCCGACCATCTGGATCATCGACTTCGGCTCGAAGGACACGGCACTATCGGTGGTCATCGATTGGGCCAGAATCACCACATCGGTACGCAGGCCATGCTTCCTGGCGAAAGCCTGGGAGCAAATGATCGCAGCCGCCGCGCCACAAGTAGGCGGACAGGCCATCAGGCGCGTCATCACGCCTGGCCAGATCACCTGGTCATTCATCACGTCTTCAGTGGTGACGACTTTGCGGAACATCGCCAGCGGGTTGTTGGCGGCGTGGCGACTGGCCTTGGCGCGGATCGCGGCGAAGGTGCTCATCCGGGTGCCGTACTGTTGCATGTGCTCGCGTCCTGCGCCGCCGAACATTTGCAATGCACCGGGAATATCGCTGACGTCGCTGGCCAGGGCATCGACGACCGCCTGGGCTTTTTGCATCGGCCGTGGGCGGTCGGTCCAGTTGCCTTTCAAGGCACCGGGTTGCATTTGCTCGAAACCGAGGGCGATGGCGCATTCGACCGCGCCGCTTTCGACGGCCTGCCGGGCCAGGAACAGCGCACTGGAACCGGTCGAGCAGTTGTTGTTGACGTTGACCACCGGAACACCGCTGAGCCCGACTTCATAGAGAGCAGCCTGGCCACAGGTGGAATCGCCGTAGACATAACCGACATAGGCCTGCTGGATCAGGTCATAGCTCATGCCTGCGTCTTTGAGGGCCAGGCGTACGGCTTGCGAGCCCATTTCGATGTAAGTGCCACTGGTACCCGGCTTGACGAAAGGGATCATGCCGACACCGGCAACGTACGGTTTTTGCGACATCGTTCGTGTACTCCATGTTCGATGGACAGATTTCGCGTGAGCGAGGCGTGGCGGCCTCGACTGGCTGGAAGCAGTCGAGGTGCAGGTTTTTTCTGGTTGATCAGGAATCAGGACACGGCACGTGGGTGCTTGTCCCAGAACCGCGCGCGCAGTTCGTTCTTCAAGACTTTGCCCACGCTGGACAGTGGCAACGCGTCGACGAAGGTCACGCTGCGCGGGCACTTGTAGCCGGCAATGCGTTCGCGACAGTGGTCGATGACCGCTTCGGTGCTGAGCTGGGCGCCGGGCTTGAGGATGATTTCCGCGTGTACGGTTTCACCCCACTTCTGGCAAGGAATGCCAATCACCGCGCACTGGGCGACAGCCGGATGGCTGGAGATCGCACTTTCCACTTCGGCCGAGTAGATGTTCTCCCCACCGCTGACGATCATGTCCTTGAGCCTGTCGCAGACGAAGATGAAGCCGTCTTGATCCATGTAGCCGCCATCGCCGGTGTGCATCCAGCCGCCGCGCAGGGCCTCGGCCGTCGCTTCGGGATTTTTCCAGTAACCGAGCATGATGTTCGGACCGCGTACGCAGATCTCGCCAACGGTGCCGCGGGGGACTTCCCGATCCTCGGCATCGACGATGCGCACTTCCACGCAACAGACCGGCAGTCCGGCGGAATACATCTTGCCGCTGGCCTGGTGTTCGGCCGAGTGGTACGCCGCACCCAGTTGGGTCGCCATGGGTGACAGTTCGGTCATCCCGTAGCCTTGGGTAAAGCCTGCACACTGGAAGGCCAGGCGGGCGCGATCAAGCAGTGCCGGGGTGATGGGGGAAGCGCCGTAGCTGACGGTGCGCAACGAAGCGAGGTCGAGCTTTTGCGCTTGCGGGTGGCTGTCTCGCCAGTCCAGAACCATCTGGATCATGGTCGGTGCCAACAGAATCTCGTTGATTTTTTCTCTGTCGATGGCTTCCAGCACGCCCTGGGCGGTGAAGGAAGGCAACACCACATGAGTACCGCCAGTGATGAACAAAGCTGTCATCGCAGCAAAATCAGCCAAATGGAACATTGGCATCGAGTGCAGAAAAACCGTATCCCAGCCAAACCGCCCGCCAATCAGGGAGGCTGTTGCCGAAAAGTACAAATTGTTGTGACTGAGCATCACGCCCTTTGGAAACCCGGTCGTACCGCCGGTGTAGAAAATCCCCAGGAGCGAATCGCCGCCGCGGTGTGCGTCCTCCACCGGCTCCGCCCCCTCGATCAACGCCTCATAGCCCAACATGCCTTCGGGCGTTTCGCCGTCACCGGCATAGATCAGTTGGCGAACGGTTTTGGCCTCGGCAAGAATTCTCGTACCCAGGTCCTTGAAGTTGTCATCGACGATGAGTAATTCGGTTTCAGAGTCATCCAGCGAGTAGATGATTTCTGCCGGGCTCCAGCGAAAATTGACCGGGTTCACCACGGCATCCGCCCAAGGCACCGCCAGGTTGTATTCGATGTAGCGCCTGGAGTTGAGCGACAACATGGCCACACGGTCACCGCTTTTGACGCCAAGGGATTTCAATGCGCCGGCGAATCGGGCGACCCGTTCTCCCAGCTCGGCATAAGTGAGGCATCGATCCGGGCTGCGGATCGCGATGGCGTTCGGGCGGCACTGCAGATGCCGGTGCAAACCTTGGGTGATGTACATGCGAAACTCCGATCTACTTATTATTAGCGGGTTGAATCACAGCGACTGTCGCAAAAACCTGGTTGCCGCCCGTGGCCTTCCCTGGCCATACACAGGCGACGAATTACAGTGACCGCGCGACCACCTCGCGCTGGATCTCGTTGGAGCCGCCGTAGATCCGTGCCACCCGGGCGTCCGCCCACATGCGACCGATCGGGTACTCGTTCATGTAGCCATAGCCACCGAACAGTTGCAGGCAGCGGTCGAGCACTTCGCTTTGACGCTCGGTGAGCCAGAACTTGCCCATCGAGGCCAGCGTGGTGTCGAGCGTGCCGTCGATCCAGCGACCGACAATCAGGTCGGCAAATGTCCTGGCGGCCAGGACCGTGGCCTTGACGTCCGCCAATACAAAGCGACTGTTCTGGAATTCGATCACCGGTTTACCGAACGTCATGCGCTCCTTGGTGTATTCCAGGGTCAGGCGCAGGGCACGTTCCATCACGGCGACGGCACTCAAGCCAATTTGCGCGCGCTCGTAGGGCAGTTGGCTCATCAGGGTGTAGAAGCCTTTGCCCTCTACACCACCGAGCAGGCAATCTTCCGGTACTTCAACGTTGTCGAAGAACATCTCGGAGGTGTCCTGGGCATGCATGCCGATCTTGCTCAGCAGCTTGCCGCGCTGGAAACCCGGACGTGTGGTATCGACCATGAACAGCGAAACACCTTTGGCGCCCTCGCCCGCGTCAGTCTTGGCAATGACCAGCACCATGTCGCAGGTCTGGCCGTTGCTGATGAATGTTTTGGCGCCGTTGATGACGTAGTGGTCGCCTTTTTTCACTGCACGGGTGCGCACTGACTGCAAGTCGGAACCTGCGCCCGGCTCGGTCATGGCGATGGCACAGATGATTTCGCCGGAACCGATCTTCGGCAGCCAATGCTTTTTCTGCGCTTCGGTGCCCGACTCCAGAATGTAGTGCGCCACAATGTGGCTAAGGCCAGTGCCCAGGCCACCCCCATTGGCCGCCATGGTTTCGATCACGCAAGCGTAGTGCCCGATATGGCCACCGGCACCACCGTACTCTTCGGCCACGTCGGGCAGGATCAACCCCAGCTCGCCAGCCTTGAGCCAGGCGCTGCGATCAGCGTAATGCTGCTCGCGCCACTTCAGTTCGTTAGGCTCGATGTACTCTTTGGCAAAGCGCTGGACCATGCCGCTGAACTCTTCCAGGTCATCGGTTTTCCAGGGCGAACGGTAATTTTCCAACATGGCATATCCCTTGAGCGCCAAGGCTGATCGCCCCGCTCATGAATGTCGAAGTTGATTGCGATTGCACACCCGCCGATAACATCGAAGCGGGCATGCACACGCATTGCTTAGAAGTTGGAGCCAGGTCCGCCACCGCAGTACAGGGTCTGACCGGAAACGAAGTTGGATTCCGGCAGGCACATCAGCACCACTGCGCCGGCGGCCTCTTCGGGTTTGCCCGGGCGGCCCAGAGGGATCGTACGGCTGGCACCGTCAACCATGGCTTGCTGGACGCCGACCTTGATTTCGCGGCCTTCGATGGTCACAGTCTTGCTGTCATCGCCCGCCAGCGGCTGGGTCAGGCGGGTTTCAATGAAACCGAAAGCCACGGCGTTGACGTTGACTTTCAGACGGCCCCACTCCTTGGCCAGCGTCTTGGTCAGGCCCAGGATCCCGGACTTGGCCGATGAATAGTTGCTCTGCCCGGCATTGCCGCCCGCAGCACCGGAAGAAATATTGACGATCTTGCGGAACACTTCGCGGCCTTCGGCAGCCTCTTTCTTGGCCATGGCGCTGATGACCGGTTGAGCGGCGCGCAGAATGCGGAACGGCGCGGTCAAGTGGCAGTCGATGATCGCGTACCACTGTTCGTCGCTCATTTTCTGGATCACGTTGTCCCAGGTGTAGCCGGCGTTGTTGACGAGGATGTCGATGCCGCCGAAGTTGTCCACCGCCGTCTTGACGAAACGGTCGGCAAAATCCGGAGCCGTCACGCTACCGACGCAGGCCACCGCCTGGCCACCCGCAGCGCGGATCGCCGCAACCACTTCTTCAGCCGGTGCGGCATCCAGATCGTTGACCACCACATGAGCGCCTTCAGCGGCCAGTTGCTCTGCCACGCAGCGGCCGATGCCACGACCGGAGCCCGTTACCAGGGCGACTTTACCTTGCAGTTTTTTCATCATTTCCCACCTTGTTTTTTGTTTTCGATTGACCGTGCCGGGCTTGCCGGTTCACGGCGATTTCAGCTTCGCCGGCCCGCTACGGGCAAGCGTTGTGGAGTCTCATCCTAGGGACGCGGACCTTGGGCAGCGACCGCCGAAAGTAGGAACTGACGGAGCAAACGCAAGGCGCTCAAAGGAAGGATTCAAGGGAGTAGCGCCGGAACCAGGCCTGCACGCTGGCAGGCGGGCGTTCACCCGGCTGCCTGGCTTAGCGACAAAAACAACAGGAGAACCGCTCGATGTCGACAGTGGAACTGGCCTTGGCCGAGCTGCAGCAAAACCTGCAAGCAGGGGCTGTATTGTTGAGGGGGCCGGGGATGATTTCTGCCCGGGGGGGCGATGTTTGATCGGCCGATGTTGCCGCCGTCGATGGCATCAGCATGACGCGGGGTTCAGTCTGGTGGGCATGCTTGAAGTGAGCGCCGCAATCCTCCACACAGGAGGACTACGGCGTCGGGTGGAGTATCACTCAGTGCGCACGCACGCGCATCATCCGCAGCGGGGTGTAGGTCAGGACCGTCTCGCCACGCTGGTTGATCACCGCATTGCGCGTGCGTACCAGGCCACGGTCGGGCCTTGAAGTGATGCGGTGCTCGATCACTTCACATTCGACATGCAGCGTGTCGCCGACAAAGGTCGGGCCTTGCATGTCCAGTTCGGCATTCAGGAAAGCCATGCCACTGGCCTGGAACGAAGGCGCGACCAGCCCCTCGGCGAAGGTGTACACCAGCCCTCCGGGTACCACACGGCCGGTAATGCCCATTCGCGCGCGATCGGCGGGATCGGCGTTGGTGAACAGTTCTTCGGTGAGCCAGGTCAGGTTGGCGAAGTTGACCAGGTCGGTCTCTGTCACCGTGCGTTTGCGACTGTGGAAGCGCGTCCCCAGCGGCAGGTCGTCACAATAGATACCGACCTCGATCGAGACCGTATTATTGTCGGGCATGTTGGACCCTCAATATGACTTGGGCATGCCGAGGACTTTTTCGGCGATAAAGCACAGGATCATTTCCCGGCTGATGGGCGCGATGCGCGGGATCAGCGACTCGCGCAGATAACGCTCCACGTGATACTCCTTGGCGTAACCGTATCCACCATGGGTCATGACCGCTGTCTCGCAGGCCTTGTAGCCAGCCTCGGCCGCCAGGTATTTCGCCGCGCCCGCCTCGACCCCGCACGCCTCGCCCCGGTCGAATTTGCCGGCGGCATGAAAGGCCATCAGGTTCGCAGCTTCCAGTTCCATCCAGCGCTCGGCCAATGGGTGCTGGATCGCCTGGTTCTTGCCGATGGGGCGATCGAAGACTTCCCGTTCCAGCGCGTATTGAGTGGCGCGTGACAGTGCGACACGGCCCAGGCCGATGGCCTCGCCGGCGACCAGAATGCGCTCGGCATTCATCCCGTGCAGGATGTAGCGAAAGCCCTGGCCTTCTTCACCGATGCGGTCCTGCACCGGGACGCGCAAACCGTCGATGAATACCTGGTTGGTGTCGATGGCCTTGCGGCCCATTTTTTCGATTTCATGGACTTCGATGAAACGACGGTCGAAGTCGGTGTAGAACAGGCTCAGGCCTTCGGTTTTGTGCTTGACCTGATCGAGCGGCGTGGTGCGTGCCAGGATCAGCATCTTTTCGGCGATGCTGGCGGTGGAAATAAAGGTTTTCACGCCATGCAGTACGTAATGGTCACCCTCGCGGACAGCGCGAGTCTTCAATTGCGTCGTGTTCAAACCGGTGTTCGGTTCAGTCACTGCGAAACAGCACCGGTCCTTGCCGGCGATCAGCGGCGGCAGCATGCGTTGTTTCTGTTCTTCGCTGCCGAACACCACCACCGGGTTCAGGCCGAAGATGTTCATGTGAACCGCCGATGCACCGCTCATGCCCGCGCCGGATTCGGCAATGGCCTGCATCATCACGGTGGCTTCGGCGATACCCAATCCAGAGCCGCCGTAGGCCTCGGGGATGCAGATGCCCAGCCAGCCATCCTTGGCCAGCGCCTGATGAAAGTCAGTAGGGAAACCGCCGGTGCGGTCCTTTTCCAGCCAATAATCCGCATCGAAACGCTCGCAGATCTTGAGGATGGCATTACGAATTTCACGGTGTTCCGGGGACAGGTCCATGGTCATGCTGGATTTACTCACTCGATAGAAGGAACCCCGAGAGCGGGTCGCAGCCGCAAAGTCAGGGCAGTCTCAGGCTTTCCAGGCGGCCTCGGGATCGCCATCGCGCAGGGCGGCCATCACCTGTTCAGTGTCCGCACCGCGGGTCGGGACTTTGCCGGGCGTCACGCGCTGGCCGTCGAAGCGTGGTGCAGGCGAAACCTGCAACAGGCCGTCACGTTCGAAATAGATGCCGCGGGCTACGTTGTGCGGATGGGTGGAGGCTTCACGAGGGCTCAGCACCGGGGCGAAGCAAACGTCGGTGCCTTCTAGCAGATCACACCAGTATTGACGGGGGCGGCTGGCGAAGATGTCAGCAAAGTCGTTGCGCAGGGTTGCCCATTGCGCCATGTCCCATTGCCTGGCAAAACGCGGTTCGTCCTGCAGGCCGAGCTTTTCCAGCAGCAGCGCGTAGAACTGTGGCTCCATCGAGCCCAGGGCGATGTAATGGTCGTCGGCACAGCGGTAAGTGCCGTAGAAGTGCGAACCGTCGTGCACGCTCTTGCCGCGTTGCTCCTTGAGCAATCCCCTGCCAGTGAGGGCCATCATCAACTGCATCATGTGCGCCGAGCCATCGACGATCGATGCGTCGACTACGGTACCCTTGCCCGTGTTGCGGGCGTTGAGAATGCCCGAGAGCAGGCCAACAGCCAGATACAGTGCGCCGCCACCGATGTCACCGATCAGCGTGATGGGCGAAGACGGTGCTTCACCGTCGGTGCCGCTGTGGTAGAGCGCACCGGACAGCGCAATGTAATTGTTGTCATGGCCAGCGGCCTGAGCCATTGGCCCTTCCTGGCCCCAGCCGGTCATGCGCCCATAGACCAGTCGCGGGTTGCGAGCCAGGCAGACATCCGGTCCCAGGCCCAGCCGCTCCATGACCCCCGGACGCATGCCTTCGATCAGCGCATCGGCGCTCTCCAGCAATTTCAGTACGGTCTCTCGACCTTCCGGGGTTTTCAGGTCGGCCACTACCGAGCGCTTGCCTCGATTGAACGGGTTGGCCGCCGCGTTGGCCTGACCGGTAATCGAGGTCGAGGCTTCGCGCTCGACGGCGATCACGTCCGCCCCAAGGTCGGCCATGTGCATCGCGCAAAACGGGCCGGGGCCAATGCCGCATATTTCTACAATTCTGATACCGCTGAGCATGGTGATTCCTCGTCGTGACACGGCGATCTGCTGCCTGATGACCCGTTGGCGCAAGGCTGCGCGGCATCGGGTCATTTCACGCTAACAAAGGAATCCTCCCCTTCTCGCCTCCCCGCACCGGGGGGCGCTCTAAACCATTTCGAGTACAACCACCCCCACCCAGTGCAGGGGGGCGTTGAGACGAGCGCGCACCGTTATCGTCGAAAGTCGTATCGCTCGATAAAACCAACAAAAGAGAGACACCCATGAACAACGCCTCACTTCCACGCGGGTTCCTGCAGGTCGGATCAGCGTCCACTTCCTGGCTGGCCGCGGCGCAAAGCGCGATATCTCCGGCAAAGGAGATGGTCAAGACGGCCAACCGACGCGCCGCCTGACCGATTTCCCGTGTTGCCCTTGCGCCAGGGTCTCGCCCCGGTGCCGGGGCTGCTGCTCGACGAGCAGCGTCATTGATCAAAGTGGAGGACATTCCAATGCCTGCCAGCAAGACGATCAGCGCGCCTTTGGCCAGTTACGCTGTTGATGCTCACGCCCTGTCACCCAAGTACACCAGTGCCCATGAGTCCGAGAGCCATTTGTTGCGCAGCGGACTGCTCGAACAGATGGATAACGCCAAGTCCGCCAAACTGATCCTGATTCGCGCCGCCGCCGGCTTCGGTAAAACAACGTTGCTGCAACAGTACCGCCAGCGCTGTCTCACAGCGGGCAAGCGCGTGCTGTGGCTGAACCTGGAAAGCGCTGACAATGATCTGCAACGTTTCACCTCGTTGCTGACCAATGGCCTCAAGCCTTTGCTGGAGCCGCGTGGTGTTGCCAATCAACAGAGCCAGGACTTGTCGGGGATGGTTTCATCCTGCGAGATACCCTTGATTATCTGTCTCGACGAATTCGAAGTGATCCATGACGTCGAGGTGCTCGACTGTGTCCAGCACCTGATTGACGTTCTACCGGCCAACTGTGCGCTGGCCATCACCTCGCGGTCGACACCCGGCCTTGGCCTGGGCCGTATTCGCGCACGCGGACATATGCTGGACATCAAGCCTGGCGACCTGCGTTTTTCTCTGGAGGAGTCCACCCGATTTCTGCGTGAAAAACGCAAGATTGCCTTGCGGGACAAGGAAATCAGCATGCTCCACCGTTGTACCGAAGGCTGGATTACCGGTCTCTACCTGGCCAGTCTGTCCTTGCAGGGGCGCGATGACCATGAAGCGTTTATCGCGTCCTTCTCCGGATCGAACCTGGAGCTGGCCGAATACCTCACCGAAGACATTCTCGCCAGGCAGTCCGAGGAGTGCCGCGACTTCCTGATGCATACGAGCATCACCGGGCAGCTTTGCGCTTCCCTGTGCAATGCGCTGACCGGACGCAATGACAGCCAGGCAATGATCGAGCAACTGGAACGTACCAACCTGTTTTTGCAATCGGTCGACAGCCAACAGCAGTGGTATCGCTACCACTCGCTTTTTGCCAGTTTTTTGCGCGATGCCCTGGACCGCCTGCACCCAGGCAAGGTCAGGCAACTGCATGCAATCGCGGCGCAATGGTTTCTTGAGGCCGATCAGCCCATCCGTGCCATCGAACACTTGTTCAGCGCAGATCTTGTCGAGGAGGCCATTACTCAGTTAGCCACTCACCTCGACAGTTTGATCGACAGTGGCCGCGTTTTATTGCTGTTACGATGGCTGGATCGCGCGCCTGAATCTGTTCGTGACCGTTACCCGCATCTCAACCAGGCCTATGCGTGGCTGCTCGCGCTCAGCAATCGCCTGCAAGAAGCCAGACAAGTCGCAGAAAGACTGGAGCGATTGGCCGGCCCGGCTTTTGGCTACGTTCCTCAAGTCATTCACTGCCTGCAGTTGAGCATCAGCGATCAGGTCGATGAGTGCTGTGCGGTGGGCCGGCAAGTGCTGAGCCAAATCCCCCCAGGCGACGTTCACCTGCACGGCGCACTCGTCCACTGTGTCGCCATGAACCTGCTTTCCAGCGGGTGTCATGAACAAGTACAGGCGCTGCTTTCAGCGATGTTGCAGCGGGACAAGCGCCTCAACCCCTCTTTTTTGGGGTACACCCTCAACTTCGTTGCCGGCATCCAGGATATGATCCAGGCTCGCCCAGGCAGCGCCCTCAGCCGCTTCCAGGCCATGCGTGACGCGCCAAGGAAAGAATACCCAGGACAATCCCAGGACACTCGGGTAGCGCTGGACGTCATGTTCGCGGTGCTGCATTACGAAGCTGGCCAGCTGGATGAGTCCTCGCAGTTGCTGACCAATGCCCTGCCCTTCACCCGGTATTTCAGCTCGCCGGATATTCTGATCGCCAGCCATGTCCTGTCAGCGCGAATCGCTTACCTGCGCGGTGATCGCTCAACCTGGCAGCGCTGCCTGGTGGATCTGGAGCAACTGGGTCGGGAGGCCACCTCAGAACGGATTGGCTGCTCGGTATGGCTGGAGCGCTCACGCGTGGCCATCGTGGAAAACCGGTTGGACATGGCGGAGCAGGCGCTGCACTCGGCAGAACAAATGAGCGAGTGGGACCGCCCTGACCTGGTGAAATTCGCCAGCGACGTCGACACGCCCAGTATCGCCCGCCAACGGCTGCGCATTGCCCGGGGCGAATATGCACTGGCAGCCCGGTGCCTGCGCCAGGCCATCGACGATGCCCGTCGATATCAGCACCATCGCCGTGAACTGAAGCTGACCCTGCTGTTGGCATTGGCCCTGGACGGAATGGGCGACCAACAACAGGCATTCGACACCCTGCAGTTGGCGTTGCGAGCGGCCAGTCATGAGGGATTGCGGCGCACACTGGAGGACGAGGGTGAGTCGCTGATGCAGTTGCTGATTCGCTGGTCGAAAAGCCCTCAGGCCGCCAAAGCGGTGGGCATCGAACCCGGCTTCATCGAGTCGCTGGTCAGCCAGTACGACGTGTCTCGTGTCTCCCCGGCCCGCCAACTGCTGACGGATCGGGAGTTTCAGGTCCTGCAGCTGCTGGCCGTGGGGCACCGCAACAAAACCATCGCCGAGAAAATCTTCCTGTCGGAACTGACGGTCAAGTCGCACCTGCAAAAACTCTACGCCAAGCTCGAAGTCAGCGGGCGGACCGAGGCGCTGGCCAATGCCCGGACACGCGGGTTGATTGCCTGAACCCGCCCCCCGTAGGAGCGAGCCTGCTCGCGAAGAACGTCAGGACAACGCGCCCATTCAGACAGCCCGCGTCATCGTTGACGACCATCGCGAGCAGGCTCGCTCCTACGGGGATGTCAGCTGTCATGCCAGCGCAGCGTCTCCTGCGCGGGTGCTCGTGTCGTGTAGAAGCCATTGGCAGGTGAATCGGGGTCGGCATAGCCAAAGGAAACACCGCACACCACAAGCCGATCCTCGTCGATGCCGAAATGTCGCCGCACGAACGCCGAGTGACTGGCCAGCGCGGCCTGCGCAATGATCCCGAGGCCAAGTGCCTCGGCGGCCAGCAGCAAGTTGGCCACGTAGCCGCCGCAATCCACTGCGCCATAAGTACCCAGGGCGCGATCACTGGTAATGATCGCGACATGGGGTGCGTCAAACAGTGAAAAGTTGCGCAAGGTCTGTTGCTGGCTGGCAACCCGGTCACCCGGCGCGATGCCGATGCTTTCATACAGTTGTCGTGCGCATTCACGTCGACGCTGCTGATACACGCCCTGGTATTGATCGGGGAAAGGCAAGTCCGGTGCCGGCGCGCCCGCCTGCAGTTCGTTGACGTAAGCGGCGCGGAAGCGCTCGGTGGCGGCACCCCGGGTCACGATGACCTGCCATGGCTGGGTGTTGCACCATGACGCAGAACGCTGCGCCAGGGCGAACAGGCGCATGATCAGTGCGTGATCGACAGGTTGTGGAAGAAATGCACGGCAGCTGCGACGGCGCTGCAACAACCGCTCAAGCGTCTCAATCGCGGTCGGGTTCATGATCCTGTCTCCATTGATGCAAGCTGATACCAGGCCACGCCCATTGAATCCTCCTTCACCACGACCCTTCCCCGTTCGATCAGCCAGTTCAGATTGGCCAATGCCTCACCAGTGGCCAGCGACAGGAGGTCGTCATCGATCTTGCGCGCAAACAGCACGGGAAACACATCGACGACTCGCCTGGGTGCTTCAGCGAGCAAAACCTCCAGTCGATCCAGAGCACGACGGTGACTGCGGTCAAGGTGATCGAGTCGGGCATGCAAACGCTGGAAGGGATCGTCGTGGGCAGGCAGCACCAGCACATCATCGGGGACCTGCTGGCGGATCTTTTCCAGAGACTGCAGCCAGTCCTCCAGCGGATCGGCACGGGGCTCGGTGGCCTGTACAGAGACGTTCGAGGAGATGCGCGGCAAGACCTGATCGCCGGAAATCAACAGCCTCAAGTCCGGGCAGTAGAAACAGGCGTGTTCAGGTGAATGGCCGGAGCCGGTGATCACCTGCCATTGATGCTCGCCAATGCGCAGCGTCTGGCCGTCGCGCAGACGGCAGTACTGTTGCGGCAGCGGATGAATGATTCTTCCATAGCGGCCATAGCGACGACGGTAATCCTCCAGCGCAGCAGCGTCCCAACCGGCGCGGTGGTAGAAGTTCACATGTTCGATGGGCGCCTCGCGCCCTTCTTCGGCGACCAGTACCTGGCAGGTCATGTATTCACCGAGCGTCATCCACAGATCACATCCGTATTCACGGGTCAGCCAACCCGCCGTGCCGACGTGATCCGGGTGCATGTGAGTGACCAGGACTCGACTGAGTCCTGCGCCCCCCAGTGGAGCATCGGTGCCGATCAGCCTGCGCCAGGCTTGCAGGGTCGCCTGGGTGTGCATGCCGGTGTCAAAAATCGCCCAGCCCTGTGCATCGCGTACCGCCCACAGGTTGATGTGCGACAGCGAGAGTGGCAACGGCATGCGCAGCCACAACACGCCCGGGACAATCTCCTTGGCCATGCCGGGTGCCGGGGGCTCGCCGCAGGGGTACACCAGTGGTATCCGTGATGGCGGGCGTGGAAGGGTTCCTTTGTTCAAGGTTTCGCGCCCTCAGTCAATGGTCGGGCGGGAATGACCAGTAACAGCACCCGCCACTCCCGGCCCCGGTTATCGGTGTGAACGGTGATTTACAGAGCAGCCTGCAATTGAGGTACGGCCTCGAACAGGTCCGCTACCAGACCGTAATCGGCCACCTGGAAGATCGGCGCTTCTTCGTCCTTGTTGATCGCAACGATCACTTTGGAGTCTTTCATGCCGGCCAGGTGCTGGATCGCGCCGGAGATACCGACCGCGATGTACAGCTGTGGAGCCACGATCTTGCCGGTTTGGCCGACCTGCATGTCGTTGGGCACAAAGCCGGCATCGACCGCGGCGCGTGAAGCCCCTACCCCGGCGCCCAGCTTGTCGGCCAGGGCGTACAGGTATTTGAAGTTGTCGCCGTTCTGCATGCCACGACCACCTGAAACGACGATCTTGGCAGCGGTCAGTTCCGGACGATCGGATTTCGCCAGTTGCTCGCTGACGAAGGAGGAGGTTCCTGCGTCGAACCCGTCGGCGATGACTTCGACCGTCGCCGAACCACCAACAGCGGCAACCGGATCGAAACCGGTGGCACGCACGGTGATCACTTTCACTGCAGCGTTCGATTGCACGGTAGCGATGGCGTTACCGGCGTAGATCGGACGCTTGAACGTATCGGTGCTTTCTACCGAAATGATCTCGGAGATCTGGTCGACGTCCAGCAACGCCGCGACCCGTGGCAGGGTGTTCTTGCCGTTGGACGTGGCAGGCGCCAGGACGTGGCTGTAGATCGTGGTCTGCTCTATCACCAATCGTGCTACCAACGGCGCGACATTTTCCGGCAGTTGATGAGCAAAAGTGGCGTTGTCGGCCACCAGCACTTTCGCCACGCCAGCGATTCTGGCAGCGGCTTCAGCCACGGCGTCAACGCCAAGACCCGCAACCAGCACGTGGATGTCACTGCCTATCTTTGCGGCGGCAGCTACGGTGTTCAGCGTGGCCGGGGCCAGCACTTTGTTGTCGTGTTCGGCGATTACCAAGATAGTCATGATTCGGCTCCTTAACTCAAAGCACCTTCGCTTCGTTTTTCAGTTTCTCGACCAGTTCAGCCACCGACTTGACCTTGATACCCGCGCTGCGTGCGACGGGCGCTTCGACTTTCAAGGTTGTGTTGGTGGAGGCGGTGGAAACGCCCAAAGCGTCCGCAGTCAGCACTTCGAGAGGCTTCTTCTTGGCTTTCATGATGTTTGGCAGAGACGCGTAGCGCGGCTCGTTCAAACGCAGGTCGGTGGTGACGATGGCCGGCAGTTTCAGGGAAACTGTCTGCGCGCCGCCGTCGATTTCGCGAGTCACGGCCACGCTGTCGCCGCTGATTTCGACTTTCGAAGCGAACGTGCCCTGACCGTAGCCGCTCAATGCAGCGAGCATCTGGCCGGTCTGGTTGTTGTCGCTGTCGATGGCTTGTTTGCCAAGGATCACCAGCCGGGGCTGTTCCTTGTCGACAACGGCCTTCAACAGCTTGGCTACGGCCAGGGAAGTCAGGTCTTCGGCGATTTCTACGAGGATGGCGCGGTCGGCACCCAGGGCCAGCGCGGTGCGCAGTTGCTCTTGAGCGGTGGACGGGCCGACGGAGACGACGATGATTTCAGTCGCAATACCTTTTTCTTTCAGGCGTACGGCTTCTTCCACGGCGATCTCGCAGAACGGGTTCATCGACATCTTGACGTTGGCCAGGTCGACGCCGGAATTGTCCGCGCTGACGCGAACCTTGACGTTGAAGTCGACCACG
Source organism: Pseudomonas sp. GW456-E7 (assembly GCF_059424105.1). NCBI lineage: Bacteria > Pseudomonadati > Pseudomonadota > Gammaproteobacteria > Pseudomonadales > Pseudomonadaceae > Pseudomonas > Pseudomonas sp. GW456-E7. The sequence goes on along the minus strand of NZ_JBWKZB010000019.1, from coordinate 46,925 downwards.
CGCTTGACGGCTACGAGGACTTTCATTGGTCAGTGCTCCCGATCTCACGGCGGCACTGCGCGGCAGGTTTCTGGCCGCAGGAGGCTGCACCGGCATGTTTTGTCAGAACGACGTGTGGAACTGCCGTACTTGGGTGTTCGATGGGGCTCATCAGTGTGGCTCCTATTGTTCTGTAGACCCATTTTTTCATCTTATGTAGACCCTGATAGCCCCCCAAGGCAGGTGGGTTCTATCGAAAGAGCGGGTCTGCGGCATCCAGAGCATGGGAATCCGTCGACGACCAAACCACCGATAAAGGCCGATATCAGGTCTCTTGAACCTGGTGTGCCGGACTCTTCGCGAGCACAGCGAATCACGCCACCTGCATCAACTTCGCAAACGCCTGCAAATGGTGATCGTCATCGCCAAACTGACGCGCCACCATCAGCAAATGCCTGGCGTGGTGCGACAGCATGTACTCCCAGGTCAGGCCGATACCGCCGTGCAACTGGATACCCTGGTCGGCGACAAAGCGGCTGGCGCGACTGACGATGAACTTGGCGGCGGCGAGGATACGGCTGCGTTCGTCACTGTCCGCCTGGTCGGCCACGCAGGCAGCGAGCAGTGTCATGGACGTGGCCTGGTCCAGCTCGATGCGCATGTCCACCATACGGTGTTGCAGCACCTGGAACTTGCCGATGGGCTGACCGAACTGCTGGCGGGTTTTCAGGTAGTCGAGGGTCAACGCGCACGCCGCTTCCATGCTGCCGACGGCCTCGGCGCATTGCGCGGCGATGCAACGGCCCTGCTGATAACGCAGCGCCGGCAAGGCCTGCCCCACTGCGCCGAGTACCGCACTGCTTTTGACGAACACGTCGTCCAGGTACAGCTCGCAGGCCATCCGCCCATCCTGGGTGGCGAAGTCGCGTCGACCGACGCCGCTGTCTTGCGGGTCGACCAGAAACAGCGTGATGCCCTTCTCGTCCCGACCCCCGTGGCTGGTGCGCGCCGAGACAAGAATCAGCCCGGCGCTCTGACCGCCGATGATCACCGACTTGCGGCCATTGAGCTTCCAGCCGCCGCTGACCGCCTCGGCGGTCGTCTGAACGTCGTGCAACTGGTAGTGACTCTGCGGCTCATCGAGGGCCACGGCCAGTTGCAGGCTGGCGCTGCCGACCTGCGGCAACAGCGTGTCTTTCTGGGCGGTGGTGCCCAACTGGTCGACCAGGCCACCGGCGAAAATCACCGAATGCAGGAAAGGCTCCAGGCACAGGCCGCGGCCCAGCTCGGTCATGATCAGCATGTTCTCCACACCGCTGCCGCCATAGCCGCCATAGGCTTCGGCAAAGGGCACGGCGCAGAGGCCGAGGTCGCCCAGTTGCTGCATGAGCGGGTCGCTGAAGCCGTGTCTGCTCTGGCGATATTGCTCGCGCCGCTCGAAACCATACACGTCACGCACCAGGCGCGCGGCGGTTTCCTGCAGCATCAGTTGTTCTTCTGTCAGTTTGAAATCCATGATCGGGGCGCCTTACAGTTCGAGGATCATTTTCGCGATGATGTTCTTCTGGATTTCGTTGGCGCCGCCATAAATCGAGGCCTTGCGCGCATCCAGGTACTGGTAGGTGGCCGCGCTGCTGTAGTCGGTGTACAGCAAGGGTTCGCTGCCGTAACCCAGTTCATCTTCAATGAACGGCAATGCGTACGGCCCCACGGCCTTGCTGATCAGGTAGGTGATCGCCTGCCGGATCTCGGTACCCTTGATCTTCAGGAACGAGCTTTCGGCACCGGGTACTTCGCCGTTTTGTGTCGCCGCCAGGGTTCGCAGGTTGCTCATTTCGGCCGCCATCAACTGCATCTCGACTTCAGCGATCTGCGTGCGGAACAACGGGTCGTCGATCAATGGCCGACCATCGCGGACTTCCTGGCTGGCAATGCGCTTGAGCCGGGTGAGCAATGCCTTGTTCTGCGCAATCCCGCCGATGCTGGTGCGCTCGTGGGTCAGCAGGTACTTGGCGCAGGTCCAGCCCTCGTTCTCCTGCCCGACCCGATTCGCCACAGGCACCCGCACGTTGTCGAAGAACACTTCGTTGACTTCATGCTCGCCGTCGAGGGTGATGATCGGCCGCACGGTGATGCCGGGGGTTTTCATGTCGATCAGCAGGAACGAAATGCCCCGTTGCTGACGCGCCTCGGGGTCGGTGCGCACCAGGCAGAACATCCAGTCGGCGAAATGCGCCAGCGTGGTCCAGGTTTTCTGGCCGTTGACCACATAGTCATCGCCCTCGCGCACCGCACGGGTTTTCAAGGACGACAGGTCAGAACCGGCACCCGGTTCGGAGTAACCCTGGCACCACCAGTCTTCACAGGAAAGAATCCGCGGCAGGAAGTGTGCTTTCTGCTCGGCGGTGCCGAACTTGATGATCACCGGGGCAACCATTTTCAAACCGAAGGAAGATACTTTCGGCGCCCCGGCCGCAAAGCATTCCTCGTCAAAGATGTGCTTTTGCACATCGCTCCAACCGGTACCGCCGAACTCGACCGGCCAGCCCGGTGCGAGCCAGCCTTGCCGGTTGAGTGTGCGCATCCATTGCACCTGATGCGCTTTGCTCAGGCGCTTGCCCAGGGCAATCCGCTCGGACAGTTCGCCCGGCAAATTGTCGTGCAGGAAGGCCCGAACATCCTGGCGAAAGGCTTGTTCGTGCACCGAGAATTCAATGTCCATCCATCCACTCCCAAAGCATTGGGGCATGCCCACAAACATTGTGGGAGCGAGCCTGCTCGCGAATACGGTTTTAATTCCAACGAAGATGTTGGCTGACATACCGCTTTCGCGAGCAGGCTCGCTCCCACAGGGTTATTCGAAAACAATCACCGAACGCGCCAGTTCACCGCGACGCAGTTCGTCGAACGCCTCGTTGATCTGGTCCAGACGGATGCGCTGGGAAATCATTTCATCGAGCTTGAGCTTGCCGGTCATGTAGAAGTCGACCAGGCGCGGCATGTCGACCGGGAAGCGGTTGGAACCCATCAACGAACCCTGGATACGGCGTTCGTGCAGCAGTTGCAGCGGGTCCAGCTCGATTTTCAGGCCGGGCTTGAGCATGCCGATCACGGTGGCGGTACCGCCGCGCGCCAACATGGCAAAGGCTTGCTCGGCGGTCTGCTTGAGGCCGATGCATTCGAAGGCGTGGTGCACACCGCCACGGGTCAGTTCCATCACTTGCTTGGCGGCATCGCCGTCCCGGCCGTTGATCAGGTCAGTGGCACCGAATTGTTTGGCCAGTTCCAGTTTCGAGTCGAGCATGTCGATGGCGATGATCCGCCCTGCCCCGGCCAGTGCTGCGCCGTTGATGGCCGCCAGGCCGATGCCACCGCAACCGATCACGGCCACGGTCTCGCCCGGCCGCACCTTGGCAGTGTTGAACACCGCGCCGGTGCCGGTGGTCACCGCGCAACCGAGCAATGCGGCGCGGTCCAGCGGCATGTCGCGACGGATCGCCACACAGGCGTTTTCGTGCACCAGCATCTGCTCGGCGAACCCGGACAGGTTGACAAATTGCGGCATTGGTTTGTGTACGTAGGTCAGGCGCGGCTCTTCGTCCTGGTCACGTTTGGTTTCCGGCGACACGCAACGCGCCAAATGGCCGGTCACGCAGTGCTCGCAATGGCCGCAGAACACCGTCAGGCAGGTGACCACATGATCGCCCGGCTTGACCGAACGCACTTCGGATCCGACCTGTTCGACCACACCGGCAGCTTCATGACCCAGCACCATCGGGCCGGGATACGGAAACGAGCCGTCGATGACGTGCAGGTCCGAGTGGCACACCCCCACGGCCTTGGTGCGGATCAACACTTCACGCGGGCCCGGTTTGCTGATGCCCACCTCTTCAATGACCAGCGGGGCTCCAACCTGATGGAATACGGCAGCTTTCATGGCAGTTCTCTCGACAATGATGTGGGGTTCAGGCCAGGGTGGCCGCTGTACGCAAAACGGCTTTGGCATGGCTGAAGGTGCGGAAACCGTCGATGCCGTGATAGGCCCCCATGCCGCTCTGGCCGACGCCGCCGAATGGCAGGCCTTCGGTGCTGGCATGGCTCATCACGCCGTTGAGGGTCACGCCGCCGGAGCAGGTACGGCTGAGCACCAGGGCTTCTTCGGCGGCATCGTTGCCGAAGTAGTACAAGGCCAGCGGACGCGGCCGCGCATTGATCTGGGCGATGACTTCGCTGAGGGTTTCGTAGGGTTTGATCGGCAGCAGCGGACCGAAGATTTCGTCCTGCATCACCTGCAGATCGTCGCCGGGATTGCGCAGCAGCGTCGGTACGATCTTGTTCAGCGGCGACTGGCTGAAATCTTCAGCGCCGGCATTCAGTTCGATCAGCTCGACACCGGCGGCGCGGGCCTCGCTCAGGTAACCCTGCAAACGCTCGAAATGACGGGTGTTGATGATGGAGGTGTAGTCGGGGTTGTCCTTGAGCGTCGGGAAGAACTTCGACACCACGGCTTTGGCCACGGCGATGAAAGCCTCTACCGACTCCTGCGGGACAAACACGTAGTCCGGAGCCACGCACAACTGACCGGCATTGAGCAGTTTGCCGATCACGACCTTGGCCACCGCCTCGTTGAAGTTTGCCGAACGCGAGATGATCGTTGGCGACTTGCCGCCCAGCTCCAGGGTCACCGGCACCAGGTTCTCCGCCGCTGCCCGTAGCACATGCTTGCCGATGCTGGTGGCACCGGTGAACAGCAAATGGTCGAACGGCTGGCCGCAGAACGCCTGCCCGACGTCGGCACCGCCCAGGACCACCGCCACTTCGTCTTCGGCGTAGACCGAACGGATCAGCCGCGCGATCAGCGCCGACGTATGCGGGGTGAATTCCGACGGTTTGATCATCACCCGGTTGCCCGCCGCCAATGCGCCGGCCAGCCCGCTGAACACCATGTAGCCAGGGACGTTCCAGGCCGTGACGATGCCCACGACACCTAGCGGCTGGTATTGCACCCAGGCTTCGCCGGTGCGGGCCTGACGCTGTTCCGGGTGCATCCATTCGGCCAGTTCGGCTTTGGTCTGCTGCAGTGTCGCCAGTGGCGACAGCACTTCACTGCCCTTGGAGAAACCCGGGCTGCGATGACCGAAATCGGCGGTCAGGGCCTCGATGATGTCCTGTTCGTGATTGACCAGCAAACCGATGGCCCGGTCGAGCAATTCACAGCGCTCTTCAAGGGTATAGGGTTCGCGGTCCAGGAAGGCTGCGCGTTGTTTTTCCAGGATCGTGCGGATGTCACAGCTCGTCGAACTCTCGATGGCGCTCATCTCTACCTCTCTTGTTTTGTCAGGCCGCGGCCACGGCCGGGCGGCAATGCACAGGGTCTGGCTGCATGGTTGATCATCGCGGGCGCCGCGCCGCCACCCGGATCAGGTGGGTGGCGTGACGGCGATGGATTCAGGCGAGGATGCCCAAGGCCTTGGCGCTGTTGATGGCCTGGGTGCGACGGCAGGCGCCGAGCTTGACGTTGATGTTCTTGGCGTGGGTTTTTACGGTGTTTTCCGAGATGAACAAGCGGCTGCCCACTTCGCGTACCGACATGCCCTCGGCCAGCAACTTGAGCACCGACACCTCGCGGGGGGTCAGGTCATCCTGGTAATCCGGCACACCACTAGAGAGACGAGTGACCGACGCCTGGCCAGTTTCCGCTGGCTGTTCACGGGCCAGAATGCGGTTTTTCTGCCGGGCAATCGGTGCCTGATACAAGGCGCTGTCGATCTTGCCCCACTGCATGCGCCGCTCGGCCTCATGCAGCAGCAGATGAGCCTGTTCCGGGTCGTGGTTGCGCGAGGCAATCTCCGCGAGCAGCAGATAGGCATTGAGTACAAAGGGTGCGCAGCAATCGCGGACCTGTAGCAACCCCGCCTGGATCACCACTTCGGCTTCGCTGCAATGGCCTTGTTGCAGCAGCAATTCGCCGCGCAGGAACAGCAGCCGACCGAGCAACGGATAGGGCTGCGACGGGACCGGGGCCAACCGGTCCAGCTCAGTGCGCAACAGTGCCTGGGCAAAGCCCGTTTGTCCCCTGAGCATCATCAGGCGGACCCGGTCGGCATTGACCAGCACTTCCGATTCATGACTGCCCTGGCGCCGGGCCAGCTCCAGCGACTGATCGAGCAAGGTTTGCGCTTGTTCAAGATCGCCGGTATCCATGGCAACGCGCGCCAGGATGCAATGGCACAACAGCACCGACAACCAGTCCTCGCCCGCCAGATAATCAAGGGCTGCACGGCAATGCAGGCGTGCCGGCCCGGTATGTCCGCGCAAGGCCTGCAAGGTGCCAAACAACGCCTGCCAGTTCGCCAGCAGGCGTTGATTGCGTACCGGGTCGGCCAACGGTAAAAAATGCCCCAGACGCGCCAGGCACTCGGCGGCTTCATCCAGCCGCCCACTGAACAGCAAAGCCTTGGCGCACAGATAGATCAGACGCGGGCTGCTGTGCAGCAACTGCGGCTCGATGCGCTCGCGCCAGTCCATCAGTTTGTTCAAGTGCCGTCCACTGAGGATCCAGCTCAGCCACAGACGCTCCATGTAATTGGCGGCCACTTCAGGTTGATCGGCACACAGTGCCTGCTCCACGGCGTCGTCGACATGCCCGAGCACGCTGAGCAGCTGACAGGCCCGCAGGCGCAGTCGGTTCAACGGCGCACCGCTCAAGTGGCTTTGCAGGGCTTGCGCCACCGCGGGTAGCAGGCGGAACCAGCCGGGTTGTTGCTCGAGCGGGAACACAAAGGCCTGGCATTCCAACAGGCTGTTGAACACCCGGGCCGCTTGCCGGCCTTCCCATAATTGTTCGCAGAAATCCGCACTGACGCGGGACAAATGTGCCAGCCCGCCCATCACTTCACGCTGCTCGTCACTCAAGCGCGACAATAGTTCACGCTCCAGGTATTGGCCGAGCAATGGCGATGGCTGGGCGTGGTCCAGCGAAAGCGACAGACGAACACCGGCGCACCACCCGCCGGTCTCATGCCAGAGCTTTCCCCTGGCCAGCGCATCGGTGTGTGGCGCCAGGGCGTCAATCAGCGATTCGAACTCATCGGGGCGCAGGGCCAGTTGCCGGGCACCGAACTCCAGCAACTGGCCGGTCAGCATCAGACGCGGCAGGTTCCAGTCCGGACGCTGGCGGCAGGTGACCAGCACCTGCAGTTGCCGGTTGTTGAGGGACAGGAGTCGGTCGAACCAGTGGTTCAGGTCTACGGGCATCTCGACGGGAAGATCGTCGAACACCAGGCGGATCGGGGGGGATTCGTTCCTGTGTTCTGCCGACAGGAAGTCGTTGGCTGCACGGGCCTCTTCGCGGGCAAGCCCGCTCCCACAGTTGACCGCGTTGCCCTGTGGGAGCGGGCTTGCTCGCGAAAGCGATAGGTCAGTCGCCGGATTACTGGAATCAAGAAACGCCAATACCCCATCCGGCGCAGTATCCACCGGCAACCCAAGCGCCCCCGCCAACTTCGCAATAAAGCGCTCCAGCGTCTGCCGCTGTCCGCCCAAAGCCATCCAGACCACCGCCCCCGGCGGCGCAATGCCTTGCAAGTACTGCTGCACCAAGGACGTTTTTCCATACCCGGCAGGCGCACAAAGCAGTTGCAAGCGGCACGGCTTGCCCTCAAGTGCATCGATCAGATGCGGCCGTGGCACAAACATGGCGGACCTCGCTGATGGGGAGTAAGCACCATCATTGAGCCCGACGCCGGATAACGCGCCACCCGCATCAGGTGGTAGGCGCAGTACAACGCACAACGCCCTGCGAACAGGGCGTTGTCTGAAGCGGGACAAAGGGTCAGCGAATGCCGTCGTTGCGCAGCGCAGCCGGGGTGAAGTCGGTCATCTTCGCGGTCATGCCGTACGTCGTTGCATGCCTGGACTGGTTGGTCATTGCCAGGACGTTGTAGCGACCGGCGATCAGGTCGTAGATGCCGAGCATGGAGAAGTTCGACGCACCGCGCTCGTAATCATTGACCGCATAACCCTCCGCCACTCGCCACAGCTGGCCGCGGCCGTCGTAGTGATCGACCTCGGCCAGTTGCCAGGTGTCCTCGTCGAAGTACATATCGCGCTTGGCATAAACGTGGCGTTGACCGGGCTTGAGCGTGGCCTGCACGTGCCACACGCGGTGCAACTCGTAACGGGTCAGGTCCTGATTGATGTGCCCCGGCTTGATGATGTCGTCGTACTTGACCTTCGGCGACTGCAACTTGTAGTTGTTGTACGGGATGTACAGTTCCTGTTTGCCCACCAGTTTCCAGTCATAACGATCCGGCGCGCCGTTCATCATGTCCGTGTTGTCGGCGGTGCGCATGCCGTCGGAACCGTTGCCCGGGCCGTCATACGCCACTTGCGGTGCACGGCGCACACGGCGCTGCCCGGCGTTGTAGACCCATGCCAGGCGCGGCTCCTTGACCTGGTCGATGGTCTCGTGGATCAGCACCACGCTGCCGGCCATGCGCGACGGCGCGGTGATTTCCTGTTTGTAGTAGTACAAAACGTTATCGGCCTGCGCGGCATCGACGCCTTCCATCAACTGCGGAAAGGCCAGTTTGTCTTCGTACTCGACGATGGAATAGGAACCGTTGGTTTGCGGTGCCGCCTGGGCCGCGATACGTTCCATGTTGCCGCCGCGATAGCGGTTGGTGTGGTTCCAGTACACCTCCACACCGCTCTTTGGAATCGGGAACGGGTAATAGCGGGTCTGGGTGAAGTTCACCAGGCCGTTGCCATCGGGGGTCAGTTCGGTGGTCACCGCACTCTTTTTGGCGAGGTCATAGATGTCCTGTGGCGACGCCGCCGTGCGTTGGGTCTTGTACACCGGGATCCTGTAGCTGTCCGGATAACGCTTGAACATCGCCAGCTGGCCCGGGGTCAACTTGTCCTTGTACTGCTCGACGTTGGCTGCCGTGATCACGAATTGCGGTTTTTCACTGGCAAACGGATCGCCAAGAAATCCATTGTCGAGCGGCGCCGCGCCGGGTTTCAAACCACCGGTCCAGGCAGGAATGCTGCCATTGGCATTGCCCTCTTTCTGTGCTCCCAACGGCGTCAGGGTGGTGCCCAGCTGAGCCGCTTCCTGCGGGGTGACAGCGGCCATGACCCCAGTGGCCAGCAACGACAGACTCAGTGCGCCGGCGCGCAGAATTAAACGTGCGTTCATGTTCAGTTTCCTCTGGCAGGGTTGCATCAGAAATTCACGCCGAAGCTCAGCGCGGCGTAGTCGCGGTCGACGTTGGTATTGAAATCGCCACCAAAGTAGTTGGTGTAACTCAGGCTGGCGGTGTAGGTGTTCAGGTAGTCGGCATCGACACCGAGGCTGACCGCCTTGGAACCTTCATCGAAGTTCGGGCCGTAACCCTGGACGTCGTGGGACCAGGCGATGTTCGGCGACAGGTTGATACCGGCGATCACGTTCGGGTAATCGAGCTTGCCGCGCAGGCGATAGCCCCAGCTGCTGCTGGTGTAGAAGCCATCGTTGTTGCATTCCTGCGCCGGGTTGCTGGCCGTTGCAGTGCCGGCGGCGGTGCCGCGACAGGTGGCCGCGCCTGCGACGCCCGGCAGTTCACCGGAACCGAAGGCCGGGCTGCGACCGAAGCGCAGGTCCGTACCGTCCGCCTTGCCCAGGCCGTTGATCTTGTTGTAACCCACCTCGCCCACCAGGGTCAGGCGACTGGCACCGAACACCTGATCGAAGAACTGCGTCGCGGTCACCTGCGCCTGGGTCACGGGCATGCGCTTGTAGCCATTGACCTCGCCACCCAGGGTGCGTCCGGCGAAACCGGTGGTGATCAGGGGTGATGTGGCGCCGAAGGTCGCCGCAGACAACAGGTCGGCGGTGTTCAGTTGCAGCGGCATGTTCGGCCGGTAGCTGAGTTCCCCTCCCAGCGAAACGCCCGCGACGTTGGTCTGGAAGCTCAAGCCATACAGGCGAATGTCTTCCGGATAATCGACGAAGTAGCGGACACTGCGCGCCGAAGCCACGCCCCCGGCCGGGTTGCTCATCTGGTTGATGCTCAGGTACGGGTTGCGGCTGTGATAGTTCATCGCATAGGCGCCGAACTCGGTGTCGTTCGCTTCCGGCACGTACCAGCGCAGGGCCAGGCCATACTGGCCGCTGTCGCGTGCATCGTTGTCGTTGAGGCGCGGGATAAAGGCATCATCGGTGCCTGCGGCAATGGCCGCCAGACCACCGGTGTTCTTCGCCACCCCCGGTGGCAGGTCGAGGCCGGCGATCACCAGGCGGTCGTCACAGCCTTGCGGTACGCCGTCATTGCCAAAGAACGTGCCGCAGTTGTCCACCACCGACTTGTCCCATTGCAGCTGGTAAAACGCTTCGGCGGTGATGTTATCGGCCAGGCCCTGGGACACGTAGAGCAGGTTGACCGGAATCAAGCCTTCCTTCACTTCCGCACCGGGACGACGCAAGGCGGCGACGTCGATCGGGTTGATGCTGTTGATCGAGTTGCCGATGAACGTACTCTCGCCCCAGCTCACCACTTGCTTACCCAGGCGCACGTTGCCGACCTGATCGCCAATCGTGTAGTTGTGGTAGACGAAGCTGTCGAGAAACATCGCGCCGGAGGACTTGGCCGCGCGATCACGCCCCGAGTCGTCGATGTCATAGAACGGGCGGCTCTCGTCCATCAGCTCGAAGTCGTACCAGTATTTACCGCGCACGAAGGCGCCGCTGTCACCGTACTTCAGCTCCAGGTCATGCACGCCCTTGAAGATCTTCGAGAAGGTTTCACCCTTCTTGAAATTCAAGCGGTTGTCGTCGGTGGTCCGGGACGCGGACTGACCACCGGTAACGCCCTGTGAGTTGAAGTTGGAGATGAATTGCTTGTCTGGATCAGCCGTCGACCAGCTCGCCCCTATCGACAGCGACGAATCGAAATTGCCCTGAATTTCCCCGATGTTGAAATCAACAGCGTGAGCCTGATTGCTCGCGCAAGTGGCAACCATTACAGCGACGGCCAGCAGACTCGGCTGGAAGACTCCGCGCATTGTTTTTGTTGTCATGCGGTTTCTCCGGTTAAGGATTTAGTGTTGGGGAGCCCATGCTAGTGGGGCTCCGGCCCGTCCCTCACACCCGAACGGGTGATTTGAAGGGGTGTTGGTCGCGAGGTTTCGCGCGGTGTAACAACCTGGCGTTCGCCGGGCGTTACGCTCGGTGACATTCACCCGGTAAAGCTCGGCACGCGCTTGTCGATAAAGGCCGCCACGGCTTCGCGGTGGTCGGCGGTCTGGTGCGACAGCACCTGGAACGTCGCGGACATTTCCAGCAGCGTATCGAGTCGGGTATGCAAGGCTTCGCGCAGCAAGCGCTTGGCCAGACGCACGGCGTGCGGCGGGTTGGCGGCAATCGACGCGGCGATTTCCCGTGCCGTGTCCAGCAACTGTTCGGCAGGAACAACGCGGGACACCAGATTCCATTGCTCGGCCTGGCGAGCGTCGATCATTTGCCCGGTCAGGGTCAGTTCGGTGGCGCGGGACAGACCGATGATCCGTGGCAACAGCCAGGCACCGCCGTCCCCCGGAATGATCCCCAACTTGACGAAGCTCTCGGCAAACTTCGCCTGCCCGGACGCCACGCGGATGTCGCACATACAGGCCAGATCCAGCCCCGCGCCGATGGCCGGGCCATTGACCGCGGCGATCACCGGGACTTCCAGATTGAACAGCGCCAGGGGCAGGCGCTGAATGCCGGTGCGATATTCCTGACGCAATTGCATGCCCGACATTTGCCCATAGCGGTCCATGTCGCGCACGTTGCCGCCGGAGCAAAACGCTGTGCCGGCGCCAGTGATGATCACTGCACGCACGTTGCTGTCGCGCTCAATGCGCTCGATGGCTTCGAGGAACTCCGGCACGGCACTGTTGCCCGTCAACGGATTGCGTCGCTCGGGGTCATTCATCGTCAGGGTGACGACATGACCGTCCTGTTCGTACTTCAAAAACGGCTTCATGGGTGATCCTCAAGCGGTGGGAGACGGGGTGACGTGACGCACGAATTCGCAGGCCGTGACATTCGGCTGCGTCAGCAACGCCTGGCCGACTATCCCGTTCCAGTAAGTTTCCGAACCTTCGCTGACACGCCACTCGTGCAAGCGCCGGGTGAACAGTTGCAGGTCCAGTTCTTCGGTCACGCCAATGGCGCCGAACAATGCATGGGCGATGGCCGTGACTTGAGGCACCGCCATGCTGGTCCGCGCCTTGGCAATGGCCGTCGCCATCAGCGGCGGCACCTGCAAATCGCCGGCAAACGCCAGCTCAGCGGCGATGCGCGAAGCGGCAACCTGCTCCGCCATCACGCTGAGCTGGTGCTGCACCGCCTGGAACTTGCCAATGGCCTTGCCGAACTGCACGCGGTCGTTGCAGTACGCCAGCGTCATGGCGAGTGCCTGCTCCATGGCTCCGGCGATGGCGGCGGCGTGGATGGCGGCGTTGAACACCCGTACTTCCTCGCCGTTATTGCCGATGGCGCTACCGAGTGAGTCCTGCGACCAGTACAAGGTGGCGCATTGACTGCCGTGAACGCCCGTGGGCTGGCGGCGCGCCAGGCTGCAATCGAGCAGCAACAACTCGCCTTCCAGGTTGACCAGGGCGAAATCGGCCATCAAGCCAAACGCCACACGCGGCACGCACAACAGGCCATCGGGCTGGCGATGGGCTGTACCGGCCAGGGTCAACATGCCAGCCGGTGGCGCGCCCGGGCAGCCACGCAGCAACGCGCGAGCGGCCATGCTTTGCGCCGCCGGGACCGGCAGCGCGCAGCGACCGAAGGCGACAAAAATCGGCAGCAGTGCATTCAGCGCAAGGCCCGCTCCACCGGCGACTTCCGGCGTCAGCAATTCGAGAAAACCGCTGTCTTCCAGGGCGCTCCACAACGTCGCGGCGCTGTCTGCGCTTTCCACGGCACGGACCCGCGCCGGCGTGCACAAGTCGCTGAGGATCTTTTCAATGGCTTCAGTGAACATGACGTATTTCCTGTTGGAGGTGCATCAGCGCAGGCCCAGGCCGCGGGCGATCATGCCGCGCAGGATTTCCCGGGTGCCGCCGCGCAACGAGAAGGTCGGCGCGACCTGGTTCAGATAAGCGACCGTGCTGTAGAGCGCCTCATCGACCGGTACATCCGGATGGGCGCTGATCGCCCCGGCAATCGCCGTCGGGATCGCCTGCTCGAATTCGGTGCCGATGTCCTTGACCAGTGCGGCTTCCACCACCGGGCTTTCACCCCGTGCGAGCAACGCGGTCAGTGCCAGCGACAGGTTGCGCAGGCAGGTGAGCTGGCTGAGAAAACTACCGAGCAACGCAGTCTCCTGGGCCGTCGCGCCTGTGCGCCGCAGCGTCTCGGCCCACAGGTCGAGCAACACGATGCTGGAGTAGAAACGTTCCGGCCCGCTGCGCTCGAACGCCAGTTCGGCGTTGACCTGTTTCCAGCCACTGCCCTCCTCGCCCACCAACGCGTCTTCGCCGAGCAAGACGTCGTCGAAGGCCACTTCGGAGAAATGCGCGTCACCGGCCAGGTCAACGATGGGACGCACGCTGATGCCTGGCTGCCTGAGGTCGATGATGAATTGCGACAGCCCGTTTTGACGGTCCTCGGGCGCACCACTGGTGCGCACCAGGGCGATCATGTAGTCGGCGTGATGGGCGTTGGTGGTCCAGATCTTGCGCCCGCTCAGGCGCCAACCTTCGGGGCAACGGGTGGCACGGCTGCGCACGCTGGCCAGGTCCGATCCCGAGTTCGGTTCGCTCATGCCGATGCAGAAAAACGCCTGGCCGGCGCAGATGCGCGGCAGGAAGAAATCCTTCTGTGCATCGCTGCCGAACTTCAGGATCAACGGCCCGCTCTGGCGGTCGGCAATCCAGTGTGCCGCCACCGGAGCACCGGCAGACAGCAGTTCCTCCACCAGCACGAAGCGACTGAACGCATCCAGCCCGGCACCGCCGTAAGCGGCTGGCAAGGTCAGGCCGACCCAGCCGCGCTGCGCCAGTTGCCGACTGAAACCTGCATCGAAGCCGGTCCAGCTGCGCGCTCGCACATCCGCCGAAACCCTTGGCAGATGCTCGGCCAGAAAAGCTTTGACCTCTGTACGAAAGGCTTCTGCGTGTGGCGGTAGCGCGGTCAGGCGAAAGGCGTCGAGCAAGCTGCTCACTGGGCACCTCCACTGACTTTACCGTACAACGTCACCACGCATGCGCCGCCCAGCCCGAGGTTATGGGCCATGGCCAGGCGCGCCCCGTCGACCTGACGCTGCTCGGCGTTGCCGCGCAATTGCTGGGTCAGCTCGTAGCACTGCGCCAAACCGGTCGCGCCCAATGGATGCCCCTTGGAAAGCAGACCGCCGGACGGATTGATCACGATCTGCCCGCCGTAGGTGTTGTCGCCATCCATCACGAACTTCTCGGCCCCGCCCTCGGGGCAGAAACCCAGCGACTCGTAGCAGATCACTTCGTTCTGGGCGAAGCAGTCGTGCAGTTCACAGACGTCGATGTCCTGTGGACCGACGCCAGCCTTCTCGTACACCTGGCCCACGGCAGCGTGGGTCATGTGGGTGCCGACCCAATCGAGCATCGACGGTTTTTCGAAGTTGAAGGATTCTGGCGTGTCGGTGGTCATGGACTGGGCGACGATTTCCACGTCACGGCGCAGGCCATGTTTTTTGGCAAAACGCTCGGACACCAGGATCGCCGCCGCGCCGCCGCAGGTCGGCGGGCAGGCCATCAGGCGGGTCATGACGCCTGGCAGAATCACCGGGTCGTTCATCACGTCTTCGACGCTGAGCACCTTGCGAAACAATGCGAGCGGGTTGTTGGCGGCATGACGGCTGGCCTTGGCGCGCACAGCGGCAAAGGTTTCCATTTTCATACCGTATTTCTGAATGTACTCGCGCCCGGCACCACCGAAGGTACGGATGGCCTGAGCCATGCCATCCATATCGGCGGTGAGACCACGCAGGATCGGCAGGAAACGTTCGCGGGTCGGCGGGCGGTCGTCCCAATGGGACTTCAACGCACCGGCCTGCATCTGTTCGAAACCCACCGCCAGTACGCAGTCGGCCGAGCCGGACTCGATGGCCTTGCGCGCCAGGTACAACGCGGTGGAACCGGTCGAGCAGTTGTTGTTGACGTTGACCACCGGGATCCCGGTCATGCCGACTTCGTACAGCACGGTCTGGCCGCAGGTGGAGTCGCCATAGACGTAACCGGCGTAAGCCTCCTGGACCAGGCTGTAATCGATCGCCGCATCGGCCAGGGCGCGACGCACCGCTTCGGCCCCCATCTGCACATAGGTCGGGCTGTCGCTGGGCTTGCGGAACGGGATCATGCCGACGCCGGCAACCAGTACTTTTTCGCTCATGGTGTCACCTGAAAAAATGCGGGGAAAGGAATCACAACTGGCGCGCGATGAGTTCGCGCAGCACTTCACTGGTGCCACCGAAGATGCGCGTCACGCGCATGTCGACGAAGGCGCGGGCGATCGGGTACTCCATCATGTAGCCGTAGCCGCCATGCAGCTGGACCATGTCGTCGATGCACTTCCACAGCGTCTCGGTGGCGAACAGCTTGGCCAGCGCTGACTCCTGCACCGTCAGGCGACGGCGTATGTGTTCGCCGATGTAGTGGTCGATCATCAGACGTACGGCGGTGGCCTGGGCCTTGATGTCGGCGAGCTTGAATTTGGTGTTCTGGAAGTCCCAGACGGTCTGGTTGAAGGCCTTGCGGTCCTTCACGTACTCGACGGTCTGCTCCAGCAGGCGCTCGAGTTTGGCGGCGCTGTACAGCGCGATCACCAGGCGCTCCTGTGGCAGCTCTTCCATCAGGTGCATGAAGCCCTTGTTTTCCTCACCGAGCAGGTTGCCCACTGGCACACGCACGTTGTCGAAGAAAAGTTCTGCGGTGTCGGCGGCATGCTGGCCGACTTTTTCCAGCTTGCGCCCGCGACGGAAACCTTCACGGTTGCACTCGACCATGATCAGGCTGCAACCCTTGGCCCCGGCGCTCGGGTCGGTCTTGCACACCACCACGACCATGTCGCAGGTCAGGCCGTTGCTGATGAAGGTCTTGCTGCCGTTGATCACCCATTCGTCGCCGTCACGCACGGCGGTGGTACGGATTGCCTTGAGGTCGGAGCCGGTGCCCGGCTCGGTCATGGCGATGGCCAGCACGGTTTCACCGGTGCAAATTTTCGGCAGCCATTTGTGTTTCTGCTCTTCGGTGCCCAGACGCACGATGTAAGGCGCGGTAATGTCGGAGTGAACCCCCAGGCTCCAGCCCGAAACACCGGCGCGATACAACTCTTCGATCAACACCGCCGAATGCCCGAAATCACCGCCACCGCCGCCGTACTCGGTCGGTACGGTGAGGCACAGCAGGTTATGGCGACCGGCCTTGAGCCAGGTCTCCCGGTCGACCTGGCCCGCGGCATCCCACTGCGCCTGCTTGGGCAGGCATTCACGCTCGAAGAAACGGCGCGCGGTTTCACGCAGCATTTCGTGGTCTTCACGGTAGACAGTACGGTTGATGTGCATCGGGATCTCCAGTGGGTTGCCAGGCGAGGCTTACGCCTGGTTCGTGGAACCACTGTATTGGCGGGGGGCGGGTCGTGAAGCCACCCGGATCGGGTAGCGATCAGCGCCGGCTTCAATAAGCCCCAGGCACAAAAAAACCCTGTAGGAGCTGCCGAAGGCTGCGATCTTTTGATCTTGATTTTTTAAAAGATCGCAGCCTGCGGCAGCTCCTACAGGGGCGGTTACGGGGGTTATTGGCGCAGTTCGCGCTTGAGGACTTTGCCGGCGGCCGACAGCGGCAGTTCGTCGTGGAACTCAACGGTTTTCGGGCATTTGTAGGGGGCGATGAACTCGCGGCAGTACCTGCGCAATTGCTCGGCATCGACCTGGGTACCGGGTTTGCGCACCACCACCGCGTGCACCGCCTCGCCCCACTGTTCATGGGGAACGCCGATCACCGCGCACAGCGCCACGGCCGGGTGCCGCGCCAGGACGTTTTCGACTTCCGCCGAGTAAACATTTTCGCCACCGCTGACGATCATGTCCTTCAAGCGGTCGACGATGAACAGGTATCCCTGCTCATCCATCCACGCGGCATCGCCGGTGTACAACCAGCCATCTCGCAATGCCTTGGCCGTTTCCTCGGGCTTGTTCCAGTAACCCTGCATGATGTTCGGCCCGCGCACGATGATCTGGCCCACCGTGCCACGCGCAACTTCCTGACCTTGCGGGTCGACGATCTTCACGTTGACCCCCAACCCGCCGCGCCCGACTGAACGCGACAGGCCACTCTTGCGTGCCTGCGGCGTGTGATTGCACGGCAGATTGCTCGACACTACCGGACAGGCTTCGGTGAGCCCGTAGGAATGAGAAAGCTCGAGATCCGGAAGCCGGACCAACACCTGTTCCACCATTTCGCCCGCGCTGGGTGATGCACCGTAGGTCAGGCGTTTCAGGCTACTGAGGTCATGACGATCGAAGTCCGGATGGGCCAGCAGCGCGAGGATCATGGTCGGCACCAGCAGCGTCTCGGTGATCCGTTCCCGCTCGATCACCTGCAGCACTTGAGCCGAGTCGAAACTCGACAGCAGCACATGGCTTTCACCGGCCATGAACTGAATCAGTGCCCGAGCCATGCCCGCGACGTGGAACAGCGGTGCCACGTGCAACAGTCGACCTTCACGGATCGGCGGCATGTCGACCATGCGCGGCATGCACGCCGACCACAGGTTCAAGTGCGACTGCATCACGCCCTTGGGAAACCCGGTGGTGCCGCCGGTGTACATGATGCAGGCGAGGTCTTCACCACCACGCCCGGCGTCTTCGACCGGCGCTGCCTGGGCAATCAGTTGCTCGAAACCCAGCATGCCCACCGGCACTTCGCCCTCGCCTGCATAGATAAACCGTGGCGCATGGCGGGCACTCCTGCGGATCTGCTCGGCCAGTGGTGCAAAGTGTTCATCGACGATAAGGATGCCGGTACTGCAATCGTCCAGCGAATAGACGATCTCCGGCACGCTCCAGCGGATGTTCACCGGGTTGAGCACCCCACCGCCCCACCACACGCCCATGATGTATTCCAGGTAGCGGTCGGAATTGAGCGCCAGCATGCCGACCCGGTCGCCGGCCGCCATGCCCAGTTTCTGCAAGGCCCCCGCCAGACGTGCGACGCGGTCGCCAAACTCGCGATAGGTGTGGCGCCGTGGACCGAAAATCGTCGCAATGTGCTCCGGGTTCTGTTGCAACGTCCGTTGCAGGCATTGGGTCATGTACATGACGTCATGCCTTTCCACGGTGTGAATACCCCGTTGGTGCCCACCACGCCTGTGATCGACGCCATCAGCTCACACTCCTGTCCTTGCCACGCCAGAACGGCTCGCGCAGATCACGCTTGAGTACCTTGCCGGCGCCGGACATTGGCAACGCCGTACGGAACTCCACGGATTTGGGGGTCTTGTAGCTGGCGATCTGGCGACGGCAATGTTCGATGATCTGGGCGCTCGCAACGTCGTTATCCGGCTTGAGCACCACCACCGCGTGCACGGCTTCGCCCCACTGCGGGCAAGGAATGCCGATCACCGCGCAGGCGGCGACGGCAGGGTGGCTGGCGATGGCGCTTTCCACTTCGCCGGAATACACGTTCTCGCCACCGCTGACGATCATGTCCTTGAAGCGATCGACGATGTAGATAAAGCCATCCTTGTCCATGTAGGCACCGTCGCCGGTGTGCATCCAGCCGCCGCGCAAGGCCTTGGCGGTTTCTTCGGGGTTGTTCCAGTAGCCGAGCATGATGTTCGGACCACGCACGACCACTTCGCCCACGGTGCCGCGTGGCACTTCGTTGTCATTTTCGTCGACGATGCGCACCGTAACGCCCAGCCCTGGCCGCCCGGCCGAACGCAGGCGACCATTGGCAATGCCTTCGGCGCTGTGGTTTTCCGGGCCATTGGCGCAAACCGGCGGCGCCGCTTCGGTCATGCCGTACCCTTGGGTGAACTCGACATTCGGCAACGCCTTGAGCGCCAGCTCCAGCAAGGGCACGGCAATCGGCGAGGCGCCGTAAGTGAGACTGCGCAGGCAGCTCAGGTCATGTCTGGCGAATTCCGGGTGCATGATCAATACCTGAAGCATGGTCGGCACGATCAGGATGTCGGTGATGCGCTCGCGCTCGATGGTACGCATCACGTCCAGGGCATCGAAGGCCGGGACGAAAATGCTCGGCAGACCCAGCAGCGAGATCAGGATCACCCGCGACAGCGCCGCCAGGTGGAACATCGGCGCGATGTGCAGGGTCAGGGCATCCGCCGGCACCGGCACATCGGCCGCACGGGCCACGGCAGCGGTCCACAGGTTCATGTGCGACTGCATCACGCCCTTCGGCCGGCCGGTCGTGCCGCCGGTGTACATGATGCTCGCCAGGTCATCACCGCCGCGAAAGGCGTCGTCCACCGGCGTAGCGTCACGAATCAGTTGCTCATAGGGCAGCATGCCCTGCGGCAATGGACCGTCGCCGATGTGAATCAGCAATGGCCGTACCTTGGCGCTGCCGGCGATGTCTTCGGCCATGGGCAGGAAGGTGTCGTCGATCAGCAGGATGCGCGTGTCACAGTCGTCCAGCGAATAGACGATTTCCGCCACGCTCCAGCGAATATTCACCGGGTTGACCACGCCGCCGCCCCACCAGGTCGCCAGGAAATACTCAAGGAACCGGTCGGAGTTCAGGCCCAGCAGGCCGACGCGGTCGCCGGTCTGCATCCCCAGTTGCTGCAAGGCCCCGGCCAGACGAGCCACCCGCTCGACCAGTTCGGCATAGGTGCGGCGGCGGTCGCGAAAGACCGTCGCCACGGCATGGGGACGTTGCTGCAACACACGGTGCAGGCCTTGGGTCAAATACATGGGGTTCTCCTGTGAATTATTGTTGTCAGGTCAGGACGAATGCGCCTGTCGCGTCAGGTGCCGGTGTACTTCGGTGAGCGCTGCTCGACTTGGGCCAGGCGCCCTTCGGCGTGATCTTCGCTGTCGCGCAGCAAACCCCAGTGCAGATGGGCCTGGGTGACGAAATCCCGGGGTGCGAGGTGGGCGGTCTGCAAGGCCAGGCGCTTGATCGACTGCACCGCCAGCGGGCCATTGGCGGCAATGCGTCCGGCCAGGTCCAGCGCCGCTGGCAGCAGACGGTCCTTGGGCAGCAGCTCTATGATCAAACCGATGTCCAAGGCTTCCTGCGCACCGATCGACTCCCCGGTCAGGGCCATTTTCATCGCGTGTGCCGCCGGGATCGCACGCAGCAGGTACTGCACGCCACCGGCCGCCGGAATGGTCGCCTCGCACACTTCAGGCAAGCCGAACGTAGCGCCGGCCGAAGCGATGCGCAGATCGCATTGCAGCGCCAGCTCAAGACCGCCTCCCAGGCAGGCACCATTGATGGCGGCAACCACCGGTTTCCAGATGTCCAGGTCGCTGAGGTCGAACAGTCGGCTGTAGCCGCCCTCCTCGGCTTCGGTCTCGCGACTCTTGAGGGCGCCGGCGACGAAACCCGAAGCGGCCAGCAGCGACTCCTTGTGGCTCGCGCCGCTGCAAAATGCACGCTCACCGGCACCGGTCAGGACGATGACCCGCACCTGTTCGTCATCCTGGCAGGCGCCCAGGGTCTTGCGCAGGTGCATCAAATCGCTGAGGGTCAGCGCGTTGTTCGACTGTTGCGCATCGAGCGTGACAAGTGCCACGTGATCGATGATCTTGAACTGAATGGCCATGGGTGACTCCTGCGTTGCGCGGATCTATATGTTTTTTCGGGGCGAACGCGCTCAGGCGCGCCACCCCAGACCCAACTCACGCAAGCGCTCGATGGCCGGCATATCGAAGCCCCAGTCGCGCAGTGCGTCGCCGCCGTGTTCGCCACGCTCGGGTGCGGGCAGCGGTTGCGCCGATGGCGTGCCAAGGAAACGCGGAGCCGGGACCGGCTGCACCACCCCGTCGACCTCGATGAAGCTGCCACGGGCAACGCCGTGGGGATGGCGGGCGGCTTCGACAAGCCCCAGCACCGGTGCAACGCAAGCGTCGCTGCCTTCGAACGCGGCCACCCACTGCTCGCGGGTGCGGCCGAGGAACGCAGCGGTGAAGGCCTCACGCAGCCGCGGCCAGCCAGCCCGGTCGTGCTGATTGGGCAGGCCGGCGTTGGAGAGTCCGAGAATTTCCAGCATCTGTGCATAGAAGCGCGACTCGATCGGCCCGATTGCCATGTGCTGGCCGTCGCGGGTTTCGTAGGTGTCGTACCAGGGCGCGCCGCCGTCGAGCAGGTTGCTGCCGCGCTGCTCTTTCCAGTGCCCGCCGGCGAGCAGACCCCAGATCACCGAGCCCAGTTGCGCCGCACCTTCGGTCATGGCCGCGTCGACCACCTGGCCGGCGCCGCCGCGCTGCACATTGACCAGTGCCGCCAGCACGCCCATCGCCAGCAGCATGCCGCCACCGCCGTAGTCGCCCACCAGGTTCAGCGGCGGCACCGGTCGCCCACCGGCCGGGCCGATGCTCGACAACACACCTGACAAGGCGATGTAGTTCAGGTCATGGCCGGCGCGGTCGGCCATCGGGCCGGTCTGGCCCCAACCGGTCATCCGCGCATAGACCAGGCGCGGATTGCGTTCGAGCGCGATGTCAGGGCCAAGCCCCAGGCGCTCCATCGTGCCGGGGCGAAACCCTTCAATCACCACATCGGCACGTTCGATCAGTTCCAGTGCAGCGGCGACACTGTCCGGGCGCTTCAAGTCGAGGGTGACCGAACGACGATTGCGCCCGGTAATGTCGGCACGCTTGCCTTCCAGCTTCGGCCCCAGGTCACTGGCCTTCTGCGGGCGGTCGATGCGCACCACGTCGGCGCCCATATCGGCCAACAGCATGGTGCCAAACGGCGCCGGCCCGATTGCCTCAAACTCCACCACCCGAATGCCACTCAGTACACCCATTGCCAACGCTCCCCTGTTCTGACGGAGCGCCACAGCACCCCTATTGTTGTGCCTTCCAGTAGATCAATCCGTTGATCGGCAACCACCCCCCACATCGGGTGGTGGTCGCCAAAGACAGGGTCATGCCACCCATGCTCTGGGTTACACTCGATGAGATCCAACGCACTCACAAAACAAGAAAGAATCGGACAGCCCCATGGATAAACACCGCAAGTCCAATGCATCGGACACCCATGCCAGCCAGGCCTTCAATCCGGTTCAGTCCCCGATCGTCAGCACCAAACTGATTCCGCCGCGCAGCACCGGGCGCCTGATTTCCCGCGAACGCCTGCAGGATCAAATGCTCAAGGCCCGACGCCTGCGCTGCATCGTGCTCAAGGGGCCGGCCGGCTGCGGCAAGACCTCGACCCTGATCGCCTGGCGCCAGGCGCTGTTGCCGTTGGGGTTCGACGTGGCGTGGCTGACGTTGTCGGCGGATGACAACGAACTGACGCGCGTTCTTGACTATCTGCTGGCGAGCCTCGGCCAGATCGACCCGGCGCTGGTGCGGGACGCGACTCAACTGGAAGGTCGCGGCATCGACAGCGAGGCCGTGGAGCGCACCGTCATCACCCTGGTGCGCAGCATTGCCAGCCGTGGCCGTGAACTGGTGCTGGTACTCGACGACCTGCACCACCTGACCGACGTGGGCATTCACCAGGCCCTGCAATGGCTGATCGACTACGCCCCGGCCAACCTGCACCTGGCGCTGGTATCGCGCAGTGCCGTGCCGTTGTCCCTGGCGCGTTTGCGCAGCCAGGAACTGGTGCTCGAGTTGAACCTGCGGGACTTGCGCTTCACGGCGGTCGAGTCCGAACAGTTCCTCAAGGCGCAGCTGGGCGAGATCAATGCCCGCGACGCCAGGATGATGCATGAGCTGACCGATGGCTGGGTCGCCGGCCTGCAACTGCTCGCCGTCAGCCGCAAAAAGAACCGCCCGCCTGCCACCCCTGATGCCACGTCAGTGCACACGCAACTGCGGGACGATCAAGCCTTCGCCAGATTTTTCGAAGTCGAAGTGTTGTCTCACCTGTCGCCGACCGACCTCGACCTGCTGCTGCTCATGGCCGTGTGCAATCGATTCTGCGCCTCGTTGTGCGCCGCACTCAGCGGCCACCCGCAGGCCGTTGCCGAAGCGAATGCGTTACTGACGCGCATGGAGCGGGACAACCTGTTCCTGATCCCGGTGGACAGCGCCGAACGTGAAACCTGGTATCGCCTGCACCCGCTGTTGCGCGAAACCCTGCTCAAGTATTTCGACTCCCGCAGCAAGGACGAGCAACACGCGGTGCACGTACGGGCGTGGCACTGGTTCCGTGACCACAATCACCTGAATGAAGCGGTGCACCATGCGGTCATGGGCGGCGACCCGGCTGCCGCCGCCGATCTTGTGGAGCAACACGCCGAGGCGCTGTACGCCCATGGCGACCTGCGCATGTTGATCGAGCTGGTACGGCTGTTGCCGGTCGAACAGGTACAGGCCCGGGTCAAGCTGCGCATCCTCAAGGCGCGGATGCAGCTGTATGCCAGGGATTTCGTGGCCTGCACCGCCAGCCTCGAACAACTGTTTCGCGACGTTCCCGAGAGCGAAGTCCATGACCACTTCATGATTTCGCTGCTGCGCGCCTCCCTGGCCCTGCAACGGGATGACACCGACGCGGCCATGACGGTCCTGCCGCAACTGCTCAACCCGCCGCCGGAAAGCAACAGCGTGGCCATCGGTTCCTGCGCCAACATCCTGTCGTGGCTGTACATGCACCGCGGCGAGTACGAAAAGGCCCGGCAAGTACAACTCGACCGGCCGAACCTGCTGATCAATGGCGAACCGCTGCTGGGGACCACCGCGGGCAGCCTTCAGGGTCGTTGCATGATTGGCTTGAGCCTGGCCCTTGAAGGCCAGATGACTCAGGCGGAAAGGGTTTACCGCGACGTGCTGCATGAGGCCAGCCAATGCGGCAAGGCCGGTGCCGACGCGACTTATCTCTCCGCCGCGCTGCTCGGTGAGGTGCTGTACGAAACCAACGATGTCGACGCCGCTTTCAAAATGCTCTCGGGCTGGATCGACATTCTCGAACGCATTTCGATTCCCGATTCCGTCCTGCGTGTGCTGCAAGTGTTATGGAACGTGCAATGGCTGGCAGGTAACCATCAAGAAGCCCTGGCGTTTGTCGAACGGCTGGATGAGTACGCGATCAAACTCGGTCTGGAACGCCTGCAAGCCTACTGCCTGACCTGGCAAGTGCGCTGGTTGCTGATTCTCGGGGAGACGGCACAAGCCCAGGCCAAACTGGCGCGCCTGGAAGCCATTGACGCGCGTCACCCGGATGCCGGGCACACGGCCCTGAAGGAAATCCACATCCTGGCCGAGAACGCCCGTGCTCGCTGGCAACTGGTCCAGGGTGATCTGGACGGGGCTTGCGATCGCATAGAACGATTGATCGAAACCTGCGACCGGCATCGTCGCCAACTCGGGGCAACGCGCCTGCTGGTGCTCAGCGCCGTGATCGAGTCCGAACGCGGCAACCATGAACGGGCACGGAACAAAGTCATCGAAGCCTTGCGCCGAGGTCAACGCTTTGGCCTGGTGCGCAGCCTCCTCGATGCCCATCCGGATGGCTTGAAACTGATCTGCGATATCGCCGCCCGCGAAGACCTGGACCCGGTGCTGGCGTTTTATGTCGAGCGCTTGCAGGCGGCCGAGGCCACGCCCCCGGCGATCTCGAAGGCCAAACCTGCGACAACGGCCACCAGCAAACCGTTGACGGCCGGGATCGAGCCGTTGAGCGAGCGGGAAATCGAAGTCGTGCGCCTGCTGGCCCAGGCCCTGCCCAACAAGAAAATCGCCCGCGCCCTGGGCCTGTCCCCGGAAACCGTGAAATGGCACCTGAGCCATATCTACAGCAAGCTCGGGGTCAACAGCCGCGACGAAGCGGTGGCCCGGGTGCGGGATCTGGAATCCCAGGATGACAGCAACGTCCACCCCTGAAACCCTGTAGGAGCTGCCGCAGGCTGCGATCTTTTAAGAACAAGATCAAAAGATCGCAGCCTGCGGCAGCTCCTACATGGATTGTGGGGCACCCCTCGGTCGTGTTTTTTTCCCTGCCACCCGGCTCGGGTGGCGTTCGGGCCACGGGCCCCACCTATCGTAACCCTCAGATCACAGGCGCAGTCCGCGCCTTGCGTAAGCGCTCGGCTCAAGGCCGGCCTGCCATGTTTGAGGAGTCTTGCGTGCATATCGCCCGAACCGTTTTCCGCGACGACCATGAGATGTTTCGCACCACCGCGCGCCGTTTTTTCGAACGCGAATGCCTGCCACGCCAGGCCGCCTGGGACAAGGCCGGCCAGGTCGACCGCGAAACCTGGCTCAAGGCCGGCCGCGAAGGCTTGCTCGGCATCACCCTGCCCACCGAATACGGTGGCGGTGGCGGTGATTTCGGTCACTGCGCGGTGTTCAACGAGGAGTTCGCCCGGGCCGGCGTGAGTGGCGCCTACTTCGGCATGCATTCGGACGTCATCGCTCCGTACATCAATCGCTGCGGTAATGAAGAACAGAAACAGAAGTGGCTGCCGGGCATTTGCTCGGGCGAGACCATCCTGGCCATCGCCATGACCGAGCCCGGCACCGGCAGCGACCTCAAGGCCGTGCGCACCACCGCCGTGCGCGATGGCGACGAATACGTGATCAACGGCAGCAAGACCTTCATCAGCAACGGCCTGACCGCCGACCTGGTCATTGTCGTGTGCAAGACCGACCCGGCCGCCGGCGCCAAGGGCATCAGCCTGATCGCCGTGGAAGCCAGCCGCGCCGGCTTCAAGCGCGGGCGCAAACTGGAGAAAGTCGGCCAGGCCGCCGCCGACACCGCCGAGCTGTTCTTCGACAACGTGCGCGTGCCGGTCGGCAACCGCCTCGGCGAGGAAGGCCTGGGGTTTACCTACCTGATGGGCGAACTGCCCCAGGAGCGCTTCTCCATCGCCGTGTCCGCCGCCGCGAAGCTGGAGCGCCTGCTGGAGCAGACCCTCGAGTACGTGAAGGACCGCAAGGCCTTCAACCAGACCGTCTGGGACTTCCAGAACAGCAAATTCAAGCTCGCCGACATCAAGGCCCAGGCCACCGCCATGCGGGTGATGGTCGACTACTACCTGGGCGAGCACATGCGCCGGCGCCTGACCCTGGAAGAAGCGGCCATCGCCAAGCTCTTCACCACCGAGACCCTGTGGAAATGCATCGACGACATGGTCCAACTGCACGGTGGCTACGGCTACATGATGGAGTACCCGATCGCCCGCGCTTTCGTCGACTCACGGGTCAATCGCATCTACGGCGGCACCAGTGAAGTCATGCGCGAAATGATCGCGCGCAAGCTCTGAACCTCTCAAACAACAAGGAAAACAACGATGAGCAATAAAGTGTTCGTTGCTGGCGTCGGCATGATCCAGTTCAAGAAACCGGGGACCAACGAGCCCTACGACGTCATGGGTGAACAGGCGATCCGCCAGGCCCTGGCCGATTCGGGTGTGGATTTCAATGACATCCAGCAGGCCTACGCCGGTTATGTCTACGGCGACTCCACCTGCGGCCAGAAAGCCCTGTACCGCGTCGGCATGACCGGCATCCCGCTGATCAACGTCAACAACAACTGCGCCACCGGTTCCAGCGCCCTGTTCCTCGCTCGCCAGGCGGTACAAAGCGGCGCGGTGGACTGTGCCCTGGCGTTTGGCTTCGAACACATGAACCCGGGCGCCTTGAAATCCGCCTGGACCGATCGCGCACCGGCCACCGAACGTGCCCTGGTGCTGGCCAACGAACTGATCGGCATGCCTGACCTGCCCAATGCCATCCGCCAGTTCGGCGGCGCCGGCTACGCGCACATGCAGAAGTACGGCACCCGACTGGAAACCTTCGCCAGGATCCGCGCCAAGGCCAGCCGTCACGCCGCCAACAACCCGCTGGCGGTGTTCCGCAACGTGGTGAGCAGCGAAGAAGTCATGGCCGCCCCGATGTTGTGGGAAGGCGTGATGACCCGACTGATGGCCTGCCCGCCGACCTGTGGCGCTGCCGCGGCCATCGTGGTGTCCGAGGCGTTCGCGAAGAAGCACGGCCTGCGCACCGACGTATTGATGGCCGGCCAGGCGCTGACCACTGACCTGCCGAGCACCTACGACGCCAGGGACATGATCCGCGTGGTCGGTTTCGACATGACGCGCATGGCCGCGGATATCGCTTACAACCAGGCCGGCATCGGCCCGCAAGACATCGACGTCATCGAGTTGCACGACTGCTTCGCGCAGAACGAATTGCTGACCTACGAAGGCCTGGGCCTGTGCGCCGAGGGCGGCGGCGAGCAACTGGTCAACGATGGCGACAACACCTATGGCGGTAAATGGGTGACCAACCCGTCCGGCGGCCTGCTTTCCAAGGGCCACCCGCTGGGTGCCACCGGCCTGGCCCAGTGCTTTGAACTGACCCACCAATTGCGCGGTACCGCCGAACAACGCCAGGTGCAGGACGCACGCATTGCAGTGCAGCACAACCTCGGCCTGGGCGGCGCCTGCGTGGTCACCGTTTACCAGAAAAACTGACGCGCCCGCAGAGCTCAGGAGCCATTCAGATGATCGACAAGAAACACATCGGCAGACAGCTGCCTGCTTTCCTCGTGACCGCCGAAGCCGGGCAACTGCGCTTCTTCGCCAAGGCCACCGGGGAAACCAACCCGATTTACTTTGACGAGCAGGCCGCGCGCGATGCCGGGTATCCCAACCTGCCGCTGCCACCGACCTTTCTGTTCTCGCTGGAGTTCCAGATTCCTTCGAACGCCTGGCGTGACGAACTGGGCATCGTCACCGCGCGCATTTTGCACGGCGAAGAATCCTTCCGTTATCACCGTATGGCCCATGCCGGCGACACCTTGCGCTTCGATGTGCGCATCGCCGACATCTACGACAAGAAAGGCGGCGCCCTGGAATTCGTGGTGCGCGAAACCCGGGTCACCAATCAGCACGGTGAGCACGTTGCGGACCTGCGCAGCGTGCTTGTGCAGCGCAACAGCTGAAGCGGAGAACACTGATGAACGCGATTAGCCTGGAAAAAATCAACGTCGGCGACACCCTGCCACCACTGGCCTTGCCGCCGATCAACCGCACCACCCTGGCCCTGTTCGCCGGTGCATCGGGTGACCACAACGCCATCCACATCGACACCGATTACGCCCGCCGGGCCGGCATGCCCGACGTGTTTGCCCACGGCATGCTGTCGATGGCCTACCTCGGTCGCCTGCTGACCCAATGGGTCGATCAGCGCCAGTTGCGCGAGTTCGGCGTGCGCTTTCTTGGCATCACTCACCTGGGTCACCAGATTACCTGCACCGGCACTGTCGTCGACCGCTTCGAGGTCGAGGGCGAGCAACGGATCAAGGTCGAAGTGCGTACCACCAATCAATACGGCGAGACCAAGATCGTTGGCGACGCCGTGATCGCTCTGTAAACAAAACTGATCACTGAGGAGCAACACCCCATGGCAAAACTCGAAGGCAAAGTCGCACTGGTCACCGGTTCCGGTCGTGGCATCGGTCAGCAGATCGCCCTGAAACTGGCGAGCGAAGGCGCGCGCATCGTGATCAACGACCTGGACGCCGACCCGGCCCACGAGACCGCTGAAATGATCCGCAAGCTGGGTGGCGAAGCCGCCGTCTGCCACGGCAACGTCAGCGCCCCGGACTTCGGCGACCGCTACGTCAAGACCGCGATGGACAACTTCGGCGCCATCGACATCATCGTCAACAACGCCGGCTACACCTGGGACGACGTGATCCAGAAGATGAGCGACGAGCAGTGGTACGCCATTCTCGACTGCCACATGACCGCGCCGTTCCGCATCCTGCGTGCCGCCTACCCGATCATGAAAGCCCAGGCCCAGGCCGATGCAGCGGCAGAGCGCGAGGTGTTCCGCAAAGTGGTGAACATTTCTTCGGTGTCGGCCCTCAACGGCAACGCCGGGCAGATGAACTACTCCTCGGCCAAGGCCGGCGTGATCGGCATGACCCGTGCGCTGGCTCGTGAATGGGGCCGTTTCAAGGTCAACGTCAACGCCGTGGCCTTCGGTTTCATCGAAACCCGCATGACCATGGCTGACGCCCACGCAGGCGCTACGGTGAACATCGAAGGTCGTGACATCCGTGTCGGCATCAGCCCGGAAGCCGCCAAGTCGTTCGCCCAACGCAACCCGCTGGGTCGTCCGGGCACCGTGCAGGAAGCGGCGGACGCGGTGTACCTGTTCTGCTCGCCGGAGTCGAACTACATCACGGCGCAGACCATCGCGGTGGCCGGCAATCTGCAATAACCAAAACCGTAGGAGCGAGCTTGTTGTGGGAGCGAGCCTGCTCGCGATGGACGTCAACGATAACGCGCTTCATCTGATTGACCGCGGCTGTCCGGGCATTTTTCGCGAGCAGGCTCGCTCCCACAACAGCTCCCTCGCCACACAATCCGTGTTTGAGTTTTGATGACCGCAGGACCACCCCATGAACATGACTGAAAGCAACATCCGCCTGGCCGCCATCAAACTGATCTCGCGCAACGGCTTCGGCTCGATGAGCCTGCGTCAGCTCGCCACTGAAGCTGGCATCAACGCTTCGACGCTGTACCTCTACTACAAAGGCAAAAACGAACTACTGCTGGAGCTGGTTCTCGAGTATTTCCAGGGGGTGTCTCGGGAGTGGGCACGGTGTTGCCCCAAAAAGTCCGCGACCGCCGATATCAAACTGCTCGCCTTCATCGCCTGCCACGTGCGTTATCACCTGGAACACCAGGACGAGGCCATGCTGGGCAATCTGGAGTTCAGAAGCCTCGCCGAAGAGGATCTGGAGCAGGTCCGCCAAGCCCGGCGCCAGTATCTGAACGCCCTGCAGGAACTGCTGGAACAAGGGGTCAAGGAAGGTTCGCTGAGCTGCGCCGAACCCAAATTGATGGCCCGCACCCTGTTCAACATGCTCACCCATGCCTGCGTCTGGTACCAGGCCGATGGCCGCTGGAGCATCGATGCCGTCATCCGCCATTACTCGGAACTGGTGTTGAAAATGCTCGGCGCCGCGCCTGTTCCATCGCCCGGGATACCCGCCCCACGAGCCCTGGTCACCCGCCGCCCGATGCCCGCGGAGGTACGTCCATGAGCGATCCCATGCAGCCGTTTTCCATGGCCGGCAAGACCGTTCTGGTGGCCGATGCCAGCACTCGACTGGGCGCGCATTTCGCCCGTCTGATCAGCCGCGCCGGCGCCCGTGTAGCCCTCGGTGGCCAGCACCCTTCGCAGCTGGAGCAACTGGCGGCCGACCTGCATTGGGAAGGTGGCGAAGTCCTGGTCGTCAGCCTCGACAGCGCCCGCAGACCGAGCATCGAAGCCGCCCTGGACACCGTGCAGGCGCGATTCGGTAGCGTCGATGTGCTGATCAACAACAGCGCCGAGCGCGAGCATGTTGCCCAGAACAATCACATCGTCCACTGCACCAGCCTGCACATGATCAGGGCCGAACGCGGTGGCAGCATCGTCAACATCGACCCGCCGCCGCGCCCCATCAGCGAGCCAAACCCGTGCCTGCGTGCCAATAGCAGCCTGATCCGCATGAGCCGCGCCATGGCCCAGTCGCTGACGCCGCACCGCATTCGCGTCAACGTCATCGCGGCCGGTCGAGGCAAGGACGCCGGCCTGCAAGAACTCAACGGCCCCTTGTTACTGCTGGCCAGCGGTGCCGGCGCCAGCGTCACCGGCGCGGTGTTGCATATCGACGGCCACGCCACCTGATACGGGTGGCGCGAACCTTTTGACGACGTTCGAACATGGCCGCTGGTCGCCCTGCGCGACGCCCGTCAACAAGGAGCCAGTTAGATGACTCGCATAAAAAAGTGGCTGCCGAAACTCGCCCTGGTGGCGACAACGGTCATGGCAATGGCGGCGAATGCCGCTGACAAACCCAACATTCTGGTGATTTTCGGCGATGACATCGGCCAGACCAACATCAGCGCCTATTCCATGGGCGTGGTCGGCTACAAGACGCCCAACATCGACCGTATCGCCCACGAAGGCATGCTGTTCACCGACTACTACGCGGAGAACAGCTGCACCGCCGGGCGCTCGTCGTTCATCACCGGCCAGTCACCGCTGCGCACCGGCCTGACCAAGGTGGGCGTGCCAGGCGCGCCGATCGGCCTGCAAAAACGCGACATCACCATCGCCCAGGCGCTCAAGTCCCAGGGCTACGCTACTGGCCAGTTCGGCAAGAACCACCTGGGCGACAAGGACGAGTTCCTGCCGACCAACCACGGTTTCGACGAGTTCTTCGGCAACCTCTATCACCTCAACGCCGAAGAAGAACCCGAGCGCCCTTACTGGCCCAAGGATGACCCGGACTTCGTCAAATCCCGAACCCCACGCGGCGTGATCCACAGCTACGCCGACGGCAAGATCGAAGACACCGGCGCGCTGACCGCCAAGCGCATGGAAACCATCGACGATGAAACCACGGCGGCGGCGCAGGCGTTCATCGAGAAGCAGGCCAAGGCGGACAAACCGTTCTTCGTGTGGATGAACACCACGCGCATGCATCTGTTCACCCACGTACGCGAGTCGATGAAGGGCCAGAGCGGCATGCCCGGCAACGATTACGCCGATGGCATGCTCGAGCACGACGGCGATGTCGGCAAACTGCTGAAGACCCTCGACGATCTGAAAATCGCCGACAACACCATCGTCGTCTACACCACCGACAACGGCCCGAACCAGTTCTCCTGGCCGGACGCGGCAACCACGCCGTTCCGTAACGAGAAGAACTCCAACTGGGAAGGCGCCTACCGTGTGCCGGCCATTGTGCGTTGGCCGGGCAAGATCAAGGCCGGTGAAGTCTCCAACGAGCTGTTCTCGGGCATGGACTGGTTCCCGACCTTGCTGGCAGCCGCGGGCGAAACCGACGTGAAGGAAAAGCTGCTCAAGGGTTGGGCACCGACCTCGGGTGGCAACAACTTCAAAGTGCATCTGGACGGTTTCAACCAGCTGCCCTACCTGACCGGCCAACAGCCTAAAGGCGAGCGCAAGGAGTTCTACTACTTCAACGACGACGGCGTGCTGGTGTCGATGCGCTTCGACCACTGGAAAGTGGTCTTCGCCGAACAGCGCGAACCCGGTGGCTTTGCGGTGTGGAGCAGCCCGTTCGTGCCGCTGCGCGTGCCCAAGCTGTTCAACTTGCGGATGGACCCTTATGAGCGGGCGGATGTCGTGTCCGACCAGTATTACGACTGGACCGTGAAGAACACTTACCTGCTGGCAGCGGGCGTGGCCAAGGCGGCGAGATTCCTGCAGACCTTCGTCGAGTACCCTCCGAGCCAGAAACCGGCCAGCTTCAGCATCGACCAGATCCGGGCGGCGGTAGATGCGAAGATCGAAGAAAAAAACAAGGCACAGCCCAAGCCATGACGTGAGGCCGTCGCCGACTGACGAATAGGCGGCGGTATTTTATGGCAAGCACTGCCCCCCCACGTTGGGGGGGGGCCGCAAAACCCCGGCTGCATTATTTTCAACACATGACAATCCGTTGCGCCCTTCACGTTCGCGAACAGGTGAGCCTATGAAAATAATAATAATGCTGTGTGTCATTGCATCGCTGACCGCGATGCTGGTAACCATCACCCCGATCAAGGAAGTCTGGCTGCAATCGCGTTATCTGCCCGCCGATCCGTGCAAATCCCATCCATACACCTGTTTTCGGCCTGCGGTGAGTTTCGCCTCGCTGCACTGACCGCACTCAGCCGCTTTTTCCACAACGACCAAGGCTGCGCGCCCAAAGCCTACCGGGCGCAGGCTGCGGACACGAACCCGCGGTTCACTTCGCCTTAGGGGCCCCCGGGAAACGGGTTAATCCGATTGCGACTAATGCTTAGTGCTTATCGTGATTAACCTCGCTGGAAAGTTCCGGCCCAGCAGCAATACTCCACTCTGTTTCGAAAACCATTCGAGAATAGCGTGGGGCAATAAGTCATGAACTTGAGCGTCTGCGAAGCGAAAGAATCTCGACTTTCGTTAATCAAACGATGCCTGCGCCAGCCGTTACTGCACTTTTTAGTTGCCGGTTTTGCACTCTTCGTACTGTACGGAGGTTTGCACCGTTCAACGGTCAATCAAGATCCGCAACGCATCGAAATCACTCCTGAAGTTGTTCAGCGGATCGCGATTTCCTGGCTGGCACGTTGGCAACGCCCCGCCTCGGAGCAACAGTTGCAGGCCCTGATTGATGACTATGTGAAAGAGGAAATCCTCTATCGCGAAGCACTGAAACTTGGCCTGGACAAAGACGACACCATCATTCGCCGCCGACTGGCGCAAAAAATGGATTTCCTCGCCGAAGATGTCGCCTCACTTCGCGAACCGGCCCCGGGTGTACTGGAGGCCTGGTACAACCAGCATCAGGACCAATATGCCCCGCCGCCCCTCGCGACCTTTCATCATGTGTTCTTCGCCCTGGACAAACGCGGCGCGGATGCGCAGGCCCAGGCTCAAGCCGCGCTGAGGGGGCTGACGGACAGGAACAGCGGTGAAGGCGATGCGTTCATGTTTAACAGCGCCTACACAGAGCAATCACAGGATCAAGTGGCGCGGGTCTTCGGTTCAAAGTTCGCCGTTTCGTTGTTCCAGCAAACGCCGGGACGTTGGGTGGGGCCTGCGGAATCAGGTTTTGGCTGGCATCTGGTGTGGATCGATACGCTGGCCAAACCACCGGCACCGGCTTTCGAGACCGTGGCCCAACAGGTCAAGTCCGATTGGTTGTCCGAGCAACGCAGCGAATCGAAACGCGCGAATTTCGATGCACTCAAAGCACGCTATGAAGTCGTGGTGATAATGCCAGCCTCCGCCGCTGACGTTGCCGCTATCCAGACGGAGCGGCCGTGATGAGGCGCAGGGTCTGGCTGCTGTTGCTGCTCGGGCTCATGGCATTGAGCGCCATGGCCCATGAATCACGTCCCGCGTACCTGGAACTCAACGAAACGGCTGCCGGGCGCTATGACGTACTGTGGCGCACGCCAGTGCTGTCAGGCATGCGCTTGCCGATTGCGCTGCGGTTTGCCGAAGGTGTGCGCACTGTCGTTGAGCCGGTGGAAAGCCAACTGAACGATTCGCTGATCGAACGCCGGGTCATTGAAGCCGGTCCCGCCGGCCTGGTCGGGCAGCGCATCGAGTTTGTCGGCCTGCAAGCGAGCATCACCGATGTGCTGGTGCGTGTCTCGCGCCTGGACGGCAGCCTGACCACCACCCTCGTCCACCCCGCGCAACCCTGGATGGAAATCGCTGCCACGCCGGGAATGTTCTCGGTGGCCGGTGCGTTTCTGGTCCATGGCGTCCAGCACATCCTGGGGGGCTTCGATCACTTGCTGTTCGTCTTCGGTCTCCTGCTGCTGGTGGGTAATGGCTGGATGCTGGTGAAGACCATCACCGCGTTCACCCTCGCCCACTCCATTACCCTGGCGCTCGCAGCATTGGGGGCGGTGCAGCTTCCCGGCCCGCCTGTGGAGGCCACGATTGCCCTGAGCATCCTCTTGCTGGCGGTGGAAATCACCCGCAAGAACCGCGGCGACGTCAGCTTCACCATCCAATGGCCATGGGTGGTGGCGTTCTGTTTTGGCCTGTTGCACGGCTTTGGTTTTGCCGGGGCGCTGGCGCAAATCGGCTTGCCCCAGCGCGACCTGCCGCTGGCGCTGTTCACGTTCAATGTCGGCGTCGAGATCGGTCAGTTGATGTTCGTCGCCGCCGTGCTGTGCCTGCGAGCGCTGTTGCTGCGTTGTCGGCTGCCACGGTCCGCGCTCCTGTATGCCCGACCGGTTGCGGCCTACGGGTTGGGAACCCTGGCGGCCTTCTGGTTTTTCGAACGAGTCTCGAGCTTCTGGGCCTGAACTTCACCTTGTCACTGCCGTATTCCGGAGACGTGGAATATGAAAACCCCTACACACTTCACCACGCCGTCACTGCTCGGTTGCGCCGTGCTCACTGTCAGCTCGTTGGCATTGGCAGAGGGCAACCCGGACCGCGAGGTTTACTTTGGCCAGACGCACTCGCACAGCTCCTGGTCGATCGATGCCTACCTGATCGGCAACCATCAGGTCGATCCCGAGCAGGCCTACCAATACTCGCTTGGCATGCCGGTCAAGCATCCGATGGGGTTTGAAGTGCAGCTCAAAGGCCGACCGCTGGATTTCCATGGCGTGACCGATCACTCGGAATACGTGGGCGTGATCGCCCTGGCCAACGATCCGAAGTCAGACTTCAGCAAACTGCCCATCGCGCAAAAACTGATCGCCAAGACGCCGGCGGATTTCAACCGGGTGTTCAAGTGGATCGCCGGCAGCTTGAACAACCCCATCAAGGAACTGATTGATCCGAAGGTGGCCGGCAACATCTGGCAGCAGAACATCGCCATCGCCGACAAGTACTACAAGCCCGGCAAGTTCACCACCTTCGTCGCCTATGAATGGACCTCGGCACCGAACAATCAGAACATGCACCGCAACGTGTTTTTCCGTGATTCGAAGAAGGTGCCGGACCTGCCCTTCACGGCCCTCGACTCGAGCAAACCCGAGGACTTGTGGAGCTGGATGGACGATCAACGGAAAAAGGGCAACGAAATACTGGCGATCTCCCACAATGCCAACCTCAGCAACGGCCTGATGTTTCCAGTGGACGTCGATGACCGTGGCCGCCCCATCGATGCGGCGTGGGCCGAAACGCGGATGCGCAATGAATCGCTCACGGAGATTCACCAGGTCAAGGGCACTTCCGAAACCCACCCCGAGCTGTCGCCAACCGACGAATTTGCCAATTATGAAATCATGAGTTTCCTGATCGGCATCGACAACAGCACCTCCAAACTCAACGGCAGCTACATCAGGCAAGCCTGGCAAAACGGCATGGCCATGCAGGAAGCCCGCGGCTACAACCCGTACAAGATGGGCGTGGTCGGCGCCAGCGATTCGCACAACGGGGTGATTCCCTATTCGCAGAGCAACAACTTCGGCTCCCACGGATTTACCGACAGCACCCCGGCGGCGCGGCTTTCCGGCAAACAGAACTCGGGCATGATAGCCCTGCAAACCAGCACCTCCGGTCTTGCCGGTGTCTGGGCGGAAGAAAACACCCGTGAATCGATCTTCGATGCCATGAAGCGTAAAGAGGTCTACGGCACCAGCGGCGTGCGCATCCCCGTACGCATGTTTGGTGGCTGGGGCTTCGACAGCAGTCTGTGGAACGAAAAAGACTGGGTGCATGCCGCCTACGCCAAGGGCGTTCCCATGGGCGGCGACTTGCCGGCAAAACCGGGTAAACAGGCACCGTCCTTCGTGGTATGGGCGGTCAAGGATGCCGACGATGGCAACCTCGACCGCATCCAGATCATCAAGGGCTGGACCAAAAACGGCCAGACCTTCGAGAAGGTCTACGACGTCGCCTGGGCCGGTGATCGCCAACCGGATCCGGTCACCGGCAAAGTCCCTCCAGTGGGCTCGACAGTCGATGTGTCCAAGGCGACCTACACCAATACCATCGGTGCCACCGAGCTGAAAAAAGTCTGGGTCGATCCGGACTTCGATCCGGCCCAGCACGCGTTCTACTACGCCCGCGCACTACAGATCCCGACACCGCGCTGGAGCACCTATGACGCGGCCAAGCTGCAAGTACCGCCACCGGGCGACGTCTCGCCCACCGTCCAGGAACGCGCGTGGACCTCACCGATCTGGTACACGCCGACAGCCGAAGACAGCAAGACGGTCGCTGCCGGCAAAACCATCGATCAACTGAAAACCGAAGGCGCCAAAGCGCTCACCAACGAGCAGTTGCAAACCTTCGTGGTGGGCAAAACCATCAAGGTGCGCAACACCGTCACCGGCCAGACATTCGAAATCGTCTATGGCACTGACGGCCAACGCCTGGTCGCCAGCGTCGATGGCAAGCCGCCCGCTGAGGGGGAATACCTGAACATGCTGCATGGCGGTCAGTTCGGCGTACCGGCCAAGTATGAAATCAAGGACGGGCACCTGCTGACAACACTCGGCGGCTCGCCTTTCGAGGCCACGGTGTTCGAGCAGAACGGCAAGTACGTGGCGGCTCGCAGCAACGAATTCGGTTATGTGAATTATGAGGTTGAAGCGGTCAAGTAGCGCCGGGGCCGGCACCGATGCTCTGCACGCATCGGTGCCAGCAGATTGTCGCGAAAGGACCGCAGCCCCAAAAGGCCATCCGATGACTCTTTACATCTCAACCTGTGTGCCCAGTTCTATTACCCGATTCAGTGGCAACTTGAAGTACTTCAGATTGCTATTGGCATTTTTCAGCAAAAATGCGAACAGGCTTTCTCGCCAACGGGCCATACCGATTCGTTTGGTCGGGATCACCGTTTCCCGGCTGAGGAAATAGGTCGTGCGCATCGGACTGAAGTCCAGTTCGGTCAAATGACAGAGACTCAAGGCCAAGGGCACATCAGGCTCCTCGATAAAACCAAAGTGCAGACTGACCCGGAAGAAGCCTTCACCATAGGCTTCAACCTCGAACCGCCGTTCCGCACTCACACGAGGGCTGTCTTCAGACACTACTGTCAGCAATACCACTTGCTCATGCAAAACCTGGTTATGCAGCAGGTTGTGCAGCAGCGCATGAGGAACAGCATCGGTCCTGGCCGTCAGGAACACCGCCGTGCCTTGTACGCGATGGGGGGGTTGCGTACGGATGCTGCTGATGAACAGCGGTAGTGGCAGCGCCGTTTCATCCAGCCGCTCGACAATAATTTTTCTGCCGCGCTTCCAGGTCGTCATCAAAATGAACAGACCAATCCCGGCGATCACCGGGAACGCACCGCCCTGGAAGATCTTCGGCGCATTGGCCGCGAAATACAGACTGTCTACGAGCAAGAAGCCGAGCAGCATGGGAATGGCCAGCCAGCGCGGCGTTTTCCATAGGAGCAGGACGACTGCCGAAGACAGGATCGTGGTGATCAGCATGGTCCCCGTCACCGCGACGCCATAGGCTGCGGCCAATGCACTGGACGACTCGAAACCGATGACCAGCAGAACGACACCGACCATCAGTGCCCAGTTAACCGTGCCGATGTAAATCTGCCCCTGCTCCTGACTGGAGGTGTGCTGGATAAACATGCGCGGAATGTAGCCCAACTGAATGGCCTGGCGAGTCAGGGAGAAAGCCCCGGAAATCACGGCTTGTGAAGCGATGATGGTGGCCAGTGTGGAGAGCGCGACCATCGGCAGCAGTGCCCAGTCAGGCGCCAGCAAATAGAACGGGTTACGCACCGCCTCCGGGTTTCCCAGGATCAACGCGCCCTGGCCAAAGTAATTGAGCGCCAAACCGGGCAGTACGAGCATGAACCAGGCACGGGAAATCGGCTTTCGACCAAAGTGGCCCATGTCGGCATACAGTGCTTCAGCACCGGTCAATGCCAACACGACAGCCCCCAGAATCGCCACACCCATTCCCGGATGAACCACGAAGAACCGTACGGCCCAAACAGGGTTGAGCGCTTGCAAAACTTCCGGGCGCTGCAAAATCCCGTAGATCCCCAGCGCACCCAACACCACGAACCACAGCACCATGACCGGACCGAACAGGATGCCGATTCGAGCCGTGCCATGTTTTTGTATCAAGAACAGCGCCACCAGCACGATCACTGACAAGGGCACGACCCAGTGCTCGATCCCGTCAAACGCCAACTGTAGTCCTTCAACCGCAGAGAGCACCGAAATGGCCGGGGTAATCATGCTGTCCCCGTAAAAAAGTGCCGCACCAAACAGGCCGAGCAGTACCAGTACCTTGCTCATGTACGGATAAGGTGCTGCCGCGCGGCGAGCTAACGCCGTCAACGCCATGATGCCGCCTTCGCCCTGATTGTTGGCACGCAGGATGAACAACACGTATTTGATCGAGACCACCCAGATCAGCGACCAGAAGATCAACGACAGAATGCCAAGCACCCCGTCGTGATTGACCTGAACCCCGTAGTGGCCGGAAAAGACTTCTTTCAGCGTGTAGAGGGGGCTGGTGCCAATGTCCCCGTAGACCACACCAACGGCGGCGACGAGCAAGCCCGCTCCTGAGGTTTTGGATCGGGAATCTGCATGCACGCCGGTTACATTTTCACTCAAGGGTCGCTTCTCTCAAATTGCGGGGGAGACAGTTCACGCCATCCTTGGGCAATCCAGTGCCAGCGTCATTGGAAATGCAGACGCATGGATGGTCTGAAAAAACGCGGCCAGTATCGTTGGGGGCAAAACCGCCTACCGTAAAGAAAGCGTAAAAATTAAACGGCGCGATCGAACGATAAACCTCACTCGCCCAGCCCTTCTCGAACCATGTCGAAAAAGGTCGTCAAGATGCGCCGCGTGCTCTGCGCTCGCAGGCACACCAATGTCTCGGTGAAATGCCGCTGACAGTCAACGATCGGCAAGCCGCGAACCCGAGAATCCGAGCCCAGTTCGGCGGCCGAGACGACCCCGACCCCCATGCCGATCGCCACCGCCTCGCGCGCGGCTTCACGCCCCTCCACTTCGATGGCCTTGCGGATGTGCAGGCCCGCCGCTGCCATCTCCTCTTCCAGGGATAAGCGCGTGACCGAGCCCTGCTCGCGCAGGACCATGGGCGTGTCGTGCAGGTCGGCCAGGCAGATAGACGCTCGTTGCGCCCAGGGATGGTCCTGGGCGACGAAAGCGAGCATGGGATCGCTGCGAAGGTGCAGTGTCATCAAGCGATCGTCTTCGATGTCGCGCCCCAGCAGAGCGATGTCGGCCTGGTGACTGAACAACCGCTGCAGGACCTCATCGGTATTGGCGGTTTCGATCTTCACATCGATGCCGGGATAACGGCTGCAGAAGCGTGAGACATAGGGCAGGACGTGCACCGGCGCATCCACGGCAAGGTTCAGGGTCCCGGTCGACAGGGTGCGGTAGTCCGTGAGCATGTCGTGGGCATCGACACTGATATCGAACAGGCGCTGGGTCAGGCCGAACAGGCGCTCGCCCACTTCCGTCAGGCGCACCAGGCGCTTGTCGCGGTAGAACACCATCACCCCGTAATAATCCTCGAGCTTGCGCACCTGGTCGGATACCGCAGGTTGCGACAGGCAGAGTTGCTCGGCCGCCCGGGTGAAGCTGCCATTCATGGCGACGGCGTGAAACGCCTTGAGTTGGGTATGGGAAATCGTCATTGGCGCACCTTGCTATAGGTTCAGCTTATTCGTACATACGATAAATCGATTTTATTTATGAACAGTGAACTGCAAGCATGATTTTCACAAGTGCCGTCCCTCGTATCCCTCCAGGAATGCCCTATGGAAATTGAACGTTTCGCTGCGACAAAACGCCGTTCGGACATGGTCCGCTACGACAACCATCTGTACATCGGTGGCCAGGTTGCCACCGATCTCAGTGGCGATATCGAGGCGCAGACCCGCGAGGTGTTGGTCGCTATCGAGCAACTTTTGCTCAGTGCCGGCAGCCACCGCGAGCAGGTGCTTTCGGTGCGCATCCTGCTCGCCCATCGCGAAGACTATGAAGGGTTGAACCGGGTCTGGGACGAGTTTTTCCCTGAAGGCCATGCCCCCACGCGCGCTTGCACTCTGGCTGATCTGATCGACCCCGGTTGGCGGGTCGAAATGATCGTGGTCGCTGCCTGCGGCTGATCGTGCCCTCAACCCTGCCCTCGAACCGTTCCAACGGAGATCACCCAATGCGCCCTTTCTGGCTGGACCAGGCCCTGAAGAATCAACCCGCTGCGCCCTGCCCTGCGCTGCAACAGAACACCCGCGCCGACGTCTGCATCGTCGGCGGCGGCTATACCGGTCTGTGGACCGCCATCATGCTCAAGGAACAGAATCCCGAGCTGGACGTGGTCATCGTCGAAGCCGACATCTGCGGTGCCGGCGCCAGTGGGCGCAATGGCGGCTGCGCGCTGTCATGGTCGGCCAAGTACTTCACCCTGGAGCGCTTGTTCGGCGTCAAGGAGGCGATACGCCTGGTCAAGGAGTCGGAGCAGAGCATCTACGCCATCGGCACCTTTTGCGAAAAGTACGCGGTGGATGCCGATTACCGTCTCGACGGCACGCTCTATACGGCGACCAACCGTGCCCAGGTCGGCTCGACCGACGGGGTGATCGCGGCGCTGGAGCGCCATGGCATCAACTCTTTTGCCAAATGTGCGCTACCTGACGTGCAACGCATGGCCGGCTCGGCCCGGCACATCGAGGGCTGGTTCTCCCCGGCGGCTGCCAGTGTGCAGCCGGGCAAGCTGGTCCGTGGACTGCGCCGGGTGGCGCTGGAACTGGGCGTACGGATTTACGAGGGCACGCCGATGACCGGTCTGGAAGAAGGCATGCCCGCCAGCGTCAACACGCCGAACGGCAAAGTGACCTGCGACCGGGTCGTGCTGGCGATGAACGCCTGGATGGCTCGTGCCTTTCCACAGTTCTCGCGTTCGGTGGCCATTGTCTCCAGCGACATGATCATCACCGAGCCGCGACCGGACTTGCTCGAGCGGATCGGCCTGACCAGCGGGGTCACCGTACTCGACTCGCGGATTTTCGTGCACTACTACCACAACACCCCGGACGGCCGGATCATGCTCGGCAAAGGGGGGAACACCTTTGCCTACGGCGGTCGCATCCTGCCCGTGTTCGACCAGCCATCGCCCTACGCAGGGCTGTTGCGCAACACGCTGACGGAGTTCTTTCCGGACTTTGCCGACGTCGGTATCGCCGCCACCTGGAACGGCCCTTCCGATCGCTCGGTCACCGGCCTGCCTTTCTTCGGTCGCATGGGCGCGAGCGGCAACGTCTTCTATGGCTTCGGCTATTCCGGCAGCGGCGTAGGTCCGTGCCATATGGGTGGGCAGATCCTGTCGTCGCTGGTGCTCGGGGTGGACAACCCCTGGACGCGCTCGCCACTGGTCCAAGGTCCGCTTGGGCATTTTCCGCCGGAGCCGGTCCGCTACCTGGGCTCATTGATGGTGCGTAACGCCATTCGCCGCAAGGAGCATGCTGAAGACCACAACCGGCCTCCCCGTCGACTTGACGTGCGCCTGGCGAAATTCGCGGCAGCCGCCGGCAAGGCGGACAAGGGGTAAATCGCCTCGCCCTCCAGGCGAAATTTCACGTTGCCC
This sequence comes from Pseudomonas sp. GW456-E7, assembly GCF_059424105.1. Lineage (NCBI taxonomy): Bacteria > Pseudomonadati > Pseudomonadota > Gammaproteobacteria > Pseudomonadales > Pseudomonadaceae > Pseudomonas > Pseudomonas sp. GW456-E7. Next base: position 4,710 of record NZ_JBWKZB010000019.1, on the reverse strand, counting down.
CACACAAAACCCCGCCCGGTCATGCACCGCGCGGGGTTAATCCGCTTCCTGTCAATTCATGCGTGCAGCGAACTGCACCAGCTCCAGACAAGTGCATTGCCACTTATAAGCTCAGCTTGTTTGTGACATGTGATAAATCGATTTCAGTTATTTCTTGCCAGATGTTTTTATCAACCCATGCATCACTCCCCACAAAAACAACACCGCCGGAGAAGATCATGACCAAAGCCGAATTCCCGACTACCCAGCCACTGGCAACCCCAGCCCTGGGTGAACCCTACCTGCTGACCCCGGGCCCGCTGACCACTTCCAAAGCCACCAAGGAAGCCATGCTGCGCGACTGGGGATCATGGGACGGTGCCTTCAATCAGGTCACCGCTGAAGTTCGCCAGAAACTGCTGGGCATGGCCGGCGTAGAGGATGACAGCTTCGCCTGCGTGCCACTGCAAGGCAGCGGCAGCTACTCGGTCGAGGCCGCCCTGGCCACCGCCATCCCGCGTGACGGCAAAGCCCTGGTGCTGATGAACGGCGCCTACGGTCAGCGCGCCACCAAGACCCTGGAATACCTCGGTCGCGCGTTCATTACCCTGGACAAGGGCGATTACCTGCCGCCCCAGCCCGAAGAAGTGGACGCCCTGCTCAAGGCCAACCCTGACATCACCAACGTCTTCGTCGTCCATTGCGAAACCAGCTCCGGGATCCTCAACCCGCTGCGTGAAATCGCCGATGTGGTGAAGGCCCACGGCAAGAGCCTGATCATCGATGCCATGAGTTCCTTCGGGGCCGTGCCGCTGACGGTGAACGAAATAGCCTTCGACGTGGTGGTGTCCTCCGCCAACAAGTGTATCGAGGGTATCCCGGGCTTCGGTTTCGTGATCATCCGCCGTTCCGTGCTGGAAGCCGCCAAAGGCCGCGCCAACTCGCTGTCCCTCGATCTCTTCGAGCAATGGGCCTACATGGAGCGCACCGGCCAATGGCGCTTCACACCGCCGACCCACAGTGTGGTGGCGTTCCACAAGGCACTGGAACAGCACAGCGACGAAGGTGGCGTGCACGGCCGGTTGGCACGCTACACCCGCAACCGCGACGTGCTGGTTGCCGGCATGCGCGAACTGGGTTTCAAGACGCTGCTGGAAGACCGTTGGCTGTCGCCGATCATCACCACGTTCTTCAGCCCTGAACATCCCAACTTCGATTTCACGCGCTTCTACGAAGAACTCAAGGCCCGGCAGTTCATCATCTACCCCGGCAAGTTGACCGTTGCCGAGAGTTTCCGCATCGGCTGCATCGGCCAGATCGACGAATACATCGTCCATCAGTTGCTCCGCGCAATCGCGGACAGCCTGGTCGCCATGGACGTGGACATGTTCAAGCCCGCGGCCTGATCGACCCCTTTAAAGGTCTCTGCCGATTCGAGCGAAGGTGCAATGGGTAGCACCTTTGGGCAGGGATCTTTTTTTAAACCATGGATTCGATGACGTACCGCTCGGCAGCGCCGGGCAGGAGTCAGCGATCGCGTAATTCATGAATAAAAGCCTGATGCCATTCGCATGTTCATCTGTCGATGTCGTGCGAATGGACAGACTTGTGCACCGAAAACAAAAACAAAAACCGACCAATTTGCGCTGTCTGGCACCACATACGGGATCAGTACACCATGAACAACACGACAAGCCCTCTCGCCACCGGCTGGAAATCCCTCCAGCGTTGGCGCGTGCAGATCTTCCTCATCACTTGGGTGGCATACGCCGCCTTCTACTTCACCCGCAAAGCGTTTTCCGTGGCCAAGCTTGGCATTGGCGAAGACCCGGACTTCATGCTCGAAAAGGCCGTGATGGCCAACCTCGATGCCCTGTACCTGACGGCCTATGCCGTGGGCCAGTTCCTGTGGGGCAACTTCTCCGACCGTTTCGGCCCAAGGGTGGTGGTCCTCAGCGGCCTGGTCATTTCGGCGGCGGCGGCGCTCCTGATGGGGACCTACGCCACGCTACCGATCTTCGTCTCCTGCATGCTGGTGCAGGGCTTCGCCCAATCCACCGGTTGGTCGGGCCTGTGCAAGAACGTCGGGAGTTTCTTCAGTACCAGTGAGCGTGGCCGCGTACTCGGTTACTGGAGCACCTCGTACGCCTTTGGCGGTCTGGTGGCCACGCCGTTTGCCGGCTGGTGGGCTTACCAGGCCTATCACGACTGGCGCATCGCGTTCATCAGCAGTGCCGTTGTCGTGCTGGTGGTGGCGGTGTTGTTCTATTTCCTGCAACGCAACCGTCCGGAAGACGTAGGCCTGCCTGCTGTCGAAATCGAGATCGAACCGGTCAGCAACGTCGTGGTTCCCCGCGAAAGCATGTGGGCCGGCATACGGACCGTGATGAAAAATCGCACCGTGCTGATTCTCGGCCTGGCCTATTTCATGCTCAAGCCGGCGCGCTACGCCATCCTGCTGTGGGGCCCGGTGATCATCTACGAACGCATGCCCGAGATCGGCAAGGTAGCGTCCGCCATCGTCCCCACCTCGTTTGAACTGGCAGGTCTGGTAGGCCCCATCCTCATCGGTATCGCCTCGGACAAATACTTCGGCGCTCGCCGCATACCAGCCTGCGTGCTCAGCCTGGTGGTCCTCACTGTCTGCCTGGGACTGTTCGTTCCCGCCATGCAAAGCGGCAGCCTGTACATGGTGGTCGGCCTGCTGTTCATGATGGGCCTGACGCTTTACGGGCCGGACTCGATGATCAGCGGCTCGGCGGCCATCGACTTCGGCAGCAAGGACGGGGCTGCCTCCGCCGCGGGCTTCGTCAACGGCTGCGGTTCGGTGGGTGCAGTCCTTGGCGGCCTGCTGCCGGGTTACTTCGACACCATCACCGTGTTCCTGGTGTTCACCGGCGCCGCACTCCTGGCCAGCCTGATGCTGGTGCCCTTCTGGAACAGCCGGCCGAAAACACTGGAAAACCCGCTGTTGGTATCGACCCCGGTACAACCGGTCATTGTCGGCACCACGCCTTGAATTCGTACTACCCACTCACCTTTCCCTGGAGCAATCATCATGCAATACAAACAACCTTCCCAACTGCAAGCCGTGGTTCTGGACTGGGCGGGCACCGTCGTTGATTTCGGTTCCTTTGCACCCACGCAGATTTTTGTCGAAGCCTTCGCCGAGTTTGGCGTAGCGGTCTCCCTGGCAGAGGCCCGGGGTCCGATGGGCATGGGCAAGTGGGACCACATCCGCACGTTGTGCAACGAGCCGCAGATCGCCGCACGTTACCAGGCAGCCTTCGGACGCCTGCCGACGGATGACGATGTCACCGCCCTCTATGAGCGCTTCATGCCCTTGCAGATCGAGAAGATCGCCCTGCACTCGGCGCTGATTCCAGGGGCCCTGGATACGATCGATGCCTTGCGCGACAAGGGTCTGAAAATCGGTTCGTGCTCGGGTTACCCGGCGGTGGTCATGGAGAAAGTCGTCGAGCTGGCGCGCAAGAACGGCTACGTTGCCGACCACGTCGTGGCCACTGACGAAGTACCCAATGGCCGTCCGCACCCGGCCCAGGCCCTGGCCAACGTGATCGCTCTGGGCATCAGCGATGTGGCCGCCTGCGTCAAGGTCGACGACACCTGGCCAGGCATCCTTGAAGGCCGCAGTGCCGGCATGTGGACGGTCGCATTGACCTGCTCCGGCAACGCACTGGGGCTGACCTATGACCAGTTCAGGGACTTGCCTTCGGACAAGCTGGCCGAAGAGCGTGCCCGCATCACCAGGATGTTCGAAGGTTCGCGCCCGCACTACCTGATCGACACCATCGTCGATCTACCGGCCGTCATTGAAGACATCAATGCGCGCCTGGCTCGTGGCGAAACCCCTCAGGGTTCCTGACCCTGCACGGCTTGTGCACCTGACAGTGACCGTCCTGTGGGCGGTCACACCCCAAAACAACAAGAGAACCCGATCATGAACTACGCCCACCCAGGCACTGCCGGTGCCATCGTTTCCTTCAAGTCCCGCTACGGCAACTACATCGGCGGCGAGTTCGTCGCGCCGGTCAAAGGTCAGTACTTCACCACCACCTCGCCGGTGAATGGCCAACCGATTGCCGAATTCCCCCGCTCCACGGCCGAAGACATCGACAAGGCCCTGGACGCTGCCCACGCCGCTGCCGATGCCTGGGGCAAGACCTCGGTGCAGGACCGCTCCCTGGCGCTGCTGAAGATCGCCGACCGCATCGAGCAGAACCTCGAACTGCTGGCCGTCACCGAAACCTGGGACAACGGCAAGGCCGTGCGTGAAACGTTGAACGCCGACATCCCGCTGGCGGTGGACCACTTCCGCTACTACGCCGGTTGCATCCGCGCCCAGGAAGGCAGCTCCGCCGAAATCAACGAACACACCGCGGCCTATCACTTCCATGAGCCGTTGGGCGTGGTCGGCCAGATCATCCCGTGGAACTTCCCGATCCTGATGGCCGCGTGGAAACTCGCCCCGGCCCTGGCTGCCGGTAACTGCATCGTGCTCAAGCCCGCCGAGCAGACCCCGCTGGGCATCACCGTGCTGGTCGAACTGATCGGCGACCTGCTGCCACCAGGCGTGCTGAACATCGTGCAAGGCTTCGGCAAAGAAGCCGGGGAAGCCCTGGCCACCAGCAAACGCATCGCCAAGATCGCCTTCACCGGCTCGACCCCGGTTGGCTCGCACATCATGAAATGCGCGGCGGAAAACATCAT
>NZ_JBWKZB010000018.1:0-114117 GCF_059424105.1 Pseudomonas sp. GW456-E7 | reverse complement strand
GCCCGAGGCATCCACCACCACGCTGCCAGTGCTGCCATCCGGGAACGTCACGTTCACGGTCGCGCCTGGCTCGCCGCGCCCGCTGACAGTAACACCGCCGTCAGGCTTGCCTATGATCGCCGGCGTCGGCGCTTCCGGGGCTGTGGTATCTTCATACTCCACCACGATATCTGGAGATTGGTTGCCATGACTGTCGGTGATATTAATTACCAGATCACCCTCCGGCTGAACCACGCTCACCGGGCTGTCGATGCTGTAGTTGCCCGAAGCATCCACCACCACGCTGCCGGTGCTGCCATCCGGGAACGTCACGTTCACGGTCGCGCCTGGCTCACCGCGACCGCTGACGGTAATGCCGCCATCAGGCTGTCCGGCGATGACCGGAGCCGGAAGCTCGGGAGCCGTGGTATCGACCACCAACTCAACCGGTTGTGACTCCTCACTGGTGTTTCCTGCTGGATCTTTAATGACCACTGTCAGGCTGTGGTCACCATCGACCAAAGGAGGGTTTGGAGTGAAACTCCATTTACCATCATCTCCAATGACAACCTCACCAATCACCACACCGTTATCGAGAATCTGCACGGTGTCGCCCGGACGACCGCTACCGCTTAAGATGGGTTGATTGTTGCTGCCGGAGGCATCACTGACATTGACAGCACCCGGAGTGGCCGGGGTGACGGGGGGCTGTGGCAATGGCGAGACTGGAATATGAGCACCACCACCACCACCACCACCATCCTTGGCATAGGCAGTGGCGTCATGGGAAATGGAGTCCGGTACCAAAACGATGGAGGCCGAGAGGACGCCACCGATCGCCAGCGCCAATAAACCTTTCTTGAAAAGCAGGTAAGTGTTCATCGTGCATTCTCCTGGTGATTTACCGCGAGCAGTGCCAACGCGATCCGCGTTGTAATCCGGGAGCGGCATGGGAGTAAGCTTTATTGTTTATCCTGAAATCTTGGTGTGGGAATTTTTCCCACTCGATGAAAGCTAGCCCTTTCTGGCTCCGGGTCAACCCGCGCAGGAGAAAGCCGACCGACGGTGAGACACGTCAGCACCCGGCATCAATGGATAACGCTGTGTGAAAGCAATCGAATCACCGGCAGAACGCCAATGGCTCATGGACGAGTGGCCGAGTGGCCTCTAACCCGGGTGATCACCGAGACGTCAAGGCGGCTCGGGCATGACCTGAAAGCCCCCCCATAGGGGTAATGCTGTTCACTTAAGAGATAGAGCGAACAATAAGCAACCTGTGGCGAGGGAGCTTGCTCCCGCTGGACTGCGCAGCAGTCCCCTGCTCTTTAGGGAAAGGAGGGGCCGCTTCGCGCCCCAGCGGGACGGTGCGGCGATCCGACAAGCTCCCTCGCCACAGATGCAGTATTACCCCCATAAGGGGAGCGCCATGCCCGCTCCCCTTTTTGAAACACAGCATTCCAAATGCTCTGTCTCGGCACCCGCGATCAGTCGTGATGTTTGTGTTTATGTTTGTTCTTGTGTTTATTCTTGTGCTTGTAGCCGGAATCGTGGTGGTCGTCGTCATCGGCCAGATTGTTGCCGATCGCCCCCCCTGCTGCACCGCCCAGACCCGCGCCGATCAGGCCACCGGTGGAACCACCGACACTGTTGCCGATGACCTGGCCACCCGCTGCACCGAGACCTCCGCCAATAGCGGACTCGGTCTTCTTGCCACTCTTGGCGGTCATTGCGCCCCCGGCCGCGCCACCGACGCCGGCTCCGATTGCAGCGCCAGTGCTACCTCCCACAGCCTGACCGACCACGCTGCCAAGGGCGCCGCCGACACCGCCACCGATAGCCGTGTTGGTGGCTTCGCCGGCGAGGGCGTACTGCGATACAAGCAGACTTAATGCAACAACAGTGAATGACTTACGCATCAGACGGACCTTTAGGAACACACAAAAGGAGAAAGTCTGTTGGTACGAAACAGCCAGGTCAACAGATATTCGGCCGTGCACTGCAAACAAGGGAGCCCCGCAACAGCGGGACTCCCTTCGGTCTAGCCCCTGGGCTGCGGATTCAGCACCGTAACGGCCTTGGTTTTCCTGAAAAAAATGCCGTAGACAACCGAAAGCACCAGCAAGAACGGCACACCGAACACCAGGGTCATCTTGAAGGCCTCAGTGAAGTAGGTCGTGATCATCACAGCGCCCATCAGGACCAACCCCAACAATGTGCTGTAGGGAAACAGACGCATGCGGAACGACAATTTACGGTTGCCATTGCGTTCATGAAAACGACGGAAACAGTAGTGAGTGAGGAAGATCATGAACCAGGTAAAGATCGCGCCGAACATCGAGATCGCCATCATCAGGGTGAACGAACTTTCCGGGTACAGGATGTTGAGCAAGGTCGCCAGGGCGATCCCCGAACTTGAAAGCAACAGCGCGTTCAACGGGATGCCGGTCTTGCTCAACACCCCCATGGATTTTGGTGCGTAGCCGGCTCGAGACAGGCTGAACATCATGCGCGTGGTGATGTACAACTGGCTGTTCATCGCCGACAACGCCGCGATCAGGATCACGAAATTCATCACACCGGTGGCGCCGGGAATCCCGATGGCCTGCATGACCGTGACGAACGGACTCTGGGCATGGCCAGCCTGGACCCAAGGCACGATCGCCAGCATCAATGCCAGGGTCAACAGGTAGAACACCACCAGGCGCACGATAGTCCCGCGAAAGGCTTTCTTCACCGCTTGCTCCGGATCCTTCGCCTCACCGGCCGCCACTGCGATCATCTCCACACTCAGGTAGCTGAAGATCGACACAATCACCGCAATCCACATCCCTTGCAGGCCATTGGGGAAGAAACCGCCGTGAGCGGTGTAATTGTGCACGCCGTATTCCGGATTGCCGGAACCGAACACCACATACACCGCCAGGATAATGAAGCCGACAATCGCGCCGATCTTGATGGTCGAGAACCAGTACTCGAAGGTACCGAAGGTCTTCACGCTGATGGCATTGAGCACGATCAACACGCTGGAGAACGAGACGATCCAGATCCATTCCGGCACGTTGGCAAACCAGTACTTCATGTACATCGCCACCGCCGTCACTTCCGTACCGACCGCGAGCACGATCGCCGCCCAATAGGCATAGCGCACCAGGAACCCGGCCAACGGGCTGACATAAAATTCGGCATAGGCGCCGAACGAACCCGAGGTCGAATGGGCCACGGTCATTTCCGCCAGACAGCCCATCAGCAGCAAGGTGATGATTGCGCCAATGGCATAGCTCAACAGCACGCTCGGCCCGGCATAACCAATGGCATAGGCGCTGCCCATGAACAGCCCGGTGCCGATTGCACCCCCAATGGCGATCATGCTCATCTGCCCCGACGTCAGTTGACGCCGCAGGCCATGTTCACGGTTGGATATCGTTTCGAAACCGCAGTTATCGGTCATTTCTATGTCCTCTGGATTTTGTCTTTCTTGAAGAGCACGTCGTGGGTTAAACGGTGGGGATCAGCCACGCACAGCAGGACACGGATCAGAAAATACTCAGTGGATATTCGACGATCACCCGGACTTCGTTGTTGTCCGTGGTGTCGGCGCGGGCGACTTGCGCGGTGGAGCGCACACTGGCCTGGCGCACGCGTATTGATAGGTCCCTGGCCTTGCCCGACTGCACGACATAGCGCGCCTCGAGGTCGCGTTCCCAGCGCTTGCCGTCATCGCCGTAACGTCCATAGGCGCCATTGGGTCCGCCGTCGTAATGGCTGTCATCGATGTGGTCGCCACTGACGTAACGCGACATGAAGCTCAGCCCCGGCACGCCGAAAGGCGCCATGTCCAGGTCATAGCGCAGTTGCCAGGAGCGTTCGTTGGGGGCGTTGAAGTCGAGGACCTGAATCGAGTTGGCGAGAAAAATCGACGTGCCCGGTTGCTGGTCGAAACCCAGGTAATCGAACGGTTCTTCGCCATCGACCCGCTGGTACGCCAGGGTCACCCGATGAGCTCCGAACCTGTACGCGGTGGCAAACGACCAGGTGGTGTTGTCGATCCTTCCGGCCAGGCTGTCGCCGTTATCGTTGGTGCGGTAGAGATTGAAATCCAGGTTCAGCGACTGGTCTGGCGTCAGCACATAGGAGTAATTGACGTTGCCGTAGTACTGCCGCCAGATGTCGGTGAACTGAGAACCGTACAGGCTGACACTCAACTGATCGCTCAGCGCATAGCTGCCACCCAGGTAATCGACGCTGCGGGTTTCCACCCCGGCATACAGCGCTTTAAGGGCGCCATCGGCATTGGTCGAATTATTGTCGTTGCCGGCAGTGAAGTGGCCAATGTCCAGTCGTAATGCCTTGAGCTCATTGCTGGTCAGCTGGAAGCCGGTGGCACTGCTGGTGAACAGTCGCGCATTGCCGGTGCCGAACACCGGATTGAGCGGTGTCAGGTTGCCGTACTTGAGCTCGGTCTGCGAAATCCGCGCCTTCAGCGCACCACCGGCTTCGGAGTACTCATCCTCGGGACGGCCATCGGAATCGACCGGCAACAACCCTGTGCCCGTGCGCCCCTTGCCACTGTCGAGCTTGATGCCCAACTGCGCGTAGGCGTCGACCCCGAAACCCACCGTTCCCTGGGTGTAGCCGGAGCGGTAGTCGAGCATGATCCCGTGGGCCCACTCGTCCCGATAGTTCTGACCGCCGGGGTTGTTGAGGTTGTTGCGGTAGAAATAGAAGTTGCGGTTGGTCAGGGTCAGGCTGCTGTCTTCGACAAATCCGTTGTCAGAGGCGGCACAGGCCATTTGGCCAAGGCAACTGGAGATGGCGAGCGGCAAGGCAGGCCAGAGGGACAGTTTCATTCTGCGTGCTCCTTATTATTGTGATTGCAGAACTGGTTATTGCCGGCGACCGAACGCCCGCTGCGGGAAAATGCCCGCAGCTGGACAAGGACGCCGCAAGGTTCAAGTCACGCTGTGGCGAACCTGGTATCGCGCTTGCGACCAGGTGTTCCGGTCGAGGATCTCGCCGAGGATCTGCACCGCATCCCAGACTTCGGTGAAGGTTGTGTACAACGGGGTGAAACCGAACCGCATGATGCGCGGTTCGCGATAGTCACCAATCACGCCACGGTCGATCAGGGCCTGGATCACCGCATAACCTTCGGGGTGTTCGAAGCTGACATGACTGCCGCGTCTGGCGTGTTCGCGCGGCGTGATCAACTTCAGTTCGTGAGCCGCGCAACGCTGCTCGACCAGTTCGATGAACAGGTCCGTCAGGGCCAGGGATTTGCGGCGCAGGCTGGCCATGTCCGTTTGGGCGAACACGTCCAGGCCGCACTCGACCATCGCCAATGAGGTGATCGGTTGAGTGCCGCACAGGTAACGCGCGATGCCGCTGCTCGGCTCGTAATGCGACTCCATGGCGAATTGCCGCGAGTGCCCGAACCAGCCGGACAAGGGTTGCGGCACCAGATCGCACAATGACGGCGAAACCCAGACAAAGGCCTGCGATCCCGGCCCGCCATTGAGGTACTTGTAGGTGCAGCCGATGGCGTAGTCGGCACCCGCCTGGTGCAGATCGACCGGTACTGCGCCTGCGGAATGCGCCAGGTCCCAGATGGCCAGCGCGCCACATTCGTGGGTCAGCGCGGTCAGGGCCTGCATGTCATGCATGTAGCCGGTCTTGTAATTGACGTGGGTGAGCATGACCACCGCCGTGTCCTGGTCAATGGCTTGCGGCAAGGCTTCAGGACTGTCGACCAGGCGCAGGGTGTAACCCTGTTGCAGCATCTGCGCCAGGCCTTCGGCGATGTACAGGTCGGTGGGGAAATTGCTCGATTCGCTGACGATCACTCGCCGCTGGGGTGACCTTGTGGCCTGTACGCGCAAGGCAGCGCTCAGCACTTTGAACAGGTTGATCGAGGTGGTATCGGTCACCACGACTTCACCCGCCCCCGCGCCGATCAAACCCGCCAGGCGGTCGCCCAGACGCTCGGACAGCTCGCGCCAGCCAGCGCTGTTCCAGCTGCGGATCAAGCCATTGCCCCATTCCTCGGCGACCACCGCTTGTGCCCGCGCCAATGCCGCGACCGGCCGCGCACCGAGGGAATTGCCATCGAGGTAGATAATCCCTTCGGGGAGCGCAAATTGCTGGCGCAGGGGCGCCAGAGCGTCCTGGGCATCAAGCGCCAGGCAACTGTTTCTTGTCGTCATCGAGTGTCCTGTTTTTTTGTCATGGGACGCCATCCGGGCGGGTTGCATCAGCCGGATCAGGCGCCCTGGTTCAAGGCGATCAACTTGCCTTTGGGTAGAGAGATAATGAACGAACCTTTGGAGAATTTTCGTGCAAAGTAACCAGCCATGTAGTAGTTATTTCGCAGATAATTCGAATCCAATACCCATAAACGCGGATTTATTCAAACCATGAATCTTGACTCGACAGACCTGCGAATCCTGCATCAGTTGCAACAGGATGGCCGAATCAGCAATCAGGAGCTGGCGGAGAAAGTCGCCTTGTCACCGTCGGCCTGCCTGCGCCGGTTGCGCCTGCTGGAAAGCGAAGGAATCATCACCGGCTATCGCGCGGTACTGAATGCCGAACGGTTGGGCATCGAGCTGGAAGCCATCGTCCATGTGTCGTTGCGACAGGACGTCGAGGACTGGCACGAGACCTTCATCAAGAAGGTCCAGCAGTGGCCGGAGGTGGTCACCGCCTATGTCATTACCGGGGCGAGCAACTATGTGTTGCGGGTCCAGGCCCGCAACCTCAAACACTTCTCGGATTTCATCGTCAATCACCTCAACCGCACCGCCGGCGTCACCGACATACGTTCGGAGATCGTCCTGCAGAAAATCAAGGAGCGCGAGCAGTTGCTCGATCTGGTGGTACGCAAGTAAGACCGCGGCGTCCTTCAGAGCCCGTGCAGGCGCCGGGCCTCCTTGCGCTGCAACGTCATGCTCGGGGTTTCGTCGAACAGCTTGCGGTATTCGGTGGAAAAACGGCCCAGGTGCATGAACCCCCAGCCCATGGCTATCCCGGAAATGTTGCGTGACGAGCCGTGCTCGAGAATCTCCTGGCGTACGGCATTCAGGCGATACTTTTTCAGGTAGGCCATTGGCGACAAGGCGAAGTACTTCCTGAACGCGTCGAACAACTTGAAGCGTGAAACACCGGCAGCGGCTTCGATGTCCTCCAGGTGCAACGCTTCGCGGGCGTTGTCGTGGATGTACTGTCGAGCCCTGACCAGGTAGTGCGGCAATTTCACGCCCAACGCGTCCCGCAGCTCCTGCGAATAGTTGTTGGGCTGGGCGAGGATCAAGCCCTTGATCAGCGAGCTTTCAATGTCCCGGGTGAAGGCCACCTGCTCGAAGAGTTCACTGCTTCGCTCCAGCTCGTCGATGAAATAACGCGCCATGCGCCACCACGACGCCGACGCCCCATCGATCGCATCCATCATCGGTTCGAAGCGCAGCGGCGCATCCAGCGGCCGTTGCAGCATCCCTTCCAGAGCCTCGCTCATCGCCACTCGGGTAATCACCACCTGGACCTTGCGACAGTCACCGGAAATCGCCAGCAGTTGGTGTTCATTGGGGGAAATGATGACCCCTTGATCGCGGTCTGACCTGACCACGCTGCCCGCCTTGCTCAGCTCCTGTTCGCCCGACAACGGCAGGCTCAGGCTATAGCTGCTGAAGTGCTCGGCGTCTTCGATATCGATGGTGACGTCGGTGCCGTATTCGATGGTGCCCAAGGTGGTGGCCATCGATTTGAACATGTTGGCGTTGTGATGAAAGCGGATCCGTTCGGGGGTCGCGCTCACGAGTCGATGGGGTCCGCAAATACCGGACATCCAGCTTCTGGCAGCCTCCAGGTCATCGCTGTCGACACGAATGTCGCGAAACTGCGGATCCACTTTGCTACTCATCATGGTGCACTCACGGAGTCTGGTTCTGCGCGCTCTGGTGGCGCTTGTCAGGCGGGATGGGAGCAACTTCCACGCCATAAAACGTCGACACCGAATTAACGGATAGTGAATGGCAACTAAGCGGACAAGACATGGCTGGCGAAGCCGCAAAAGCCCTCGATCCGCACTCGACGTCGTGCAAAACAGTATCTGATTGGCGCCATCAGGTGCAGCCGTTTATCACCTGGTGGCGGATTTGTGTCATCGCTGCCCAACCGACTGTTACCTGCTCCCCAATTTTACGGACTGCCTTCGCCAACTTATCGGATAGACCATCACCCGCCCCGCTTCTCTAATGAGCGCACCGATTAGCCGAATAAAAAAAGGTGCACACCATGAGTGGCGAAAGAAACGTCGAGCAATGGAAAACGTTTATCGAAAGCTGCCTGGACTTCCGTCCCGCAGAAGGCGTGTTCCGCATCGCCCGGGAGATTTTCACCGAACCGCAGCTGTTCGATCTGGAGATGGAACTGATCTTCGAGAAGAACTGGATCTACGCCTGCCACGAAAGCGAACTGGCCAACAACCACGACTTCGTAACAGTGCGCGCCGGTCGCCAGCCGATGATCATTACCCGCGACGGTGAGGGTCGGCTCAATGCACTGATCAATGCCTGCCAGCATCGCGGCACGACGCTGACCCGCGTGGGCAAGGGCAATCAATCGACCTTCACCTGCCCGTTCCATGCCTGGTGCTACAAAAGCGATGGCCGCCTGGTCAAGGTCAAGGCACCGGGCGAGTACCCGGAAGGCTTCGACAAAGCCACACGCGGTCTGAAAAAAGCCCGCATCCAGAGCTACAAGGGTTTCGTCTTCATCAGCCTGGATGTGCACGCCGACAACAGTCTGGAAGACTTCCTCGGCGATGCCAAAGTGTTCTTCGACATGATGGTCGCCCAGTCGCCAACCGGTGAGCTGGAAGTACTGCCCGGCAAGTCGGCCTACACCTACGACGGCAACTGGAAGCTGCAAAACGAAAACGGCCTCGACGGTTATCACGTCAGCACCGTCCACTACAACTACGTCGCCACGGTGCAACATCGCCAGCAGGTCAACAGCGAAAACGGCAACGCCGCCAGCAACACCCTCGACTACAGCAAGCTCGGCGCCGGCGATGCCAATACCGATGATGGCTGGTTCGCGTTCAACAACGGTCACAGCCTGCTGTTCAGCGACATGCCCAACCCTTCGGTACGCTCCGGCTACGCGACGATCATGCCGCGGCTGATCGAAGAACATGGCCAGCAAAAAGCCGAGTGGATGATGCATCGCCTGCGCAACCTGAACATCTACCCGAGCCTGTTTTTCCTCGATCAGATCAGCTCGCAATTGCGCATCATCCGTCCGGTGGCGTGGAACAAGACCGAAATCATCAGCCAGTGCCTGGGGGTCAAGAACGAGTCGGACGCCGACCGCGAAAACCGCATTCGCCAGTTCGAGGATTTCTTCAACGTCTCGGGTTTGGGCACGCCGGATGACCTGGTGGAATTCCGGGAAGCCCAGCGTGGCTTCCAGGCGCGCCTGGAACGCTGGAGCGATATCTCCCGCGGCAGTCACCGCTGGGCCAGCGGCGCCACGCCCAACAGCGAAGCGATCGGCATTGCCCCGGCCATGACCGGCACCGAATTCACCCATGAAGGGCTTTACGTCAACCAGCACAGCAACTGGCAGAAATTCCTGCTCGACGGCCTGGACGCCAAATCCCTGAAACTCCGTGAGGTGCAATGATGAATGCGCAACTGCAGTACCGGATCGAACAGTTTTTCTATCGCAAATCCGAACTGTGCGACGCCCAGGACTGGGATGCCTATGTCCAGCTGTTCGCCGAGCAAAGCGAGTTCCACTTGCCGCAATGGGACTCCGAACACGTCTACACCCGCGACCCCAAACGCGAAATGTCGCTGATCTATTACCCCAACCGTTCAGGCCTGGAAGACCGCGTGTTCCGCCTGCGCACGGGCAAGTCCGCGTCCTCGACGCCGATGCCGCGCACCCTGCATCAGATCAGCAACGTGCGGATCGCCCCCCTGGAAAACGACGAGCTGCAAGTGCAGCTGAACTGGCACACCCTGTATTACCGCCTGGCCACGACCGAACAGTTTTTCGGCCGCGCGACCTACCGCCTCAAGCCCCACGCCGATAGCTGGCTGATCGTTCGCAAGCATGTGTTGCTGCTCAACGACACCATCAATTCGGTACTCGACTTCTATCACCTCTGAACCCAGGGAGACCGGGCATGAACCATAAAGTCGCGTTCAGCTTTGCCGACGGCAAAACGCTGTTCTTCCCTGTGCAGGCCAATGAAATCCTGCTCGACGCCGCCCTGCGCAATGGCATCAACATCCCCCTGGACTGCCGCGAAGGCGTCTGCGGAACCTGCCAGGGGCGCTGCGAGTCGGGCGATTACAGCCAGGACTATGTGGATGAGGAAGCCCTCTCCAGCCAGGACCTGCAACAACGCAAAATGCTCACCTGCCAGACCCGGGTCAAATCCGACGCAACGTTCTATTTCGACTTCGCTTCCAGCCTGTGCAACGCCGCCGGCCCCGATCAGCTCACGGCAACGGTCACCGAGCTCAAACAGGTGTCGGCCAGCACGGCGATCCTGCATCTGGATCTGGGCGATGTGGGCCAGTCGCTGGATTACCTGCCCGGGCAGTACGCCCGGCTGCAGATTCCGGGGACCGAGAACAAGCGATCCTACTCCTTCGCCAACCGGCCGGGCGTCAGCAATCGGCTGCAGTTCCTGATTCGCCTGCTGCCCGATGGCGTGATGAGCAACTACATCCGCGAACGCTGTCAGGTGGGTGACCCCATCGTTCTGGAGGCTCCGCTGGGGGCTTTCTATCTACGGCACGTCGCCCGGCCATTGATCCTGGTGGCTGGCGGCACCGGACTTTCCGCCTTGCTGGGCATGCTCGACGAACTGGCCGAGCGCGGCTGCGAGCAACCCGTGCATCTGTACTACGGCGTGCGCGATGCGGCCGACCTGTGCGAACAGGCGCGCATCCAGGCGTATGCGCAACACCTCCCGGGGCTGCGATACACCGAGGTGGTCAGCGAACCGTCGCCGCACTGGACCGGCAAGCGCGGCTACATTGCCGAACACTTCGACGTCGCCGAACTGCGCGACAGCCCGGTCGACATGTACGTCTGCGGGCCGCCGCCGATGGTTGAATCGATCAAGACCTGGCTGCAGGCACAAGCACTGGACAGCGTGCAGTTGTACTACGAAAAATTCACCGAGAGTAACGCCTGACACCCGCTACCGGAACCGGTGCCCGGTTCCGGATTGCCGATTGGGTCACTCGTATTAATGAGTACCCAACGGTCGCAAAATAGCCCGGACCGGGCTGGCGTCGAGGTTGGCAAAACGTAGCGGCAACGCGATCAACTCGTAATCCCCTTCGGGCACGTCATCGAGCACGACCCCCTCAAGAATGGCCATGCCGTGACGGGCCACGGCACGGTGCGAATCCATCGTCTTGGATTGCTGCGGGTCCAGTGACGGCGTATCGATGCCGATCAACCTCACACCCAGGCTGGCCAACAAATCGACGGCTTCCCTGGCAACGGCCGTGAACGCCGGGTCCCAGGCAGCCAGCGGTGCCTGGCGATAGGTCCGCAGCAGCACACGCTCAGGCACATCGTGCAAACGCCCTTCCAGTTGCCCGGGCTGCACCAGGTCACCGCTGTCCAGACAATGCAAAACGCGGCAAGGCCCGATATACAGATCCAACGCGACCTCGCCAATCGCCGCGCCGTCAGCGCTGTAATGCAGCGGCGCATCGACGTGGGCACCGGTGTGCGGTGACAGGGTGATGCGTCCGACATTCACCGGGCACTCGGGACCGTAGGTCCAGACCCGCTCCTCCAGAAAAGGCGTGTCCCCCGGCCAGGTCGGTGTTTTGCTACTCAAGGGTGGACTGATGTCCCACAGGGTTGTGTTTTTTGTCATCGCAAATGCTCAGCGTTTTTTACCGAGTGAAATGATACGAGCGATAACGGTGCAGATTCGTGCAAAAAACCCGGGCAAGCGGGCGGTTTTTCGCACAAACCGCCATGGATGAGCGTGATGGCGGCAGGAAATTTCAACGCGCACCCTTCGCCGACGCGGTCTTCACAGGCCGCAACGCGCGATGAAAGATCGGATGACTGTGGTTCAGGCTGACCGGGGTGCTGCCCCGCCAATACCACGCAGCGTCATGGCCTTCAGTCCGCGACACCCTGGCGTCGCTTGCGGAATTCGGCGACCTTATGCCGGTTTCCACACAGCGCCATGCTGCACCAGCGTCGTTTGTGGGATTTGGTGCGGTCGTAAAACATCAATGAACATTCGGCGCTTTCGCATTTGCGTACCAGGCTGAAATCGCCTTCGGCCAGCAACTCCGCGGCGGCGTAAGCGAGCCTGCCCAGACGCTGGTGGCCGGCATCGCGCTGGTGCAGGCGATCCAGCACCGGCGCGCCCGCCTCCTCCCACACCAGTTGCGGCACGACCCGCAGCAGAAAGGCATTGAGCGCTGCCGGATCCGCCTCGCGGTTCTCTCGACGGGCGGCGAGCAGGCCCTCGATGCAGTCGCGCAGCTTGCGCAATCGGGCAAGCAACTGCCCGTCCCCCACTGCCACGTCCGTCGCCCGACCGACACCGATCTGCTCCAGCCAGCGCGCCGCGTCGGCATCGCTGTTGAGCAGGTCGCGCCGCTGGCCGTCGACCACCATTCGGGTGTTCAGCAGGTCCAGCGCCGGATGGTCGGCCAGCACCAGCGGTACGGGCAAGTCAGGCGTGGCGACGGCGTCAGTCATGGAAATCTCCCGGGAATCGATGCACGGATTGTAACCTACAAAAAAGATTTGACCAGTTACAAAGTCCGTGCAAAATGAAAACAGGTAACCCGTATAAATAACTTTAAACAGTTACATTGGAGATCCGTCATGACCACGCTCGCGCACACCACCGTTGCCTGTAAATTCGTCGAAGCCGACGGCATCAGGGTTTTCTACCGCGAGGCCGGTGCTGCCGACGCTCCCGTACTCTTGCTGCTGCACGGCTTTCCCAGCTCGTCGCACCAGTTCCGGGACCTGATCCCGCGGCTCGCAGACAAGTACCGCCTGATTGCGCCGGATCTGCCCGGTTTCGGTTTCACCGAGGTGCCTGCCGAACGCCACTACGTCTACACCTTCGATGCCATCGGCGAGACGATCCGCCAGTTCGTCGATGGGCTGGGCCTCAAGCGTTACGGGATGTACTTCTTCGACTATGGGGCGCCGGTCGGCCTGCGCCTGGCGCTGGCGTACCCGGAGCGGGTCAGCGCGATCGTTTCGCAGAACGGCAATGCCTATCTCGAAGGCCTGGGGGATGCCTGGGCGCCGATCCGCCGGTATTGGGACGAGCCGTCGCCCGCCAATCGCCAGGTGATCCACGATGCCATCCTGCACCTGGAAGGCACGCGCTGGCAGTATGTGGAAGGCGTGAGCAACCCCGATCTCATTGCACCCGAGGGTTATCACCTGGACGCGCTATTGCTGGAACGGCCCGGTAACAAGGACATCCAGCTCGATCTGTTTTATGACTATCGGAACAACCTGAAGCTGTACCCGGCGTTCCAGCAATTCTTGCGCGATGCCCAAGTGCCGACGCTGGCGATCTGGGGCAAGGGCGATCCGTTTTTCATTCCGCCAGGTGCCGAGGCCTACAAGCGTGACAACCCCGATGCGGTGGTCGAGATGCTCGATACCGGCCACTTCGCGCTGGAGACCCACGCCCTGCAGATTGCTCAGCGGATAGTCGACGTGGTGGGCAGCCATCTCGACTGAGAGGCTAGGACTTTCTCGTTCCCGGGTTCTGCCAGAACGAGGGATCGGCGCTCTTGAGCCGCTCGACTGCGTTATTGATGTGATTGAGCGCCGCATGTCGCGCGCCTTCGGGGTCGCGCGCGGCAATGGCCGAATACACCGCGAAGTGTTCGGCCCGCACGGTCTTGGCCAGATCCCGGCGGCGCTCCTCGTTGGAGCGCGTGATGCGGATCGCCTCTTTGATGAATTGCGCAATGAACTCGTGCAATGAGGGGTACAGCGGATTGCCGGTAGCCCTGGAAATGGAGTGATGGAACCCCAGGTCTTCCTCTACCCCATCGCGACCCGCCTGCTCGGCTGCATCAATGGCCTTCAGCGCCTGGTGGATGGCCTCCAGCTGCGCAGGTGAATGCCGCTGGGCCGCCAGTGCCGCCGCCTCGCCTTCGATGCCGCGGCGTAATTCGGTGACCCTCAATACCGCCTCGATCGAGCCGCCGACATCCAGGTCGATCGTGAACGCCTTGATGTGCGCCCCTTCACTGACCACGGTACCGCTGCCCTGGCGAACCTCCACCAGACCGGCTGACTTCAGGCGCGAGATCGCCTCGCGGATGACTGTCCGACTAACGCCGAAACGTTCCGAGAGTACGGGCTCGGTGGGCAGGCGATCGCCCGGCAGCGCTTCGCCGCTGGCGATATAGGCCTTGAGGGCCGCCGTCACCTGATCGGACAACGTGCCCTTGGCGGAGTCCTTCAGGACACCCAGCGCATCGGGGCTACAGGAAGATTTGTCAGGAATGGGCATAGGCATCTCTGGGCTCAAATCGGTGAACGGTACTGCATTTTAGACCCGCCGTCCTCCCTCGATTTAGCCGTTGAATTCGTATGACGTATTATGATAAAAAACGCCACATCATGTAATCCGACAAAAACAACGTCACCCACTACAAAAATAAGGATGGGGGAAACACATGACTGAATCAGTGATTCAAACCGGTGCCGCCGTGCCCGCCGATCGCTTCGAGGATCTGGCGTATCGCAAAGTGGCGTGGCGTATCCTGCCGCTGCTGTTGCTGTGTTACCTGGTCGCCTATCTGGACCGGGTGAACGTCGGTTTCGCCAAATTGCAGATGTCCGACGATCTGCAATTTTCCGAAGCCGTCTACGGCCTTGGCGCAGGGATTTTCTTCATTGCCTACTTCCTCGTGGAAATTCCCAGCAACCTGATCCTGCATCGCGTCGGCGCGCGGTTGTGGATCGCACGCATCATGATCACCTGGGGAATCATCTCCTCGGCCATGGCACTGGTGAGTACGCCAATGTCCTTCTACATCATGCGCTTCCTGCTGGGGATCGCCGAAGCCGGGTTCTACCCGGGCGTCATCCTCTATCTGTCCTACTGGTTCCCGACCCATCGTCGCGGCA
This sequence comes from Pseudomonas sp. GW456-E7, assembly GCF_059424105.1. Taxonomy (NCBI): domain Bacteria; kingdom Pseudomonadati; phylum Pseudomonadota; class Gammaproteobacteria; order Pseudomonadales; family Pseudomonadaceae; genus Pseudomonas; species Pseudomonas sp. GW456-E7. The sequence goes on along the minus strand of NZ_JBWKZB010000018.1, from coordinate 98,970 downwards.
AGATGTATGCCCTGTTCGCCACCGCCGTGCCGCTGTCCGGCTTGATCGGCGCGCCGTTGTCCGGCTGGATCATGAGCGCCTTCAACGGTGACCACGGGTTTGCCGGCTGGCAATGGCTGTTCTTTCTCGAAGGACTGCCCTCGATCGCCGTCGGTATCCTGGTGATTTTCTGCCTCAGCGACCGCATCTCCAGTGCCGGCTGGCTCACCCGGGAAGAGAAAGCCCTGCTGCAGACGCGCATCGACGCGGAGTCCGCCGGCCACCAGAAACACAGCCTCAAAGAGGTGTTCCTGCAGCCGCGCATCTGGCTGCTGACGGCCATCTACTTCTGCATGATCGCCGGTTTCTACACCGTCGGTTTCTGGTTGCCGACCCTTATCCGCCAGGCCGGCGTCAGCGATGTCTTGCAGGTCGGCATGCTCACTGCCATCCCTTACGCGGCGGCAGCAATGACCATGATCCTGGTCTCGCGTAGCGCCGACCGGCTGCGCGAGCGGCGCTGGCACCTGGCGCTGACCGCCGTGCTCGGCGGCATCGGCCTGTTCATCTCCGCCACCTGGAGCGACAACTTCACGGTTTCCATGATCGGCCTGACCCTGGGCTCGATGGGAGCCATGAGCACCCTGCCCTTGTTCTGGAGCTTGCCGACTGCCTTCCTCGGCGGCACGGCAGCGGCAGCCGGCATTGCCCTGATCAATTCCTGGGGCAACCTGGCGGGCTTCGTCTCGCCTTACTTGATGGGTTTCCTCAAGGACGCCACCCACAGCACCACGATCGGCATGTATGTGATGGCAAGCGCATTGTTCCTCGGCGCCCTGCTGGTCTTCAGAATTCCCGGAAAACTCGTCAACCGCTGACGTTTGGAGTAACTCATGAATATTCTCGTGACCGGTGCAGCCGGCTTCCTCGGCCGCCGCCTGATCGAAGCGCTGTTGCTGCGTGGCTCGCTCACCGACCGTACTGGCCAGTCCCGGCCCATCGGGCAAATCGTCGCCTTCGACATGGTCGAACTCACGGGGATCGATGATCCCCGAGTAAAAGTGGTGTGTGGCGATATCGCCAACCCTGAAGTGCTGGACTCCCTGATCGATGCCAACACCGACAGCATCTTCCATCTGGCGGCGGTGGTTTCCAGCCAGGCCGAAGGCGACTTCGAACTGGGCATGCGCATCAACTTCACCGCCACCCAGAACATGCTCGAACGCGTTCGCCGGCTCGGTACCTGCCCGAAATGGGTGATGACCAGCTCGGTCGCGGTGTTCGGCGGGCAGTTGCCGGAACGTGTGCGCGATGATCAGGTCTGGGCGCCGCAGAGTTCCTATGGCACGCAAAAGGCCATGAACGACCTGCTGCTCGCCGACTACAGCCGGCGCGCCTTCGTCGATGGTCGCAGCCTGCGCATGCCGACCATCGTGGTGCGCCCGGGCAAGCCCAACCTCGCCGCGTCCAGCTTCGCCAGCGGCATCATCCGCGAGCCGCTCAACGGCCAACCCAGCGTCTGCCCGGTACCGCTCGATACCCGGCTCTGGCTGATGTCGCCCGCGCAGGCGATTGCCAACCTGATCCATGGTCATGAACTGTCCGGCGCGCAATTGACCCAGGGTCGGGTGATCAACATGCCGGGCCTGTCGATCACCGTCGAACGGATGATCGACGCCCTGCGCCAGACGGCCGGTGCAGAAGTGGCCGGGCGGATCCGCATGGAACGCAATCCGGCGATCGAGCGCATCGTCGGCTCCTGGCCAGGCGCCTTTTGCGCCACCTACTCCCGGGACCTGGGCTTCACCGCGGACGAGGATTTCACCGATGTGATCGAGCAGTTCATCAACGAGTACCTGCCCGGCTAAACCCGATTGAGGAGTTCAACATGTTGAATGCCCCTGCCCGGCCGCTGCTGGGCTGCATCGCCGACGACTTCACCGGTGCCACCGATCTTGCCAACATGCTGGTGCGCGGCGGCATGCGCACCGTGCAAAGCATCGGCATACCCGCCGGCGATGTCGCCGGCCAACTCGACGCCGACGCTATCGTCATCGCCCTGAAGTCGCGGACCGTGCCGGCCGCCGATGCCGTGAAGGAATCGCTCGAAGCGTTGCGCTGGCTGCGCGAGCGTGGCTGCGAACAGATTTTCTTCAAATATTGCTCGACCTTCGACTCGACCCCGGCCGGCAATATCGGCCAGGTCAGCGACGCCTTGCTCGAGGCACTGGACAGTGATTTCACCCTCGCGTGTCCGGCTTTCCCGGAAAACGGTCGCACGGTCTTTCGCGGGCATTTGTTCGTACAGGACCAATTGCTCAGTGAATCGGGCATGCAGCATCACCCGCTGACACCGATGACGGACGCGAATCTGGTTCGCGTGCTGCAAGCGCAGACCCGGGGCAAGGTCGGCCTGCTGCGCCATGACAGCGTGTCCGGTGGCGTCGAGAGCGTGCGAGCGCGCATCGCGCAGCTTCGCGCCGACGGGGTGCGCATGGCCGTCGCCGATGCCTTGTCCGATGCCGATCTCCATGTGCTGGGCGAAGCCTGCGCCGACCTGGCGCTGCTCACCGGCGGCTCCGGACTGGCGCTGGGCTTGCCGGACAACTTTCGACGCGCCGGCCAATTGCGCGACCTGGACGCCGCACAACTGCCTGCGGTCGAAGGCGGTGAAGTGGTGCTCGCGGGCAGCGCTTCCCAGGCCACCAATGGCCAGGTAGCGACCTGGTTGCAGGCAGGTCGTCCGGCCTTTCGTATCGACCCCCTGGCCCTGGCGGCGGGACAGCCAGTCATCGAGGAGGCATTGGCCTTCGCCGCTGATCATTCGCAAACAGTGCTGATCTACGCCACCAGTACCCCGGATGAGGTCAAGGCGGTGCAAGGTGAGTTAGGCGCCGAGCGCGCCGGGCATCTGGTCGAGCAGGCCATGGGCCGGATCGCCGGCAGGCTGCGCGAGGCAGGTGTCCGACGCTTCGTGGTCGCCGGAGGGGAAACCTCGGGGGCCGTGGTCCAGGCGCTGAACATCCAGCTTCTGCAGATCGGCGCACAAATCGACCCGGGTGTACCCGCTTGCGTCAGTATGCCCGGAGAACCGCTGGCCCTGGCGCTCAAGTCGGGCAATTTCGGTGGCGCGGATTTCTTTGACAAAGCCCTCAAGCAACTGGCAGGAGTACCGGCATGAGTAACGAAAGCGCCCTGCGCGAAGAGATCTGTGAGGTCGGCGCTTCGTTGTATGCCCGTGGCTACACGGTGGGCAGCGCCGGCAACATCAGCGCCCGGCTGGAGGACGGCTGGTTGATCACGCCGACGGACGCGTGCCTGGGGCGCCTCGACCCGGCCGCGATTGCCAAGGTCAGCCTCGCGGGTGAATGGGTCAGCGGCGACAAACCGTCAAAGACCCTCGCCCTGCACCGCCAGGTCTACGATCGCAACCCGGGGGTTGGAGGCATGGTACACACCCACTCGACCCACCTGGTGGCATTGACGCTGGCCGGTGTCTGGCACGAGGATGACATCCTGCCGCCGCTGACGCCCTATCAGGTGATGAAGGTCGGGCACATCCCGCTGATCGCCTATGAACGTCCGGGCTCACCGAAGGTGGCCGAACGTGTGGCGCAACTGGCCAACCGCGTGCGCGGCGTGATGCTGGAACGCCTGGGCCCGGTGGTCTGGGAAAGCTCGGTGTCCAAAGCCAGCTACGCCCTGGAGGAGCTGGAAGAAACCGCACGCCTGTGGCTGATGAGCAATCCACGACCGGCTCCGCTGCACCAGGCGGCGCTGGATGAATTGCACGAAGCCTTTGGTGTGCAGTGGTAACCCACAGATCGATTTTTTTGACCGCAGGAGTCTTCATGCCTCGTTTCGCTGCCAACCTCAGCATGCTCTACCCCGAACATGACTTTCTCGACCGTTTCGCCGCCGCCGCCGCCGATGGTTTTCAGGCAGTGGAATACATGTCCCCCTACGACTACAGCCCACAGCAATTGAAACAGCGGCTCGACGACAATGGCCTGGTCCAGGCCCTGTTCAACGCACCGCCTGGCAATATCGCGGCCGGCGAAAAAGGCACCGTGTCCTTGCCAGGCCGTGAGTCGGAGTTCCGCGCCGGTTTCGACAAGGCCCTGGAATACGCCGCGGTACTGGGCAACGACCGCATCCATGTCATGGCCGGGCTGCTGGCCAACGAAGCGGATCGCGCCAGGCACCAGCAAACCTACCTGGAAAACCTCAGCCACGCAGCGACACAAGCCGCCAAGGCTGGCATCACCGTATTGCTGGAGCCGATCAATACCCGCGACATGCCGGGGTTTTTCCTCAACCACCAACATCAGGCCCAGGCCATCTGCAAAGCGGTCGGCCAGGCCAACCTCAAGGTCCAGTTCGACGTCTACCATTGCCAGATCGTCGAGGGTGACGTGGCGACGAAGCTGCGACGGGATTTCGCCGGCATCGGCCATATCCAGATCGCGGGCGTACCGGATCGCCACGAACCGGACATGAACAACGAGCTGAACTATCCCTACCTGTTCGAGCTGATCGATCAACTGGGGTACACCGGTTGGGTCGGTTGCGAGTACCGGCCACGGGGCGACACCTCCACGGGCTTGCAATGGCTGCGCGATTGGCAGGGTCGGTCAAGCCAAGGCCAGGCATAGACGGCTTTTCATCCAAGGGTCACCAGGACGCCGGGGCAGCAGGAGGTATGCAATGGTACTGAACGCCAGGATCTCCAAGACGCTCGTCTGGGAACGAGGCGGCCTGCACGTGCGAACAAGAGCAGGTGGCGGAGATAGATTCTGATGAAAAACAAAATAGTCCCAAGCGAACTGACTATTGAAAAAATGCACGCCGGCCGATCATGCCTGAACCTGACATCGAGTGTCGATTGGGAGTCTTTTCCTGAGTATGCAGAGTTTATTCTTGGACTACTTGGGGGATCGGTCATCAGCAAGTCTGACGGTGCTGACGTGCGTATTTGGGAGGTGCTGATAGACAACGAGTACTTCTTCCTCGCATTTGACGATTTTCCGGTAATGATAACGTTAGAGTCGAAGAGTCTGCAGGGAGACAATTGCATACCCGCCTTCAAGGCCTTACTCGTTGAGAAGTCCTGACCTGGAAACCAATCCAAACGGACTGAGTACGGATAAATAATTGATGCGCACAAAACAAAGGAAGAGTCGTCTGCCAGGAATGATGATGAGCTACACCGTTCCCCTCTCCCATCCTGGCAATCAGGAAAACGCGGACGTTGTATGAATGCCTGCTTATGGCCGATTGCGGTCTGCAGTGATGGGCAGCAATCGACCAACGCTGACGTTATTCATCCTCGTAGATAAACGAGTAGTGGTCATCGATCAGCTGTTGCAGGTAGTAATCGAAGCTTTGCGCAATGACTTTGTAGCTGTCAGGGTCGTGCAGAAATCGCATGACCTGACCCACCGTTCCACCGGGCGCCGGGTTGAAGTCGATATACAGTCTTGAGGTTCCCCCATTGTTCATGCAGTGGGAGAAGCACAGCCGTTTGTTCATGGGCAATGTGCTGTCGATAAGCGGGTCGATCAGGTCGGGTTCCTGATCCAGGTAGCCCTCATATATCTGCGCAATGCTCCGGGTGTGAGCGTGTGCGCCCTCAAGTATCTGCCGTACGGACCTGAGGTAATAGGGGTACTCGAACACATCCGAGCCGAGCATCAGGACCATGACGGTGCCGTCGTGGTAATCCCTGAAGTGTGTGCCGTCGATCTGGCTGAGCAGTTGCAGCAGGCTTGCCGGGCACAGCGGATAATGCTCTGTGAGCTGCTGCAAGTCTGTCGCCGAAGCCCCATGTGCCAGTTTCAGTTGATCGAGGTTTTCAGCCGGCAACACATGGCGTAGACCGGCAAGGTAGGTATCTACGAGGGACATGACAGTCGTCCTTGCTATAGCGGTGAGATCGGACTCAATACGCTTGGTTTTTCCTTCAATGGTTGTCTTGATAGGCACCCAACGTAGAGCAATGGCGGCATCTGAAGAGGTAGGCTGTAGGGCCGTGGTCCTTGTCCAGTGCACTGAAGAACCTGTGCCATTGAGGCCCCTCCTCCAGCCCCGTCGCGTCCTGTACGGCAGTCATTGCTTCTACCCCTAGTGCAAGCAGCTCGGTATGGCCTGCCTTGCCGATGAACTCGCCTGCGTCATTGCAATGGGTAAACCATCGTTCCTGCTGCCAGCCATTAAAACCGGGTGTGCGCTGGCTCAACTCGGTGACCAGCGCTTCATCAAGTTCTTCTTCAGCGTCCAGACCAATGCTGTCTTCATCGATAAAGGTTGCGCCGAGCCGTTGGTGAGCGCTCCCATCGGCAATGCACCAGGGACAGATGCAGGCTTCGTAATCTTCGACGGCGTATACCGGCCCCACATAGATGTAGCCGCGAGCCTGGTCGCAGCTGATGCAGGTGTTTGTGGAGGGTTGTACCGAGCCGCTGGAAACAGGGTCCGGGTGGTAGGTGAACTGTGGCAGATTCATTGGAAGGTCCTTGATCCAAAGCCATGCCCTGAGCTGGAAGCGTTAGCGTACTCGACGTATTCTTCCTTGAACTTGAGGGCAATGGGGTAACAACAGTCAGATTGTGAATTGTGGTTATGGTTCAAACTGCCTTTTATCTACATCGATACATCACCCGTGCGAGTGTTGCTCCAGCCAGGACTTGAATTCGCCGGCCTGCTCAGGAGTGTTCAACGCACAGATCCAGGCGATTTCCTCAGGTGCGTTTTCAAAGTCAGAAACTGAAAACACATGGACGGCGTGCTCGAAAGTCGAGCCTGTGAGCTTTTGCATGGCTGCCACACATAACGCGAAAACCTGACTGCGATGTTGCTCGAAATTTTCCCGGGAGCTTGCGTCGGCCATGCTCCACAGCGTTTTCGACAGGTCCGCGAAGAAGTGTCCGCCAAAGGCTTCGTGGCTCCATTCGGCGGGAGTCCACTTGAAGTACTGGCGGCCATCGGGATTTTCAGCCTGCAAACGTGTCAGGTGGTCTTTGGTATTAAAGGCCGGCGCCAGGCTTCGCGCATCGGCGTCTGAATACAACGCGAATCCGCAGACCTCGGCGTTCGGGAAGTCCTTGCGAAATTGTTCGATTGCCTTGAGGGACGCTGCCTGAATCTCTCGTTGAAGACGTTCGCTACTCAAGGTCAACATCGGGCTTCTCGCTGTAGGGGTCATGAGGCGTCGCCAGGCTTGAGCACGATGAACGCATCGTTCTGGTAATAGTATTTAAACGCCATGAAGTAATCATCCAGTGTGGCTTGGACCCGTTGTTGGTTCGTGTTGAAAATAACGTCCTCGATCATCGCCGTTTCCAGAGTCTCGACCCAGCCTTCATTGTGCACCTGTGGTGGCAGGTGTTCATTCGAGTTGGCAGGAAAGTCCCGACTGTCCAGTGAGAACGCGCCAAGTGTGTCCAGCGTCCACCCGGTATTGGGCAAGTAGAACCAGGCATTGGGCATGTGCTCGATCTGCTGTAGAACTTCGCGGATGCTGTAAGTCTTCATAGGGTCCTCATGACGGGCTGCTCAATGATGTCGTCCGGCGCCGGTGATGGGCGGGACTAGCCCACAACTTCCTTGATCAGGGCATCCATGGATGAAAAGGCCAGCCCATCAGTGATGGACGGGCATCCCGAGTCCAGCAGATAAAAACGTTCTATCGCAGATCTGTCCACCAGTATCAGCCGGCCGCCCGAGTCATCACCGATCAACAGATATCCTGGAAAGTACTCGGCTATTTCGTATGTCTGTTGACGCTCGGCTATTTCATCCGTCGAATAAATTTTCACGAGGTCTTCGATCAGTGCGCCGTCGCAGGACGACCAGAATCTGGTTATCCATGAACCTGGGTTGATGGATAGCTGCTGCGCTGTGCAGGTGATCTTTTCAACGTCTGCAGGTGGTTTTTTTTCTGTGTAACGCACGTTCATTCGGATGCACCAGATGAAAGATTTTTAGCATGCTCATTCAAAAAAGAACTTCATGAATCCGTTCACGTCTGCACCTGCAACGGTGCCCACAACTTCCCTGACTCTGTGCAGGAAGGCGGGTTTTCCTGCGATTCGTTTACCGGGGCCTGTGATGCATCAAGAGGCTTCGACTCGGCTGTCAAACGGTTCGAAATCCCGCTCGGTAAAGGATTCCGTCAGAACATTCGAACTGCACAGCCATTCAATCGCTTCCACCAGCCCGTGGCCGGCAACCAGCGCGGCTTCGCTGTGTCGCGGCAACACATAAATACGCTCAGGATCCTCGGGGTGAATAATGAGTTCGTCACCGTCGTAGGTATCACCAATGATGATGCACTGCAGGGCCTTTTCCTTGGGCATCAGTTCTTTGTCATCATCCCAGAACCAGTATTGGTCAATGCGTTCCAGCCAGTTAGCCTGACTGTTTTCACCGTGCAGTATCTGATGTGGCGGGTATATCCGGATGTACACACCACCGAGAATGCCTTCGCCAAATTGCGTCACGTATTCACGGTAACCGGTGGGAAATCGACTACCCAGCGCATGTTGCGCTTGATCGACTTCGGCGTCTGTCGACAGCACCCTGGGCTCGCCTATGACGTTGATGTTTTCGAACATTCCATTTCCCCTGATTTGATGAATTGACTGCACGATATTTAGCGCACTCGACCTTGAGTGAGCAGGGTCCCGGGCATGTGCAGTTGCAGGTAGCCAATGACAATCACCATCGATACGCAAAACACCCATTGCAGCCAACTGAGCCCGGCAATCCGATAGGTCGCCTGCAGTGGCCTTCGCCAACGGTACTGGCGGTCCGCCGGGACTGCACTGGCGGGCTGCAGCAGGCCGATCGCCCCGTTGACCAAATAAGTCGCCAGCCCCAGCACCCCAAGCCAGTTCCAGATCACAATGGCAAGTGCCAACAACGGGCCGCCATTGCGGATCACCAGGTAACGGCGATCTGCGGTCAGTTTGTGTCGTACACACCATTCACTGGCACGCTGGTCGAGGTCATGCAGCGATTGCGTCAAGGTGGTCCAATGGCTGAGCAGCCATTTGCCGACCTGTGCCGCCAACACACCACCCAGTGCATAGAGTGGCAGCATGAGCAGCGTCACCATGAGTCCGGAGCCGGGAAGGTTGTTCAGTGCAAGGGTCAGGGTCAAGACGCAGGCTGCACGTTTCACGCCATGGGGCGGGTCCTTGTGACCGATGAGGGTCTTCCAGAACCAAGGATCATGGTTGGGGAACATCCCCAGCAGATCGGGGAAACGCGTGGCAAAGGTCTCTGCCAGTTGTTCGCAGGCCTGCCAGTCAGCCTCAACGAAACCTGTGGCCAGCTCCGCCTGCTGCACCGGTTGGGTCGACAGCAGGAACAGCGTGGCGGCATTGGCGCGCGAACTGGGGTGTTGCTGACGTTGCTGCATCAAGGAACGCAGTTCGCCGAGCCAGGTTTGCTGCTCGCAGCGCCTGTGCAGCGCTTGCCACGGGTCCTGGGTGATGGGCACCACCGCCGCTTCAACATCCCAGGCAAACAATCGACACACCCGTTGAAACAGCAGCGGTGACCAGTCTTCGGTATTCAGGAACAGATTCAGGACATGCACCTGCAATGCCTGACGACGTGCGAAATCACCAAGCCAGGCTTGTTGGCTGTGGTGTTCCAGGCAGTCGAAGAAGTTCTGTTCCTCGCCGGTTGCCAACTGCTGGTCGAGTTTGCGGTAAAGCGCTGCCGTCAGGGCGCGGGCAAGACAATGCTGCTCAAATTCACTGGCGGGGATCCGCTGCCAGGGCGTCAACCATTGGCGCTGTTCGATGCCCCATGTCAGAAGGTGCCAATGCGCTTCAGGGTCGTTCACGCAACGTTGGAACAGCAGGCGTTCGAACTCGGCGTCGCAGCCTCTGGTCGATGCCTCGTTCCAGTATTGATCAACCGCCCGGTCTTCAAATCCGCCCAGTAGCCCGACGGCCTGCTCATGCAGGGACCGCGTGGGCTTCAGGCCCGGGGGTGTCCGGTTCTCTGCAGTGGGCCGATCTGTAGAGTCAGCGGTATCCCGATCAACCTCGCTCCAGCCCTCGCGCAGGATGTGCAAGGCTTGCTCATAGGCTTCACGCAGTTGCTGGAAGGCGCCGGGATCCTCGTCCGGACGCGTGACCTTTAGCAGTTTGGCGTATTGGCGCTTGATGCTGCGCTCGTCGGATCGGGCGGGTAGGTCAAGGACCTCCCAGCAATCGAAATCAGACGCCATGGCTCAGTATCCGGCACCGGTTTCGAGCAGGCTGATGCGCCCGCTCAGATCATGGCGAGCCTGGCGAATCAGGCGCTCGTCCTGGCTTGCCAATGCTTGTTGAAACAGGTTGGCCCAATGAGCGATCTGCTCACGAAGCTCGCCCAGGCTTTCTTGGTACAAACGCTCCAGGCGGGCGATCAGCACCGTGTTGATCTGCTGTTCGCGGGGATGCACCTTGAGCTCGGCCAGCGCTTGCAGACGCTCGGCAATTTCTTCGCTGCTGAGCACACCCGGGTTGTTTTCGATGACCAGTGCATGCTGTTCACCGGTCATGGGAATGCGCACTTGACACTCAAGAATGCCGTTGATGTCGTAGGTGAAGCGCACGTCCAGTTCGACAACGCCACCGGTGTTCGCCGGGACCGGAATCTCCAGTTCACCCAAGGCGATGTTGTCATGCACCAGACGACTCTCACCCTGGTAGATCTTCACCAGTACGCTTTCCTGCAGTTCATGGACGGTACACACGGTCTTTACCCGGCTTACGGGGACCGTACTGTTGCGCTCAATGATCGGCAGGTAGTGCCCTTCCTCATAGTGTTGGCCCACCCATACCGAGGTTGAAATACCCAGGGTGTAGGAGCAGACGTCGGTCAACACCACCTCTTCCAGGGCGGCACTGCGGGACTTCAGCGCGGCTTGAATGGCTGCGCCGTGAGCCACGGCTTCGTCAGGGTTGACGTGGATGGACGGGAAGCGGCCAAACAGCCCCGCGGCCAGCTTGCGCACCAGCGGCATGCGTGTGGTGCCACCCACCAGCAGCACTTCATCGAGCTCGTTGATACGGATTCTGGCATCGCGCAGGGCGCGCTCAATCGGATGGCGCAGGCGTTCGAGCAAGGGCGCGAACAATGTGGCCATCTCGTCCTGTGAAAACACATGCTTCCATTGCTGCCCGTCCACCCGCAAAACAAACTCGCTCGCCGTTTCCTGTCCCAGCGCCTGGCGGACTCGCTCGGCTTCGCGGCGCAGCGCGTGGGCAATGGATTGTGTCGGTGCAAATCCTGGCTGGTCGCGCTGGGTCTGGATAAAACGCTCGGCCAGCACCTGGTCGAAATCCTCACCGCCCAGATAGTTGTCGCCAGCGCTGGCCCGTACCTCCATGACACCGTCGAACAGTTCCAGGACTGACACATCGAAGGTGCCGCCGCCCAGGTCGAAGACCAGGAACGTGGCTTCCTTGCCGTGCTGGGGCAAACCGTAGGCCAGTGCGGCAGCGGTCGGTTCGTTGATGAGCTTGTCGACTTTCAGCCCGGCCAGTTCGCCAGCGATACGGGTTGCCTTGCGCTGCGCATCACTGAAGTACGCGGGGACGCTGATGACCGCCTCGGTCACCGGTTCGCCATAGGCACGCTCGACGTCGTCCTTCAGGCTCCTGAGTACCAGCGCCGACAGTTCTTCAGGGCGCAACGACTTCGTACCCAATTGCACGGTGTGTGCACTGCCCATGTAGCGCTTGAACAAGGCGGCGGTCATGGTGGAATGGGTGTGCAAGCGCTCGCGGGCAGCTTGGCCGACCAGAATGCGGCCTTCATCGTCCACTCCCACCACCGATGGGGTCAGCACCTGACCCAGTGCGTTAGGAACCAGAACACTAACGTCGTTATGCCAGACAGCCACCAGGCTGTTGGTGGTACCCAAGTCGATTCCGACAATCATCAATGCGTTCCTTTTCCCTGGCGTGACTTCATGAACCTGTTCTTCCTTGAACCGCAGAGACAGATCGTAGTCGATGTGCGATCACTTTTTCCAATGAAGGTTCAATGCTCGCACGTTCGATGAACGAACCGGACTGCGATGCATGACACCTTGCAACCTTTTGAGTACTCAGTATCCGCTGATGAGGCTAAAGAGGCTGACAAGCCAAAACCAATACGTTGTGCCAATATTGAATCTGGACGCAGTTTTTTAAACGAAGGAATGAAAATGGCTGAAATCAGCAAGGTGACTGCCGAGTTGGCAGAGGAGATCAAAGTGTTGAGCCAGCAGGGGCTCGACTTACTGAGCCTTACTCAGGATCATGCTTCGGCTGATGTGGTTGCGGCGATTACGGAGCGGGTGCGTAATTGCAAAGCGAGTGGCACAACGCTGCCCGAGGGCGACATATTTTCGCTTGGAGCGTTGCTCGGCAGCCAATACGTAAAAGGGCAAGGCTGGCACTGGGGCGATGTCGTTTGGGATTTTGATGAGACCACTGCGGCTGTCGGAGTGCTGAACCACGACAACTCATTGTTCATCAACCCTATTGGCTGGTTGGCTGAAGTGATGGAGTCCGAGGGCGGCGTCGGCTTCATGCTCAACTACAACATGGTCAGCGCGCACCAGGTTCCGGTATGCGAACCTGATAGCGCCACAGGCCTTTACTGACTGCCTGGCCCCTGCCGCAGGACCTGTCGCAGCAGCTGCAACATCAGATCGCTCTGACCTGACGCAGCGCCCGCCGTCACAAGCGGCGGGTCGAGGATCACCATTCGGGATGAAAGTGGCGCTCTCGGTCGAGCAAATCGGCAACGATCCACGTCAACGCAGCCTGTGCTGGACACTGGTCGAGGAAGTGGCGCCAGGCGCCTGGACCTGTGGCGGCGTGGATGTCAGCGCTCAAGCCATTCCGTGCATCGTTCAGGTCTGCAAGATCTGGCGCAGCCGTAGACACTCCAAGTGCCAGCTGTTCGCCCTGCCCCGCTTTACAACGGGGCAAGGCAGCTCATCGTTACTGTTTGATCAAATCACTGGGCTTCCAGCTCTGGTCGAAAAACGCTTGCTTGGGACCATACAAACGCACGATCACCAGGAAGCCTTTGCCCGGTACGGTACGAATCCAGTTCTTGCCCGTACCCGGTGATTCGGGGCCGAAGTAGAGGTCGGTCGAGCCATCGCTGTTCTGCGCCGGTTTGTCCATCTGGTTGAGCGACGGGAACGGCTGGCCGTTGTCCAGGCCCGAGGCGGTCAGGTTGTCGTAGGCAGTCACCGACCAGAACAACGCCGCCGGCACATTGGCGGGCAGGTTGAGCTTGTAGGTGTGGGCGCCGTCGAGGAACTTGCCGTCGGCATCGCGGGTGGTGGCGGGATATTTGGCGCCGGCGCCGACCATGTTCATCACCATGCCCGGACTGTCCGAGTAGGCAGAGGTGAAGAACGCCACACGCTGCTCGAGGTTGGTGAACGTGCCGCTGGACTGGAACTCGGTGTTTTCCCCGGCAAAGGTGTTCACGTACTGGCGATCCGTGTAGTACAGGCCGCCCGGCTCTTTCATCAGCAGATGACTGGTGACCACCTTGCTCATCTTGAACGCGGTGCGCGCCGCGTCATCCAGCAGCTTGCGCCGCTGTGCATCCGGGGCGAAGGCCTTGCCCTTTTCGATGCCGATGGTATGCAGGAAGCCGCGCATGTCCATGTCCGCCGGGTCGACCGCTTCGGCTTCAATGAAGCGCGACAGTAGATCGAAGTAACGGCCGTCCTCGGGGAACAGCATGTTGATCGGTGCACCGGTGGCATCGGGGAACTGCATCGGCAGCGCCGAATCCTTCTTGCCCAGCGGATAGATCTTGGTGCGCTCGACCTCGGCCACCGGCACGCTCAGGTCTTTCGGGTCCTTGAAGAAGGTGCGCCAGAACAGGAACACGTTGTTGGTGCGCGAGCGGTAGACGAAACCTTCGGTGGGTTCCGGGCCGGTGTAGCCAGGCGGCAGCAGCACATAGGTGCCGCCCTTGCCCTTGTCGGGTCCGGCCAGGCCGACGTCGCCGCGCCAGGTCTTGCCGTCAATGGTCGGACCGACAATCGGCCGCTGGAAGAAATCGTCGAACATGCCCTGCACACCGGGCGGTGCTTCGACCACCAGCGGACCGTACTTCGCCAGGTCCAGATAGCTCATGGCGTAGACCAGGTCGGAGTTCGGCGTGGTCACCAAGGTCTTGGCGTTGATGCGTTTTTTCCAGGTCGGCAGGATGTTGTAGCCGGCGCCGAATTGTTTCTCCGACGCCTCCTTCATCGACCAGATGTTGATGGCTGGCAACGACCAGAGATACGACTGCACGGCGCGCTGGAAAATCAGCTCGTCGATCATGCTGCGTGCGGTGGCCTCGGTCGGGAAACCGTTTTCGAAGGGCTGGTTGGCCAGCTCTTCGTACCGCGTGGCGGCATCGGCGACGCCGCTCAGGGAGACCGCCACTGCCAGGGCGGTCAGGGTGTTACGCAAGCTGCTCATGGGATGTCCTTATGTGACGCAGTTTGAAGATAAAACATGGCATGGTTTTCAGTTGAGCTTGACCACCGCTGGCGGCGTCCACTGGCCGTTCATCGCGGCGGCTTCAGGCCAATAGGCGCGTACGTACAGCGAGAAATCGGCGCCCTTGGGCGCGGGCAGCCAGTTGTTTTCCTTGTCGGCACCCGGGGATTCGCTCTGCACGTACAGCGTCAGCGAGCCGTCGGCATTGGGCTTGAGCGATTTGTTCTTGGTGCCCAGGGAATAACGGCCCAGCGGGTTATCTGCGAAGAAGTGCTGTTCGTTATACAAAGTCAGCGACCAGAAACCCTTGACCGGCGGCAAGGCATCTTTAGGGAAGGTCACGCTGTAGCGCTGGCCGCCATTGAGGCGCGTGCCGGACTGATCCAGGTCCTGGTAAAAGTACTTGGTCTCGATCTGCTTGTTGACGAAGATGTTCGAGCGGGCCACCGCCGTGCGCAGGAAGTAGTCGGTGCCGAACGCTGCGCCGTTATCGATGGTGCTCCAGTGATTGGGCAACTGCTTGCCATAGTTGCGGAACTGCAACAGCGGCTTGACCACTTCGACATCAGACTTTTGCGCCTCGTCGATCATGGCCTTTTTCAGCGCCGGATCACGCTGGGCGATCTGTGCCAGTACCGACAACTGCGCATAGCGTGCTTCTTCGCCGGGCAATGGCTTGGCGTCCTTGAGGAGTGCCGGCAGTTCATCGAAGAATTTTTCCGGGAGCACCCAGCGGGTTTCTTCGGCACCGGCCGCTTCTGCCGGGAATTTCGGCGACTTGCTCCAGTCACGCTGCTTGAGTTTGCCGTCGTATTTGGACACCGGGTACATATCGATGCCGGACAGGTACGGCTGAATCGCCTTGCGATCCTCGGTCGTATCGTCCTGGAACACCCGTGGAATTACGAAACCGGTGTTGGTCTTTGCGCGGAAAACCTGGGTGATGCCCTCAGGCACCTTGCCGTTCCAGTCCGGGCCGACCAGCAAGTAGAAACCGGGTTTGGTGCCGTACATCTTGCCCAGCTCGGCGAAGCTGTCGGAGCGCAGGTCCACGACCTGATACACCCAGAACCGGTCGCCGAAATCCGGCACCTGCAAGACCACCGGCTCCAGATCCAGCGCGATGCTGCCGGCACCGTAGACCACGTCCTGGTTCGGGCAGGCCACCAGGCGTTCACCTGGCGAGATGTAATCGGTGAGCATCGACAGATGATTGATCGGCGCCACGGGCACGATGCCGCCCATCAGGCCGGCTTGCGGCAGGTCCTTGAACTTCAGCCGCCGGTTATAGATGTTGGCCATCGGCCAACCCCAGAAATAGGCTTCGCGCGCCATCATGCGCACATAGCTTTCGGTCACCTTCACATCGGCCTCAGGCCCGGACACCTGAGCCACCGGCTCACTCTGCGCCTGCACGGCCGTCGCGCCGGGCAACATCGCCGTTGCGAGCAGACAAAGGGTGAAAAGAGGGGTCTTTTTCATGAAGGTGCTTCCTTGCTTGGGAGTTTTCGATAAACGTGTTTATGGCAGTAAACACATCGGCAGAAAATTTAGCAGAGGAATCTGATTCGACAAAGGAAAGGCGTAAGACCAGGGGGGCGCTTTTTTTCTTTTTTTCGCCAGGCAGCGTTATTTCTCTAATGGCAGCTTCACGCCCTGATGATGCCAGCCGCTCGACAGAAGTCGCCATTCCATCCCGAACAATCTTGTCATTTGCCAAGGCTTAGGGCAGGGTCGATACCACTGAGGTCCCTGCCAAAGGAGTCACTCCATGTCAAAGCTATATCCCAGTATCGATCCCGAGGGGCTGGTCGAGTATTCAGTGGTCTACACCGACCGCTCGCTCAACCACATGTCGCAGTCATTTCAAGGGGTGATGAAGAACATTTCCACGACCCTGAAACAGGTCTACAACGCCCAGGCTGTTGCGGTGGTCCCGGGCAGCGGCACATTCGGCATGGAAGCGGTGGCGCGACAGTTTGCCACCGACCAGCAATGCCTGGTGATACGCAACGGCTGGTTCAGTTATCGCTGGAGCCAGATCCTTGAGATGGGCAACATCCCGGCGGCCACCACGGTGCTGAAAGCCCGACCGGTCGATACGGGTCGCCAGGCTGCCTACACCCCACCCCCTCTGGACGAAGTGCTGGCAGCCATTGCGGCTTCGAGGCCGCAGATTGTCTTCGCCCCCCACGTTGAAACCTCATCGGGGATTATCCTGCCCGACGAGTACCTGCGGGCCGTCGGCGACGCCGTGCATGCGGTGGGTGGCCTGTTCGTGCTGGACTGCATCGCCTCAGGCACGATTTGGGTTGATATGCACAAATGCGCAGTCGACCTGCTGATCAGCGCACCGCAGAAAGGCTGGAGCGCCTCCCCTTGCTGCGCCCTGGTGATGCTCAGTTCCCTGGCCCTCGGGCGCATCGAACAGACGCAAAGCAGCAGCTTCGCCTGCGACCTGAAAAAGTGGCTGCAGATCATGCAGGCCTACGAACAGGGCGGACATGCCTACCATGCGACCATGCCCAGCGATTCCCTCGCGCGATTCAACGAAGTGATGAAAGAGACGCAAGCCTACGGTTTCGACAAGGTTCGCGACGAACAACAGGCTCTGGGCGATCGGGTTCGCGCCATGTTGACCGGCAAAGGTTTCAAAAGCGTGGCTGCAGCCGGCTTTCAGGCCCCTGGCGTAGTGGTGAGCTACACCGATGATGCCGACATCAAGAGTGGCAAGAAATTTGCCAACCACGGCCTGCAGATCGCCGCCGGAGTGCCGTTGCAATGCGACGAGCCGGCCGACTTCCAGACCTTCCGCATCGGTCTGTTCGGACTCGAAAAGCTGCACAATATCGAGCGCACGGTCAGCACCCTCGAGCAGGCACTGGACGAGGTGATGGTTGACTAAGCCCTCATCTTGCCCGCAGCACATACCGGACGTGGGAGTTCCAGGAAGGCATCCTGCCCTGGGCACTGCCGGCCCATGGCGCTGACCTTCGACGAACATGACGCTGGTCGCCCGGACGTCATGTTCGAACCGTAAGGGAAAGCCCGTGCACGTGTCTTGCTGATACGTGTGCCTTTCAGCGCTATCAGAAAAGGGTTCCAACGGAGCCTTTTACGGGGCGGATGATTGGCGGCTGTATGACTTGGATCGACCCGAAGCTGCCGGTGACGATTGATAGAAAACAGGGAAAATCGGTCGTTCAAGTATGTCTACGAAACTTGAGGCGATTAAACAATCGGCATTCTGACTGCTGCAATGAAGTTAACTAATTAAGTATTTCCTACTGCCTCAGTTCGCCAAAGCCACTCACCTCATGGTAGGCGGCTGATATATTATGCTTCCGCAGTATACAGCTCTGCAAAGTCCTTCATCTCAAGACCATAGCTTTTAAGTCTAGCACGGAGATAGTTCGCCTCTTCGATGCCGCTTGAAAGCCACTGCTCGCGAGTCACAGCCTCCCAGCACGCTTGGAGAACATCCAATTGACCTATGCAAAAATTTCCGAAATTGGGCATACGATCGATCAACAGTCTCAAGTAGTCTTTCGAATTTTTTGCAAGAATGCTTCGCATCTCTGCAGATTCAGCGTACGTCAATACCTGCAGCAGCTTTGCCTTGTGCTCGCGGGTATATAGCACTGAGCGCGCATCGTGCAGCAAGTTCAGGCGGTGGTTTGACGCCTCGTCCAATTGGCAAAGATAGATGCCATTGGCCTCAGTGAGCAGCCCCAGCACATCAGCCACAGCTGCAGCTGCTGTGAGTTCCTGGACTATTTCGGCAAGCACGGGTATTTCCGTATTGCGGTTGTGTCTGAAACACAGGTGGAACAGTCCGGCCTTATCCTGGCAACGCTGTGCAACGCTTTCCAGTATCTGGTGCTCCATGTCGCGTAGTTGCTTTTCATCGCCCTGATTCGATCGCACAGAAAGCGCTACGAACATGTCCAGCATTCGACTACAGATCTGTATGTGACCAGAGGCAAAACCCAGTGCTTCAACCTTCTCCAGTTGCACCAGTTTGCAGAGGAAGCGAACGATCCGGATTGCTCGAGCAAGCGACAATTCACGCTGTGCCCTAACCTTGTGCTCGCTAATTAGACGAGTACAAATGGAATATTGATCAAGTGTCATGTTGAGCAAGCGCAATGAAGCGTCGGAGAGATCGGTCATTGCCCCTTGGGCAGCGGTTTGCAACGCGTAGACCACCAACTGGTCATCAATGCAAATGTTCCATTGTTCTATTAACCTGCCAAGTTCCTGCTGGGTGAAACAAGGTGCATGCGTGCCCAGTTGCATCTCATAGTCGATTAGCTCGGGGGCTTGCCATACACGCAATCCTTGCAGTTTTACGACCAACCGATACAAACGAATGAACGCTGGACTACCCTTCTCGTAGCCCGATGCTTCGGTGACCCTCTCCAGTATCTCTGAGACCTCTTTCTTTCGCTCGCTATCAAAGGATGTCCCCAATGTCGGCTTTCCTTTGCCGATTAACTCCTTTTCGACAATATCTACACATTCCGCCACCTCACACCTGAGCAAGGTTTGCAGAATAATTGCCTCCCACTTCAGTTCGCCCTCACCATGGCGCATGGCTACTTCCCTGAGGCTACCCAACTCTCGTGCAATGCCTCGAACCTGCCTCGGATTGTCAGGAAACCACTGAGCCGAACTGATCCTTACACCCTCGGGAATGAAGTCGCAACATTGCGCCATCGCACGTTCGGCCAAGCGAGCAGTTAAATCCCTGGAAAGGGGTTTGAGTTCAAACTCAAGGTCGATAATCTTGTCCAGAAACGGCTGTCTGGAGGACGAGAATGCACCGGAGTACTCGTCAAGGGATCGCACAATGATTTCTTTGTCGAAAGCCAATACGAAAGCAAACCCCGGCCAGTCAAGGTATTCGCGCAGCGTCATTAGCGTTTTCGGCAAAATAGCTGGATCTGCACGATCAAGGTCGTCAATAAAAACAATGACGTGATGTGACTTGAGTAGGCTACGAAGTTGCTCAAGTTCTAATGGAGATAGATTCAACCGTTTCTTGATGGTGTTTACAACGCTTCCCGTCAGCGCAGCACCCATTGATACCATCGTAGCGAGATCGTTATCGACTTTGCCCGCCGCTTGGCCGGTCATATCGGAAAGTCCTGTAATGCCAGACGCGATAGATGCTACCCAGCGCTTGAGCGTCATTTTTTGGGGCGTCTTAATCCGTCGCTTTTTTATTTCGGCACTCATCTCTTCACTGAGCGTGCCCATAAAGCTGTCAGCATCCAACGCACGCCAAGCGGAAACGTGGACAACCACGTCACCTTGCTCCAACGCGATCTCGCGCAGAAAATTCAACACGCTTGTCTTGCCAGCCCCCCACTCCCCGTAAAGACCGATACGTGTGGAAAAGCCAGGGGGAGTCGTCCTGATTGCTCTGTGCATCGAATGCGCTACTGGCCAGCGATCCAAGTCGTCATCTTCCCGGCTGGATTTGGCAGCGTCATGACCTGATCGCGAATTGGCTAGTTCAACGCCATGAGCAAGCGGCTTCCTACCAGTCTCTTTCTTCCAAAAGCGCTTTAGTCCAAACAACATCACCACTCCTACCCGAGCACAACCCTCAAAAAAGGGAGCATAACTAACTTCACCTGCAGCTTGCTTGCTCTTGGTATCACTCTTTGAATATAGGCCTCAACGAAAACCGGCTGATAGGTCTAGGCACTTGTACTATCGACTCCACCTGCTTCCAGTCGACCGCAAAGGTTCGCAACGGATCAGAAGAGACCTTTAGCAAGCGTCAGCTTCTGGCCGAAAGTAGTCATTTGTGAACGGCAACTTTCGGCCAGAAGAAGAAGAAGAAGAAGGAGAAGACATTCGTTTGCGTCGAGGTGCCCCCAATCCCGTCGTCAGGCATTAAGCACTGTTGAGAGGGTCACGCCGGCCTGGCAAGCCGGGACAACGCGTCGTGCGAGCAATCAGGCCTGCGTCTCGCTTGGGAACGCCGGCAGCCCGTACGTCTACGCAAGTCCCAAGGCCGATTACAAGGCGTATAACTATCAGAACAAAAGGCGGGCCACCCGGAACAGGCCCTCCAAAGGCAGCGCCCGGACCAGCCGCCCCAAGGCCTGATCGGCGCCTGCGGCGCGGAGCGATGTGATGAGTTGCAGAGCATGGCGATGGGCTCGCAAGAGCCTTCTTGGCTGCATCGGGCTGACCTTGCTGGTCGCTCCACTGTGCGCCAGCGCCATGTACAAGTGCCAAGCCGGGGACGGAGCCATCAGCTACACCAGCCAAGCCATCGCCAGCGCCCGCTGCACTCGTCTCAATGGCATGGCGGGCGCCGGTGTCGGCGCCAAGGCAAAGGCCCTGCCCCGGCTTGTGCAGGACGACAACTCAGGCGCGGTGCGGGTTCGGGTGTTCACCTTCATCCACAGGGGTGTTCGTCAATATGTGAGCCGGCGCCCCGTCGGGATTTCCGCACGGGTCGATGTCATTGATCTCTATTTCATCAAGGGCTGCTATCTGTGCAGGGCGCCGAAGGATTTCAAGGTCGCCTCACTGCGCCTGGACACCCAATCCTATCGGCGGGAGATCGAAGCCGCTTCGGGTCTTTATGGTGTCGACCGGGCGCTGGTCCGCGCCGTGATACATGCCGAATCGGCGTTTCGCCCCTACGCCATCTCCGAAGCCGGCGCCCAGGGGCTGATGCAGTTGATGCCCGCCACCGCCGAGCGCTTCGCCGTGGACGATCCGTTCGACGCACGACAGAACATTCGTGGCGGCGTGCGCTACCTGGCCTGGCTGCTCAAGCGCTTCAACGGCAACCAGGTGCTGGCGTTGGCAGGCTACAACGCCGGCGAAGCGTCCGTGGCCGAGTACAACGGCGTGCCTCCCTACGCCGAGACGCAATCCTACGTCACCCTCGTGCAGTCCTTGACCGAACGCTATCGCAACCATCGCTAGTACCGCAGGGCGCATCACCCGGAATATCCCTTTACTCCACCCGACTGACGGGCACCCTGCCCTTACCCGCCAGGTCAGTGTCGCAGCGCTCAAGCCCTTGCGACGCCTCGGCACCTGACACTTCAGGCGCCACCGCGTCCGTTTTCTTGCCGAGGACGTGATGAGTACGCAAAAGAAAATGCGACAGCGCCGGGATCAATATCAATGCACCCAGCATGTTCCACAGGAACATGAAGGTCAGCAGCATGCCCATGTCGGCCTGGAACTTGATCGGTGACCAGACCCAGCACACCACACCGGCGGCGAGGGTGATGCCCACCAGGCCGACCACCCGCCCGGTAAAGGACACGGCGTTGCGGTAGGCCTGGGACAACGGCAAGCCCTGGCGCTGGTATTGCAGCTGGACGCTGAGCAGGTACAGGGCGTAGTCCACGCCGATGCCGACGCCGAGGGCGATCACCGGCAGGGTCGCCACCTTCACGCCAATGCCCATGACCACCATCAAGGCTTCGCAGAGGATCGAGGTCAGCACCAGGGGCAACAGCGCCACCAGCGTGGCCCGCCAGCTGCGGAAGGTGATCAGGCAAAACAGCGTCACCGCCGCGTAGACGTACAGCAGCATGGTGCGATTGGCCTCGCGCACCACCATGTTGGTCGCCGCCTCGATCCCGGCAGTGCCGGCGGCGAGCAGGAACTGGCGATCGTCGGTGCTGTTTTCCCTGGCGAACCTGTCGGCAATCGCCACCACGGCATCCAGGGTTTCGGCCTTGTGATCCTTGAGGAAGGCGATCACCGGCATCAGCGAGCAATCGGTGTTGAACAGCTCCGGTGAGTTGACCGAGGCTTGTTGCGCGGCATAGTTCAGCACGTCCTGGTTGCGCTGGATGCTGTTGAGCTTGGGGTTGCCTTCGTAGGTGCCGGCGGTGATCTGCCGTACCGCGTTGACCAAGGACGCGGTGGCCTGCACGCCCGGATACTGTTGCAGCTCCCAGGCCAGGCGGTCGGCGAGCACCAGGGTCTTGTAGTTCAGGCAGCCTTCCGCCGGGGTCTTGATCATCACCGCGAACAGGTCGCTGGACAACGCGTAATGCTGGGTGATGTAGGCGTTGTCGCGGTTGTAGCGCGAGTCGGCGCGCAACTCCGGTGCACCGCTGTCGAGGTCGCCGATTTTCAGTTGCAGGCTGACCACGAATCCGCCGATCCCGAGCAAGGCTGCAACGAGGACGGCGCCGGTGGCCCACTTCGGTGTCGTGAAGCGGTCAAGGCTGTCCCACAGTTTGCCGAAGCCTTTATGCGCGCTCGCCCGCGTGTCGATTTGCAGCGCACGCTCGGCGGCTTTGCTGCCGACGCCAACAAAGGACAGCGCCACCGGCATCAGCAGCAGGGAGGTGAAAATCAGCACCGCGACGCCGATGCTGGCGGTGATCGCCAGGTCCTGGATCACCGGGATGTCGATCAGCATGAGCACGGCGAAACCCACCGCATCGGCCAGCAACGCGGTGACCCCGGCGATAAACAGGCGGCGGAAGGTGTAGCGCGCGGCCACCTGCTTGTGGGTGCCACGGGCGATGTCCTGCATGATGCCGTTCATCTTCTGCGCGGCGTGGGACACACCAATGGCGAAGATCAAGAACGGCACCAGCACCGAATACGGATCGATGGCATAACCGAGCCAGGCGACAATGCCCAATTGCCAGACCACCGCGATCAGCGAACAGCCGACCACCAGCAAGGTGCTGCGCACACAGCGGGTGTAGAGGTAGATGATCACCAGCGAGGTGACCACGGCCAGGCCGAAGAACATCATCACCTGGATCAGGCCGTCGATCAGGTCGCCGATCAGCTTGGCAAAACCGATCACCCGGACCTTGTAGTGACCCTTGCCCTCCTCCCCGGCCTTGCGCGCCGCAGGGTCACCGGCGTATTCGAACTTGTCGCGCAGACGCTCCTCGAGCATTTGCGAGAACGCGTGATAGTTGATGCCGCTCCCCGTGGCCGAAGCCTTGTCCAGCAAGGGCACGATCAACATGCTCGACTTGAAGTCGCTGGCCACCAGGCTGCCGACGATGCCGGCGCGGTTGATGTTCTGGCGCATCTGCTCGATATCGGAGGGCGAGCCCTGATAGCTGTCGGGCATTACCGGCCCCCCCTGAAAGCCCTCTTCGGTGACTTCGGTCCAGCGCACGGCCGGGGTCCAGAGGGATTTCATCCAGGCGCGGTCGACGCCTTCGGTGAGGAATAGCTCATCGTTGACCTGCTTGAGCACGTTCAGGTATTCGGGGTCGAAAATGTCGCCCCGGGTGTTCTCCACCACCACGCGCACCGAATTGCCCAGGCCGCGTAACGAGTGGCGGTTCTCGAGGAAATTCTGAATGTACGGCTGGCTCTGCGGGATCATTTTTTCGAAGCCAGGGCGCAGCTCCAGACGGGTCGCCGCCATGTAGCCCAGCACCAGGGTGGCCAGGGTCATGAGCACGATGAACAGCGGACGATAGTTGAACACCAGCCGTTCCAGCAGGTTGCCGGAGCGCCGATCAAAATCGCGCAGGTCGCGGATCACCGGCATGTTGTCTTGCTTGGTAGGGGCCATGTCTGAGTACTCGCTCTATGTTCTGGCTCTTATTCTTTGAGAAGCGCACGTGCGCCACGCGTACCCACCACGACCAGCGAACCATCGACGGCCAGGGTGGCACCGGCGACCGGTGACGGGTTCTGTTGCGGCATCAATTGCAATTGGGCGCTGTCGGGTTGATTGAGCAACATGTGCCCTGCCTGAGTGAACAAGCGATAGTGACCCTGGGCATCAATCGCGGCAGCAGTGACGCTGACCTGCAGCCCGGTGTCGAACGGCGTCCAGCTCGACCCGCCATCGGTACTGCGCAACGCATTGCCACGCAGGCCGTAGATCACGACTTCCCCAGGCTTGCCGACGACGCCGAAAAAACTGCCCTGATAGGGCGTAGGCAGGGCGGCGAAACGCTGCTGCGCCGCCTCCCATTTCAGCAGCAGGCCCTGCTCGCCGGCGATGTACAGCGCATCACCGGTCGAGGCGATGGCATTCAAGTGAAAGTTCTGCGGGTTGTCGGTACGGTCCTGGAACGGCGTCCAGCTCTGGCCGCCATCCTCGGTACGCAGGATCAGGTTGAACACCCCGACCACGTAGCCGACCTTGTCGTCGGCGAACCAGACGTCGAGCAGCGGCTTGTCGGCGCCCTCCTCGACCAGCCGTTGACCGTCAGCGACCAACAGCGGCCACTGCTCATTGGCCGGCTCGGCAGTGGCCAGCGCCGTGTAATGCCTGACCAGCAACGCGCCGATCTGTCGACCGTCCAGTTGCTTGTTCCAGGTCACGCCGGCATCGCTGCTGTGCAGGATCACGCCATCGTTGCCGACGGCCCAGCCCTGCTGCGGCGAAGCAAAATACACCGCACTCAAGTCACTGCTGACCGGTACGCTCGCCTGCTGCCATTGCTGGCCGCAATCGTCGGAATAAAGAATGTGCCCGCGCTGCCCGACCGCCACCAGCCGTTGCCCGGCATTGGCGACGTCCAGCAACGGGCTGCGCACGGCCAATGCACTGGCCCTGGCGGGCAGGTCCAGCACATCGACGTAATCGGCCGCCTGGACGATGCCCTGCGACAGGCCGAGCACAACGCCTAACGCCAAACGCAAACTATTGTTTTTATATGAACACATGCTGCGTCCTCTTCGGAAAACCGCGTCGTGCAGGTCATGTGGGAGCGAGCTGGCTCGCGATGGTCGTGAACGATGACGCGTGCTGTCTGGATGCCCACGTCGCCCTCTGGTCCATCGCGAGCCCGCTCGTTCCTACAGTGGATCGTGCGAGCGTTTGCTTGCGCTTGGCTTAGCGAATACCGTTACCGGCCAGCGCATCCGGCGACCACTGCGCCTTGGAGAGCGGCGCGATGTACTTGATGCCGCCGTAGGCGCCCGACAGGCCGTTGATGTTGTAGGTACCGCCGACCAGGTCGTAGATCACGTGCGGCGTGGTGTTGGGCGTGGTCACGTCGTAGCTTTGCGAGAGGAAGCTGAACGAACCGCGATAGAGCTGGCCACGGGCGTCGTACTGATCCGATGCCAGAGCGACCCAGCTGTCCTCATCCAGATAGAAGCGACGTTTGCTATAGACGTGACGGGCACCCGCCTTCAGCGTGCCCTCGACAACCCACACCCGATGTTTCTCCCAACGCACGAACTGCGGCGCCAGGTGATTCGGGGTGGTCAAGGTTTTCGTGTCTTTGAGATAGCTCAGGGCGTAGGCGTTGTACGGCACGATCATTTCCTGCTTGCCGACCAGTTTCCAGTCATAGCGATCCAGCGCACCGTTGAAGACATAAACGTCATCATAAGTGCCGGAACCTGCGGTGCCCGGGTTTGGCGTGTCGTAGGCCAGGGTGGGTGCCAGCTTCACGCGGCGTTGCCCGGGCAAGTACTGCCAGGCACGGCGTGCCTGCGCCAGCGGGTTGGCGGCGTCCTTGAGCATGATCGCCTCGCCTGCACGGCGCGCCGGGCCGGTATACAACAGGCGGGTCTGGAAGTAGGTGTCCTTGCCATCGATGACCTTGTCCGGGTCTTCGAATATCGGGAACGAGTTCACCACCTCTCCGCTGGTCGCCAGGTTCTGCGAGCCCGAGGAATCCACGTTCCACGAATCGTACTTGGTGGAATAAGCCACGCCCTGATAGCGCAACAGGTGGTTCCACATGGCCTCGGCGCCCGACTGCGGGATCGGGAACGGCACGCCAGGCAGCACGTTCTCGATCGCGTTACCGCCTTCCAGAGACTTGGCGCCGGTGGCGTTTTTCAGGGTGTTGTCCAGCACGCTTTGCGGCAGCGCGACGCTGCGGTGGGTCGGGTAGACCTCGACGCGAAAGCTTGGAAAACGCGTGGCCAGTTCGACGGTGACGGCGGTCAGCTGGTTTTTGTACTGCGCGACGTTCTTGCCGTCGATCACCAGCAAGGGTTTCTCGCCGGCGTATGGATCCGGGCGGAAAGTGTCACCGGCCTTGAAGCCTGCCGGCAGGCTAGTCAGCCCACCGCTGTAGGCCGGAATGGAACCGTCGGCATTGCCGGCCTTCTCGGCGCCGACGGCGGTCAGGCTGCTGCCCAGTTTCGCGGCGTCGGCGGCGGGTACGGCGGCCTGGACCAGGCCGGCGAAGGCCAGCGCAACCGAGGCGGTCAACAGAGTGTGCATGCATTTCATTGTGTCGTTCTCCTGATTGGGTTTTAAGCAATCGCGAATCAGAAAGTTGTCTTGAAGGTGGCCGTCACCATGCCGCGATCCTTGAGCTGGGCCGGAGTACCGCCGAAGGCGGTGGTTTGTCCTGGCGTGCAGTTGTACTGTCCGTTCACACCCGGTGCGGAGCCGTCGCCCTGACTGCCTGCGCTGCCCGGTGAGCTGCAGGTATCGAATGGACCGAAGTTGTCCACGTATTTCAGGTCGAAGCGGTATTGGTTGCGAATGTCGAAGCCGACGCCGACCGAGTAGCTGCCGGAGTCTTCGTTGCCGCCCAACTGCACGGCGGAGTTGCCATTGAGGCCGACGTTGTAGGTCATCGGCATGTACATATCGACGCCGGGGAACACCTGGTACCAGGTCGGGTTGAAGTTGACGCCGATGATGTAGTTGTCGCGGGTGACCTTGTCGGTGCCGTGGTACCAGTCTTCACCCTTGAACAGCTGTTTGTTGTCGGTCACTTTCAGCCAGCGGCTGTAGCCGAGCTCGACCAGCAACGAGGAACTGTCCCACAGCGGCGTGTCGCCGAAAGTCGTCAGGCCGTTAAGCACCGCGTGCACGGTGTTGCCGCGTGCCACGCCGTTTTCCCCGTTGAAGCTGCCGATGAAGCCTGGAACTCCGGCGGCGGCCGCCGCCGCATTGACGGTGCCCGGCACACTGGCCAGCGGCATGTTTTCGCGGTAGTTCAGGTCGAATCCGACACTGACATCGCCAACGCTTTTCGACAGGCTCAGGCCATAGATATCGATGTCATCGACGTAGAACTGGTTGTAGCTGCCGATGTTGCCGGAGATCAGCTGCGCCGGGCCGACAGCGGTCGGTTGCAGCACCAGGTTGGGCAGGATGTCGGACGTCTTGCGGTAGTAGACGCCGAGCGTGCCGTCCAGCCATTCCGGGCTCCACTTGGCCATCAGGCCGAAGTCGCCATGCTTGTCCGGGGTAAAGGTATGGCCATTGCTCAGGCGCAGGAACTGGTTCGCCCCCAAGGGTCCGGGCGTACCGAAGCGCGGATTCAAGCCACCGATCAGCGACAGGTTGTGCCCGCCGTTCTGGATGCCGTCGTTGAAGCCCAGATAGGTCCCGGATTCCGGCAGGCGCGAAGCGTCCCAGTCGAGGAAATACTGCGCACCCAGGGTCAGCTCCGGGTTGACCGTGAAGCTCATCGACAGCTGGTTGCGCGGGATGAACAGTTCCTTGGCTTCGGTACCTGGCACCGTAAGCGCCTTGGTGATGTCCAGGCCGGACTGGCCATAGCTGTTGCCGTGGGCGAAGGCCAGGACGCTCTCGCCCCAGTACTGGGTGTGCTTGCCGAGCTTGGCGCTGAGGATCGACTCGTCACCGATTTCCGCGCTGCCGAAAACGAAGGCATCGAGGATTTCCGCCGACGGCCCGTTGTAATAGCGATCGACATAGCCGCTGACATGGCGCGAATCCGGGCGCCCATTGTTCAACTGGTTGGTCGCCGCGTTGTCACTGCCGACATTGTCGTAGGCATGGTCGTACCAGCTGTTGGTGCTGACGCGAAAACCCATCTTCTTCTGGTAGGCCACATCCAGTTCCGAGAGCACGTCCAGGCGCTGGGACACCGCACTGCCCGAAGAGAAATTACGGTTACCGTCGTTGTTGTTCCATGACCGGGCCAACTTGCTGTTGGGACTTTCCACCCGCTGGGCATAGTTGAACTTGAAAGTGTTGTCGAAACGTACCGTCCAGTCTTCATTTCCGGTATCGAGTTCAAAGGCATGAGCCGCCGGCACTGCCGCGATAAATAGCGCAGAGGCCAGCAGTGTTGGCTCCCATACACCCACACCGAGTTTTTTATTGATCCGCATACGTTGGCTCCGATCTTTTCTTGTTGTTGTTTTATGTTCATGAAAAAACATCTGGCCACCCGATTCGGGCGCGACAGTGCTCACCACTCTTATCCCCATCAGGGGAGTGTTCGATTCATTCAAGTAACCCGATCAATACCGCCGGACTCAGCATCCTGCGCGGTATGGAACGACCCGACTCAACCGGCGAGTCGTATCAACAGCAACACCAGCCCCAGCAGGAACACGGTTTCACCGACCATCAACACAATGGGTTTGAGCCCCACCGTGGCCAGCTCCTTGAGCTGGATTTTCATGCCCAGCGCGCTGATCGCGACCACCAGGCACCAGCTCGACATCTGATTGCCCAGGTTCTGCACCGCCGCAGGCAACCAGCCGAAACTGGTGACCGTCGCCAGCGCCACGAAGGCCACGGCAAACCAGGGCAACAACGGCGGCCGCTGACCGGTGTCGTTCCCACCCTGAGAGCGGGTGATCAACACCGCGCAGACGATCACCGGCAGCAGCATGGCGATGCGCATCAGTTTCACCACCGTGGCGGTATCGCCGATGTCATGGGACATGCTGTACCCGGCGCCCACCACCTGGGCGACGTCATGAATGGTGGCGCCGAGAAACACCCCGGCCTGCAGCGGGTCCAGACCGAGCGCCCGGGCAATCACCGGATAGACAATCATCGCCAGGGTCGAGAGGCTGGACACGCCAATCACCGTGAACAGCGTCGCGCGCTCCTTGGCATGATGGGCCGGCAACGCCGCCGCCAGGGCCAGCGCCGCCGAAGCACCGCAAATGGCCGTGGCACCACCGGACAACAGGCCGAACAGCACGTTGAAACCCATGGCGCGCGCCGCCAGCATGGACACCACGATGGTCACCACCACCGACACCACAACGATCAGCACCGGATGCCAGCCCAATGCCGCAATCTGCTCCAGGGAAATGCGAAGCCCCAGCAGCGCCACGCCCACCCGCAGGATTTCACGGGCGCTGAAGTCGATACCCGGCTTGCTCGGCCCCGCCGCCAGGAAATTCATGGCCATGCCGAGCAGCAGCGCCAACAGCATCACCGGCGCGTGGTATTGATCAGCCAGGAAGCGCGCGGCAATCGCCACGACAATGCTCGCCAGCACACTCGGCAGGTACTGGCTGACAACCGACTGAAACTGAATGACGGCGGACCTGGACATAAGCTAGACCTTGATTCCCATGGCCGGCAGCGCACGCGTGCTTTCACGCTTGATCCGCGCCGCCACATAAAAGAACAAGCCACCGAGCAGCAGCGCCAGAATGTCGCTGACCAGCAACACACGGCTCAGCGGCGAAGCCACGCCGGCAGTCGTCAGCACATCACTGATCCAGCCCACGACAAAGGTGCCGAGCGCCACCGAGAACAGGTTCAACAGCAACATCGAGCAACCCATGACCGTCGCACGCATGCGCACAGGCACCGCACCCTGGATCGCGGTGGTCGCGCAACCGTACAGCGACATCAACATGAAAATGCCCACTGCCATGCCGACGTAGAACAGTGGCGAATCCGTCGGCACCAGGCGATAAGCGATCATGAACGGCGCACTTACCAGCACCAGCAGTACCAGCACACTGGCGGGGCCACCCTTGAAACGCGGGGCCAGGCGATCGCTCAAGACGCCACCGGCCAATGCGCCCAGCGAACCGAAGACAATCTGCATGACGCCCATGGTCGTGGCGATGGTCGCCGGGTCCATGCCGCGTTCGCGGGCGATCCACAATTGCGCGAACGAAATGCCCGGATAGACCAGATGCGCCAGCACGAAACCGGCCACCGTGTAGCGCACCACGCGGTTGCTGCGCAGCTCCGCTAACACCGCGGCCATCTGCGTCGTCAGGGACGCGCCGCGCTCCTGCACGGCGTGGATGCTGCGTTTGTCGCTCATCAACATCAACGGCAGGCCGATGACAATCCCGGCAAGCCCCAGGAAGTGGAACGTGGTGCGCCAGCCATGGGCGGCGCCAAGGGTACCGGCCAACAAAAAGCTGCAACCGATGCCCAGCGGAATGCCGAGGTAGAACAGGCCCATCGCCGTGCCCCGGCGCTTCTCCGAGAACAACTCCATCAACAGTGCCGTGGCGGCAGGCACCAGCGCGGCTTCACCGGTGGCCACCAGAAAACGCGCCGCCACCATTTGCTCGAAATTCTGCACGTAGCCTGAGGCAATCGTGCAGGCGCTCCAGACCAGCATGCCGGCGCCGATCACCCGTGGCCGGCTGTGCCGGTCGGCCAGGGCGCCGAGAAACACCGCCATCACCCCGTAGCTCAGGACCCAGACCGCGCCGACCAGAAAGCCGTACTGGGCATTATTGATCGCCAGCTCGCCGGTGATTTGCGGGGCGAAGCCCAGCAGTATGTTGCGGTCCACCTGGGCCAGCAGGTGAATCACCATCAGCGTTGCCAAAACGGCGCAAGGACTCTTTTTCCAGAACATCGTCTGTACCTTTGAGTTGTTGTTATGAAGGTAAGGCCGGATGCCGCTCGTCCTGCCAGGACTAGCGCATGGTCCGCCGCTTCGGCCCCAGGGAAAGTGCGGTGATGCGATACGCGTCACCCACCCAGTTGCACAGCAATGGACGCGTGCTGTCCGGCTCGATGATGTCGATCACGCCAAAACGCTCGGCGGTACGCAGCGGTGACGCCAGGGCCTGGTAATGCGCCTCCAGTTCCTTGCGCCGGGCCAGCGGGTCGTCCGCCGCAGCGATTTCCTGCTTGTAGGCGGCGGCCACGCCGCCCTCGATCGGGATCGAGCCCCACTGCGCCGAAGGCCAGGCAAACCGGTGCGGCAAGGCGGTACCCGTCGGGCCGTGCCAGGGGCTGACCATGGCGCCGGCGAGGCCGACACAGCGGCGCAGCACGATAGTGATGACCGGCACGCTCGCCTGTTCGATCGCATGCACTGCCTGCATCGCCGCAATCAGCGTGCCTTGCATTTCGGCTTCCTGGCCGGTCATCACCCCAGGCTGGTCGACGAGGTAGATGATCGGCAGATGAAAGGTGTCGCACAGGTCGATGAAACGGGTCTGCTTGAGCGCCGCCGCACGGGTCAGCGCACCGCCGCCGACCCGCGGGTTGTTGCAGATGATCCCGACCGGGTAGCCGTCGAGACGGGCGAACGCGGTGATGGTCGACGCGCCGAAATCCGGGGACATCTCGAACAGGCTGTCCTTGTCCACCAGCGACTTGAGGATCTTGTGCGGGTTGAAGATCTTGCGCCGGTCATGGGGAATCGCATCGTTGAGCCAGGCGTCGCAACGACCGGGGGAATCGGTCGATGCCGCGCGCGGTGGCTGCTCCCAGACATTGCCCGGCAGGAATGACAGGAAGCGCTTGGCCAGGTCCAGCGCCTCGGCGTCGCTGTTGGCCGCGAGGTTGATCATGCCGCTGTGGCGATGCACCTGGTCGTATCCGCCGAGGTCGTTCTTGTCGATATCGACGCCGAACGCCTGCTTTACCACCGGCGGGCCGGCCGCGAACACCTGGCTCTGGCCGCGCACCATGATCGACAGATGCGAAGCGGCGACCCGCAGCGCACCCAGTCCGGCACAAGCCCCGTGGGCGATACCGACAACGGGCACGGCGCCCAGCAGGTTGGTGATCGGCAGCAAGGCATAACCCGGAATCTTGGTGTGGCCGAGCTTGTCGAGCAGCTTCACACTGCCGCCGGCGCTGTCGATCATGCGAATGATCGGCAGCTTGTATTCCCAGGCATAACGGTCGGCGTAGATCCACTTTTCCGCGACCGCCGCCTCCGACGATCCGCCGCGAATGGTGAAGTCGTCCGCCGCGACCACCGTGCGTCGCTGCTCGATCTTGCCCACGCCAACCACCGCCGTGCTCGGCGTGGCGGAAGCGATCTTGCCCTCGGCCGTGTATTTCACGGCACCGGCGAGGATGCCGAACTCCTCGAAGCTTTCGCCATCGAGCAGGTGGCCGATGCGTTCACGCGCCGTCAGCTTGCCCTGGGCATGATGCTTCTCCACTGCTTCCGGGCCGCCCAATGCATAGGCAACTTCGCGGCGAGCGCGGATGTCGGCGAGTTCCCGGGACCATTCAGGGGCAACAGGCGTGCTCATGACGATTTCCTCTGCAGGCGCGCGAGATAGTCGTCGCGCAGAATGTTTTTAACCACCTTGCCGGCGTTGTTGCGCGGCAGGGCGTCGACGAACTCGATCAGGCGCGGTTTCTTGTAGCCGGCGATCAGCGCGGCGCAGTGAATGCCGAGAGCTTCGTTGTCGACGCTGGTGCCTTCGCGGCGCACGACGAACGCTGCGATGCGCTCGCCCCACTCCGCATCGGGCAATCCGAGCACCGCGACTTCGAGCACCTGCGGATGGCTTTCCAGGGCGTCCTCGACTTCCCGCGCATAGACGTTGAAGCCACCGGAAATGATCATGTCCTTGTTGCGCCCGACGATATAAAGGAAGCCCTGCTCGTCGAGGTAACCCAGATCGCCCGAGTAGTACCAGCCATCACGGATCGCCTCGGCTTCCAGATCGGGACGGCGCCAGAACGCCACTTCGCCGATGCCATCGGTGGCGATGGCGATCTCGCCGATTTCCCCCACCGCCCTCTCTATACCCTGGGCGTCGCGCACCGTGATCTGCACGTTGGCAGTCGGTTTGCCGCAGGAGCGCAGCACGCCATCCTCTGCGTGTTCGTACGGATACAGCACCGCCAGCGGCTGCACGGCCTCGGTCATTCCGTACTGCTGGCGCATCACCGGGCCGAACCGCGCCATGGCCCGACGGATCAGGTCGACGGAAGTCGGCGCGGTCCCGTAATGGATGCAACGCAGCGACGACAGATCGGCCGCGACCCCGCTGTCGAGCGTGTCGAGCAAGCGCGTGAGCATGGTCGGCACGCACATCATTTGCGTGATCCGCTGGCGTTCGATTTGTTGCAGCGTTTCCAGCGGCTCGAACTTCTCCAGGATCACATTGCGCGCACCCCGCAAGTAGCACGGCAACAGGTGCACACCGGCGGCATGGGTCAAGGGACCGACGTGCAACATCGCATCGGTCACGCCCAGGCTGTATTCCATGGCGTAGAAATGGTTGGTCAGGCGCTCGTACCAACGCTTGACCGTATAGGTGACGCCCTTGGGTTTGCCGGTCGTGCCGGAGGTATAGGCGATACGCAGCAAGGCGTCGGGCGACACCTGGACATTGGGCGCACAGGCCGGCATCGAGGCGAGTTGCTGGCGGTAATCCAGCACCTGCGGTGCCTGCCAGTCGAGCGCCATGACGTGACGCAGACTCTCGACGCGACCCATGACCCCCAGGCTGATCTCGCGAAATTCCGGCCCCGCCACCAGCAGGCTCGCGCCGGCGTCGTCGAGGATCGCGATCTGCTCGGCCAAGGTATGCCGGGCGTTGAGCGCCACGTAGACCAGGCCGGCCTTCTCTGCAGCGAAAACGCTTTCTATCGCTTCAGGCGAATTGTCGAGCAACACGGCGACGCGCTCCCCCACTTGCAAGCCAAGGGAAATCAGGGCGTGGGCGAGACGGTTACTGCCCGCCTCCACCTCGTCGTAAGTCAGTGCCTTGTTGCCGAAGATCAACGAGGTGCGGCCGCGGTGTTGCCGGGCTGCCCAACTGAGCATGAGTCCTGCGGTGCGTTTTTTTGTCATGATATTTTGTCTTATTGTCGACAATTAGACACAGCACTAGGGAGTGTTGTGCCCCCTGTGTACGGTTATTCCAAGTGGTTCAATGCCGCTTGATGGGAAGCGTTGATCAGCTCGACCATCAGGTTGCCGGCGGCGCTACTGTTGTTCTGCCCAAGTGCCTCGACCAACCCGCGCCAATAAACGGCGGAAGCCTGGCGACGCTCCGGTGAGCGCAAGCCCAAGCGGGTGTAGCGTGCGGTCTGGATCGCCAGTGCACCCATCAATTCTGCCAACTGCTTGTTGCCGCAGGACTGAAACAACACCGTGCTCAGGCGATAACTGCCCTGGGCATACTCGTCCAGTGCATCGGCTTGCCCGGCGATCAGTTCAAGCCGGGTGACGATGGCGTCCATCTGGTTGACGACCGCTGCATCGAGATCGACCAGGTACTTGGCCAGCAATCCGGCCAGCACGGCGCGGATCTCGAACAGGTTGTCGATTTCCTGCCTGCTCAATGAAGTCACATGCGCGCCACGCTGCGGCACGATGGTCACGACGCCGACCTTCTCGAGAATGCGCAGGGCTTCGCGGATCGGACCACGGCTGACCTGGAAGTGATCGGCCAGCTCCTGCTCACGCACCGAATCGCCCGGCCCGTATTCACCGCGCAGAATCGCCAGCGTAATGCTCTCGGCAATCTGCTCCGGCATCGTCAGAACGCGCTGGCGACCGGCCCGCGTGATACCTATTGCACTACCGCCCTTGGCGGCCGACGCCGAACCTGCATTCATTGACATAGACTTCAATCGCACTCCATCAGCAAAACATCCTGGCCATCTTTCACTACGTCGCCTTCGGCAACGAGGACACTCACTACTCGACCCGACTCGAGCGCCATCAACGGGATCTCCATCTTCATGGACTCCATGATGACCAGGGTCTGATCTTCTTCAACGATATCGCCTTCGCGGACATGAATCTGCCACACCGTACCCGCGACATCCGACTTAACCGCGATTGTACTCATTCTCGCCCCCTCCAAAACACCACTGTTTTCTGAAATCGCCAGGCCTCTGGCCGTCGCGGGCTACGCTTTTTGTATCCAGCGCTGTGCGAACGCCTTGGCTCACGAACTGCAAATTACATGATTGTACGATTGTTGACAATCCTACGTTTCGATGTTTTTATCCGACCAGGCAATTCGAACAACAAGAGGCCGAGGCATGTCGCTCACACATAAAGAAGCACGAAGAATCCTGGAGATCCTGGATCACACGACCCATCTGGACTTCCTTGAAGTCCGCGTCGGTGACACCACGCTGACCGCCAGCAAATCCGGCACGATCCAGCGCTCGCCGGCACCTGCCCAAGGCGCCGCGCCGGCAACAACCGCACCGGCCGCCGCCCCTGCGGCAGCCGCAAGCGAGCCTGAAATCGCCGAGGGCCAGGTGGCCGTGCGAGCGACCATGATGGGCACCTTCTATCGCAAACCCAGCCCCGACCAGGCGTCGTTCGTTGAAGAAAACACCCTGGTGGAAACCGGCGCGCCACTGTGCCTGGTGGAAGCCATGAAGCTCTTCAACACCCTCGCCTCCCCGGTGAAGGGCCGTGTGGTGCGCATCGTCGCCCAGGACCTGCAGATGGTTCAGCGCGACCAGATCTTGATGATTATTGAACCGGAGGCTCGTTGATGAGCAGCATTCCCGTGGCAACCCGCGACATTCGTCGGGTCCTGATCGCCAACCGTGGCGAAATCGCCGTTCGCATCGTGCGAGCCTGCAAGACCCTGGGTATCGAATCGGTGGCGGCGGTGTCCGAAGCCGACAGCGACAGCCTGGCCGCCCGCCTGGCCGACCAGTGCGTGATCATTGGCCCGCCGCCCGCCGCGCAAAGCTATCTGTGCGCCGAGTTGCTGGTCCGTACGGCACTGGAGCACCGCTGCGACGCCATCCACCCCGGCTACGGCTTCCTCTCCGAACGCTCGCATTTCGCCCAGGCCTGCGAAGACGCCGGGCTGGTGTTTATCGGCCCGTCGGCGCAGATCATCGATTCGATGGGCGACAAGATCACCGCCGTCGGTCTGGCGGAAAAAGCCGAAGTGCCGCGCGTCCCCGGCTCCGATGCGGTGGCCGATGCCGAGACCGCACGCGGCATCGCCAGCGCAATCGGCTATCCGGTGCTGTTCAAGGCCACCGCCGGTGGCGGCGGACGTGGCATGCGCATCGTGCGCAGCGATGAAGAGGCCGAGGCGGCATTCCGCTCGGCCTCTTCGGAAGCCCAGGCGGCCTTTGGCGATCCGACCCTGTACGTCGAGAAGTTCATCGAGCTGGCGCGGCATATCGAAATCCAGATCATGGGCGATCGCCACGGCAACGTGGTGCACCTGGGCGAACGCGAGTGCTCGACCCAGCGTCGTCACCAGAAGTTGATCGAGGAAGCCCCCTCCCCGAGCCTCGCCGCGCAAACCCGTGAGCAAATGGGTGAATGCGCCGTGCGTCTGGCGAAAAACGTCGGTTACTTCGGCGCGGGTACCATCGAATTCGTGGTCGATGACCGCGACGGTACGTTCTATTTCCTGGAAATGAATACGCGCATCCAGGTCGAGCACCCGGTGACGGAAATGATCACGGGCTTCGATCTGGTGGCCGAGCAGATCCGCATCGCCGCCGGCCTGCCGCTGTCGTTCACTCAGGCCGACGTCAAACTGAGCGGTCACGCCATCGAATGCCGGATCAACGCCGAAGACCCGGACCGCAATTTCCTGCCCAGCCCCGGCCTGGTGAGCGAGTGGCTGGCACCCAAGGGCCAGGGCGTACGCGTCGATACCCATTGCTTCAGCGGCGCCACCGTGCCGCCGTTCTATGACTCGCTGCTGGCCAAACTGATCGTGCATGCACCGACCCGCGGTGAAGCGATCGTGCTGATGCGCAAGGCGCTGGAGGACATGAAAGTCGTCGGTCTGTCGACCACCGCCAGCTTCCACCATGCCGTGCTCGACCATCCGGATTTCGTCGCCGGCCGCGTCACCACACGCTGGGTCGAAGACGTGTTCGTACCGGCCCGCAAGCAGGCGTTGAAACAAGCCAGGGAGCGCGCATGAGCATGACTACTTTG
The DNA here is from genome assembly GCF_059424105.1 of Pseudomonas sp. GW456-E7. Taxonomy (NCBI): domain Bacteria; kingdom Pseudomonadati; phylum Pseudomonadota; class Gammaproteobacteria; order Pseudomonadales; family Pseudomonadaceae; genus Pseudomonas; species Pseudomonas sp. GW456-E7. The sequence goes on along the minus strand of NZ_JBWKZB010000018.1, from coordinate 61,676 downwards.
GTCGATGTCAGCCTCAGTGACGGCCAGACCGCCGTCTGGGGCGGTGCCGCCAGCACCGCGATGTTGCTGGGGACGATGAACTCGCTGGGGCACGCACGTCTTGCCGCCATCGAAGTCTTGAGCCCGGCGGTGATCGCCCAGTGCGTCAGCCGTGAGGAAAACCCGCTGCAACGCGTTGCTGCGCTGCGCGAGCGCGCCAATGGCACGCCGCTGCGCGCCACGGTGAATCTGCTGGCGACCCATGGCTATATCGATGTGCTGTCGGGCGAGGCCCTGAACACCTGGCTGCGATTGCTCGCCCGGAATGGCATCAGCGAGGTCGTATTGATCGATCCGCAGCTGGATTTCCAGCGTCTGGATAGCGCTGTGCAAATGGCCTTGGCCAACGGCCTGAGCGTCATCGCCGCCCTGCCCTACGTCGACGATCATGAGCACAGCGATGCCCACTATTCGGCCTCTGCTGCACGACTCGCCCAGACCGGCGCACAGCGCATCATGTTGCGCGACGAAGCCGGCCTGCTGCATGTCGATCGCCTGCCCGGGCTACTTACAGCACTGCGCGATGGCCTCGATGGCACGCCGCTGGACCTGCACACTCGCTGCCACACCGGACTCGGCCCGCAGGTTGCACTGGAGGCGATTCGACTGGGCATCGATCGCCTCGATGCCGCGCTGCCTTGTGTCGCCAATGGTGCATCGACGCCTGCGTTGCCCCTGCTGGTGCGCTCGGCGGCGTTGCTCGAACTGTCGCTGCAAGCCCCGGACCCGGACCGTATAAAAGAAGCCGAGGCCCAGTTCGCCGCCGTGGCGGATCAACAAGGTTTCCCCGAAAGCCAGCCCTGGGCATTCGACCTGGCGCCTTACGAACATCAACTGCCAGGCGAAATCGCCGCCGACGCCATGCAGGCCTTGCGTTCGCGCGGACGCCTGGTGGATCTGTTCGGGTTTGCCCGCGAGTGCACGCGCATACGCCAGGAGTTGGGCAACCCGCCGATGCTGCCGCCCTTCGCGCAAGCGATTGCACGACAGGCACTCGAACATCTGGATGCCGAACCACGCTATGCCACGCTGCAACCCGCCTTGCGCCGCTGGCTGCAGGGCTGCTACGGCCCGGTCGACACGTCACTGACCCGCCTGCAACAACGCATCGGCGCCGTCGCGACGCCGTGCCGTCCGATCAATCTGTCCACCGATGATGCGTTGGCCGCCCTGATCTGCGGCCGCCCTGCACTGCCGCCGTTTCAGAAGCTTGAGTATGAAATCCGCACCCCCGAGCAAGCCCTGACCCAAGGGCTGCTGCAACGCTGGTCCGGCTACACCGTACTGAGTGTCACAGGCCCGGGCCTGTCCATCCATCTCGAACACAGCAAGGGGTGACATGTGCTGAATCAACTACGCGAAAAAGTGAATGCGGAGTTCATCCGCACCGGCAAACGTCGCCGTATCCAGCTGGTCGATGCCACCCTGCGTGACGCGCACCAGTGCCTGTGGGCCACGCGCATGCGCACCGAGCACATGCTGCCGATGGCCGAGCGTCTGGATGCCCTGGGCTTCCATGCCATTGAAACCGTAGCGCTGGTGCAATTCGACGCCAGCGTACTGTTCCTCAACCAGAATCCACTGGAACGGCTACGGCTGTTGTCCGAGCGTATCCGCCACACACCGCTGCGTGCAGCGGTGCGCAGCAATATGTTGCGCAGCTTCTACCCCGAGCCGGATGACCTCAGCGAGTTGTATGTTGAACGGCTGGTCGCCAATGGCGCGCGCGATATTGTCTTTCTTGAGTCACTGCATTGCTGGGACAACCTGACGACATCGATCGCCACGGCCAAGCGCCTGGGTGCCACCACCACGATCGGGCTGATTTATAACCTGGCACCCGGTTATGACGCACCTTTCTATGCCGCCAAGGCCCGGGAGGCCATCCAGCGCTTCGACATCGATGCCTTTGCCTTCGGCGATGCCGGCGGCAGCATGACAGTGGAGCAGGTGCGCAGCATTGTGCCGGCCATCAAGGCCGTGATCGGCGATCGACCACTGGAAGTGCTCACCCATTGCCTGAACGCGACCGGCTCGCTGGTTGCACTTGAAGCAGCCGTACAGGGTGCCGACCGGCTGCTGTGCTCGATCGATCCGTTGGCCAACGGCAATGCCGGGCCATCGGCGCAGATGCTGGCGCGCAACCTGCGCGAGATTGGTTTCGAGGTCGACTTCGATGACCGCGCGGCGGACGAGATCGGTGACTACCTCGCCGGGATTGCCGAAGAGAACGGCTTCCCGGTAGGCATTCCGGCGGAATACGACCCGGCGCACTTCGTTACCCAGTACGCCGGTGGCGCCATGTCCAACCTGCAATCGCAGCTGCAACTGGCGGGCATCGCCGACAAGCTGCCGGTGGTGCTCGAAGAGATCGCGCGGATCCGCGTCGAACTCGGTTCGCCGGTGATGGCCACGCCCTTCCCCGCGATGATCGCCGCGCAAGCGGTGATGAACGTGCTGAGCGGCGAGCGTTACAAGGTGGTGCCGGATGAAGTGAAAAAGTACGTGTGCGGCTACTTCGGCGCCCTGCCCCTGCCGGTGGACCCCGACGTCAAGGATCGTGTGCTCGCCAATGGCTCCCGCGAAATCGCCCTACAGCCGCCGGTACTGGCGCCGCGAGTCCCTGAACTGCGTCGCCGCTACGCCGGCTTGTCGGATGATGAATTGCTGCTGCGGGCCATGTATGGCGACGAAAAAATCACCGGCCTGCTTCCGACCGTGATCGACGACACCTTCAATGTGCGTCGTCCGCTGAGCGAGCTGATCGCCGGTCTGGCCAGGCTGCCGGAACAACGTCATGTGCATATCGCCATGGCCGGTTTCGAATTGCGTACTCACTGAGGCTGCCATGTCGACTCCCATCCCGCCACGACCACTGCCGCAGCCCACCGCCGAAACGGCCGCCTATTGGGCGGCCGCCCAGGAGCAACGATTGGTCATCCAGCGTTGCGCCAGTTGCGGCAACTGCCAGTTCTACCCGCGCGCATTCTGCATCGGCTGCCTGTCCGAGCGCATCGAGTGGATCGATGCCAGCGGCCATGGGCGCATCTATTCCTTCACGGTCAGCCGCATTGCCCCGTCGCCGGCCTTCGAGGCCCGGCTGCCTTACGTCGTCGCGCTGATCGACCTTGATGAAGGCGTCCGGCTGGTCGCCAACATCCTCGACGCCGACCTTGAGCGCGTGCGGATCGGCGCCGCCGTCAGGGTCTGTTTCGAAACCGTCAGCGAATCCTGCACGCTGCCCCAGTTCACTCTTTTGGATTAGCCGTCACCATGGAAATGATCACCGACTACTTCGATGCCGGCGCCAATCGCCATCCCGATAACATCTGCCTGCAAGGCACCGGGTTCAGCCTCACCTACGCCCAGGTGCAAGCCGAATCCCACGCGATCGGTCATGCCCTGTCCCTGCTGCGCCTGCGATCCGCCCATGTCGGCGTGCTGGCGCCCAATCACCCGTTGAGTTTCGTCGCCATGCTCGGTGCGTTGCGCGCGGGGGCGACTTTCGTGCCACTCAACGCCCGCGACTCGATCGACAGCCTGATCTGGTTCATGAGTTTCACCCAACTGTCGGTGCTGGTCCTGCATTCCCAGTACGCCGAGCATGTCGAACGCATCCGCGCAGGCGTGCCGACGCTGACCACGGTGATCGGCCTGGACCAGCCCATCGCCGGCCTGAGCATCGCCGACTGGTGCCAGGAACACGCCGGCCAGCGCTGCACCGTGCGCAATTCGCTGGACGATACCGCCCTGATCAAATCCTCGGGCGGTACCACCGGCCGGCCGAAAGCGATCATGCAAAGCCATCGTGCGCTGCTGGCCTGCTACCGCATCAGCAACCAGTTCATGCCACCGGCGAAAAGCCCGGCGCACCTGGTCGTGGCACCACTGACCCACGCCGCCGGCGCGACCGCCATGGCGCTGTCGATTTTCGGCACACGCAACGTCATCGCAGCATCCGCCGATCCGGGTGTCGTGCTGGAAACCATCGAACGGGAGCGCATCACCCACCTGTTCCTGCCGCCGACCCTGATCTACCGACTGCTGTCGCACCCGGATGCCCGGACCCGCGACTGCTCCTCGCTGGAATACGTGATCTACGGCGCGGCGCCGATGTCCGTGGACAAGCTGCGCGAGGGCATTGCCCTGTGGGGACCGGTGTTCATGCAGGCCTACGGTCAATCCGAAGTGCCAGGGGTGATCACTCTGCTGACTCGCGAAGACCATATGCGCGACGGCAAGCACCTGGGTTCGGCCGGTCGCCCCACCGGGGCCTGCGAAGTGGCGCTGATGGATGAAGAAGGACGCTTCGTCGAGCCTGGCGAACGCGGCGAAATCGTCGCCCGCGGCGAACTGGTAGCGCCGGGTTACTACGACAACCCGCAAGCCAACGCCGAGGCCCGCCGCTTCGGCTGGCATCACACCGGCGACATCGGCGTGTTCGACGAAGGCGGCTATCTGTACATCGTCGATCGCACCAAGGACATGATCATCTCCGGCGGTTTCAATATTTACCCAAGCGAGATCGAGCAAGTGATCTGGGCGCATCCGGCGGTGATGGATTGCGCGGTGGTCGGGCTGCCCGATGCCGACTGGGGTGAGAAAGTCATCGCCGTGATCGAACTCAAGGCCGGCGCCAGCGCGACCGCCGAGGAATTCGTCGCGATCTGCCGCGAAAAACTCGGCAGCTTGAAAACGCCCAAGCAAGTGTTGTTCTGGGAGAGCCTGCCGCGCAGTCCGGTCGGCAAGGTATTGAAGAAAGACGTGCGCGCGCAGCTCGCCGCCCAGGAGGCGCAAGCATGAGCAACGACCCTTCCCGCCTGGCGGGCCGCTACGCCATCGTCGGTGTCGGCGAGGCCGGGCTTGGCAAGGCGGCGCCTGGCGACACCGCGCTGTCGCTGCAATGCCGCTCGGCCCGTGACGCCCTGCTCGATGCCGGCCTCACCCTGGCCGATGTCGATGGGGTTTTCGCGCACTGGGACGACCGCGCCAACGCGCTGCTGGTGAGCGAGTACCTGGGCATCACGCCACGTCATGTCGACAGCACGGTGGTCGGCGGCGGCTCGCCGCTCACCCATTTGATCCACGCCATGGCCGCGATCGAGGCGGGGTTGTGCTCGGTGGCGCTGGTCACCTACGGCAGCACCCAGCGACTGGATCAGAGCCGCAATCGCGGCGGTGTCATCAACGAGCCGCGCTCGCCGTCGGGACAATTTGTTGCGCCTTACGGTGTACTGAGCCCGATCAGCTGGTACGCGATGCTCGCGCAGCAGTATCTGCATCGTTACCAGGCGAGCGAGGAAGACCTCGGCGAGGTGGCGATCAACGCACGACGCTGGGCACAGTTGAATCCTCAGGCGACGCTGCGCAAACCGCTGACGATGGAGGAGTACCTGGCGTCGCCACTGATCTCGGACCCGCTGCGCAAGGCCGATATTTGCCTGGTCAGCGACGGCGCCGGTGCGTTGGTTCTCACCAAAGCCGACCGCGCGCGCACGCTGGCGAAACCACCGGTTTACATCCGCGGCTTCGCCGATGCCTATCGGCATCACGTCACGCCACTGGGCTCGACTGACTGGCTCGGCCCTGGGGTCATCGCCGACTGCGCCGAGCGTGCGCTTTGCATGTCCGGCATCGCGCGCGACGAATTGAGCATGGTGCAGATCTACGATGCGTTCACCATCAACGTGCTCGTCGCGCTCGAAGCCATGGGTTTCTGCCCACCCGGCCAGGCCGGCGCATTCTTGCGCAGCGGCATTGCCGCGCCCGGCGGTGCATTGCCGGTCAATACCTCCGGCGGCGGGCTGGCCTTCAACCACTCCGGCCAGTTCGGCATGCAATTGATGATCGAATCCGTGCGTCAGCTGCGTGGCGAATGCGCCGGGCGCCAGGTCGCCAACGCCAGCAGTTGCCTGGTCCAGTCCAGCGGGTTGTTGATGTCGGCGTTCATGACCCTGGTTCTGGCAAAGGGTGATCGACCATGAAGACGACAATCCCGATCCGAACCCTGCAGGCCCTTCGTCTGTTCGACTGGCGCGATGGCGCCCGTCTGTACGAAGTGCCGCCAGTCCTTCACACATTGCGTCACGGCGAAATCGCCGGACGTGCCGTCACAGTTCCCAATGAGACCTCACGATGACCTGCGAACACCCATCACCGGAACAGCAACTGCAGACCCGCCGCGAAAACACCCTGCAAATGGGTGGCGAGGCCAAGCTCCAGGCGCGCCGCGAGGCTGGCGTGCTCAATGCACGGGAACGACTGGAGGGCCTGCTCGACCCGCAGTCGTTCAGCGAAATCGGCATGCTCGCCCACTCCTCCCGGCCCGAGGACCGGGACAGCACGCCGGCGGACGGCAAGATCACCGGCTTCGGTCGCATCGATTCGCGTCGGGTGGCCGTGGTCTCCAACGACATGACGGTCAAAGGCGCGTCGTCCTCATGGATCAATGCACGCAAGATCGCTTACATGAAGGAATGCGCCACTCGCAATGGCATGCCGCTGATCTTTCTTGGCGAATCGTCCGGCCAGCGCATGCAGGACGCGATGGGCGCGGCGAGCATGGCCAGTGCCGGCCAGGACGCCCAGCAATACTGCCGGCGCCGCGAAACCCCGTGGGTCAGCGCAGTACTGGGCCCGTGTTTTGGATCGGCAAGCTGGTACTCGTGCCTGGCGGACTTCACCGTCATGCGCAAGGGTGCATTGCTCGCCGTCTCCAGCCCCAAAGTCACCTCCGTGGCGATCGGTGAATCCTCGGACGCCGAGGAACTCGGCGGCTGGCGCATGCATGCTGAAATCACCGGTCTGGCCGACAAGGTGGTCAACACTGACCAGGAAGCATTGAGCGCTATCCGGCAGTTTCTCAGCTACCTGCCCTCTCACTCGAATGAGACACCCGCCCTCCTGCCCTGCGGGCCCGAGGATCGACCTGACCCGTCGGGCCCGGAAACCATCGTCCCGGTGGAGCGCAGCAAAACCTACGACATGCGCAAGCTGCTGGCGACGCTGGTCGACCGCGACAGCCTGTTTGCGCTCAAGGACCGATTCGGTCGCTCGGTCGTTACCGCTCTCGCCCGCCTTGAAGGCGCCAGCATCGGGATCGTCGCGTCCAATCCGCAATTCAAGGGTGGAGCGCTGGACGCCGATGCCTGCCGCAAGGCCACCGGCTTCATCGCCATGTGCGACTCGTTCAACATTCCACTGGTGTTTCTTGTCGATACCCCCGGCTTCCTCGTGGGCATCGAAGGTGAGAAACGCAGCGCACCGGCGCACATCATGAACATGATCCACGCCGTACAACTGTGCTCGGTACCCAAGCTCTCGGTAATCGTGCGCAAGAGTTTCGGCCAGGCCTATCTGAATTTCGGCGGTGGCCGCAACAGCGACCAGTCGGCCGCTTGGTGCTCGGCCGATGTCAGCTTCGTCGACCCGGGCGTGGCGGTCAGCGTCGTGCATGGCGTGACGCGCGAGACGGATCCCGAGCGCTACGAGCGCCTGTACGCTGAATTCTCGAAAGACACCTCGGCCTTTGCACTGGCCGGTGCGCTGGGCACCCACGAGGTGATTGCACCGGGAGAAACCCGTCGTTTTCTCGTCGAGGCACTGGCGGCACAGCGGCGCGCAATCAATAACGGCATCGGGCGCCACGAAATGCGCACATGGCCCACCTACTTTTGACCGGCGCGAGTGCACTGCACTCAGCCCCCCCTCAATTCAAGGAATCGCCATGAATGTATTCATCGTACATGCCCATCCCGAACCGAAATCCTTTACCGCCGCCTTGCGCGACCAAGCGGTTGAGACGCTGCAATCCCAAGGGCATCAGGTCCGGGTATCCGACCTGTACGAAATGAACTGGAATCCGGTGGCCGGTGCCGGGGATTTCCGCGCCCGGGAAAACCCCGGGTATCTGGTCTACGCACTTGAGCAACGACGCAGCAGCAAAGAACAGACACTCGCCGCCGATATCCAGCAAGAGTTGGACAAACTGTTGTGGGCGGACCTGCTGATCCTCAACTTCCCGGTCTACTGGTTCTCGACACCGGCCATCCTCAAGGGCTGGATCGATCGGGTTCTGGTATCCGGCATTTGTTACGGCGGCAAGCGTTTCTACGATCAGGGCGGCCTGCGCGGCAAGAAAGCCCTGGTGACCGTGACCCTGGGCGGGCGCGAACACATGTTCGGCGACAACGCCATCCATGGCCCATTGGAGGACATGCTGCGCCCGCTACTGCGCGGAACCCTGGCCTATGTCGGAATGGACGTGCTGCAGCCATTTGTCGGTTGGCATGTGCCGTACATCACTGATGAAGCTCGACAGGATTTCCTGAAGGGGTACCGCCAACGCCTGGAAAACATCGGTGAGGATCCCCCCCTCGAGTACCCGCGTTTGAGTCAGTTTGATGATCGACTCTATCCCCTTGGAGTCGCGCCAGAAGAACCGGACACCACCTGCTGTTGATGCCGGATTGCGCAGAATAGTCCCGAGGTCGGCAATGCCGCCAGGCTTCGGGTCAGCAAGCGGCCCTTCAAGGGGGGAGCCGATGCCCGGCAATTGCCATGAATAGAGCTACGCTTGTCTGCAATAGAGGGACTTTACGCATTCCTTCATCGGGCAGCGGAGCCTAAAGACATGGGCATTGAACAGGATGTTTATCCTGCGGCCACCGTTCTGGTGGTCGATGACACGCCGGACAACTTGATGCTGATGACTGACCTGCTCAAGGACAGGTATCGGGTCAAGGCCGCCAACAGCGGCGAAGCGGCGTTGCGCGTGCTGCAAAACAATCCACTGCCGGATCTGATCCTGCTCGACATCATGATGCCGGGGTTGTCGGGGCATGACGTGGCCCGGCTGCTGCAGCAAGATCCGCGCACCCGCCAGATTCCAATCATTTTCCTCACGGCCCTGGCGTCAATGGAAAACGAAATCCAGGGCCTGGAGTTGGGCGCGGTCGACTACATCACCAAGCCGATCAGTCCGCCATTGGTCCTGGCCCGGGTGCAGACCCAACTGAAGATCAAGGCCGCGGCTGACTTCCTTCGCGATCAGAACGATTTTCTCGAGCAGGAAGTCCAACGCCGCACCCGTGAAGTGGTAGCCATTCAGGATGTCACTATCCAGGCCATGGCTTCGCTGGCCGAGACCCGCGACAACGAGACGGGCAACCATATCCGTCGTACCCAACACTACGTCAGGCTGCTGGCTGAACTGCTGCGCGATCATCCGCGTTTCAGTCAATTCCTGAACGATGACAGCATCCGCCAGCTGTTCAGGTCGGCACCGCTGCACGATATCGGCAAGATCGGCATTCCTGATCACATCCTGCTTAAACCGGGGCGCTTCACCCCGGAAGAATTCGAGATCATGAAAACCCACACCACCCTGGGGCGCGATGCCATCCAGCGTGCCGAGGATCAGTTGGGCCTTTCGGTGGACTTTCTGCGCATGGCCAAGGAAATCGCCTACAGCCACCAGGAAAAGTGGGATGGCAGCGGCTACCCGCAGGGACTGGTTGGCGAAGAAATCCCCATGAGCGCCCGATTGATGGCGGTGGCGGATGTCTATGACGCGCTGATCAGTCGTCGTGTGTACAAGGCGGGAATGCCGCACGAACAGGCCGTGGAGATCATTCGGCAGGGGCGCGCGAGCCACTTCGACCCAGACGTCTGTGATGCCTTCCTTGCCAACGCCGAGCAATTCCATCTCATTGCCGAGCGCTTTGCGGACAGCGATCAGGACATGGCCATGCTGATCAACCTGCAACGCACTCTCCAGAAACCCTGAACGGTCAACGCGCCGGTTTTTCATCAACGGGAATTGCCATGACCCGAGTACTCGCTCAACTTGAACGCCTGCCTCTTCGTATCAAGCTGATCCTCGGCTTCGCGACATTAGGGGCGCTGGTTCTGGTGCTCGGCGTGCAGAGTCTGCGTACCCAGGATTTGTTGAAAGCGGATATGCAGAGGCTGTACCAGCATGAGTTAGCGGGTATTGAACCCTTGCAGGAAGCACGGGTGCAGATGTCGCATCTCATGCAGGGATTGCAGCATGCGGTCGGCGGCAACAACGCAGATGATCGTAGCAAGGGCGTCGAGCAATTTCGTGAGGCTCGACAACATCTTGAAGAGGCGCTGCTACAGACACAACCGACCCTCTGGCGCGAGGAAAACCAGGAGCGATTCGCCACGTTCGAGGTTTTGTTGAAGCGTTTGCTGCACGACAGTGAGGCAGCACTGGAACTTGCCGTTGGGGATCAGGCGCAAGCCTTGCGGATGATCAATAGCGTCGGGTTCCAGGGGCTGGATGAGCGAGGGGACAACTTGCTCAAGCAGATGGCGCGAATCAAACAGGCCTCCATTCATGACACGGCCAAACAGATCGCAGACTTTGCCGGGCGCAGCACCCGGCTCACTTATCAATTGCTGCTGGGCGGCTTGGCACTGGCGTGGTTGATGGGCTGGTTGATCAGCCGCTCGATTCGCCTGCCCCTTTACCGGGTTCGCGCTGCCGTTGACGAGCTGACCGCTGGCCGACTGGACGGGACGATTCCCCATATCGATCTGCAAAATGAAACCGGTGATCTGGCGCGTGCTATCGCGACGCTGCAAACCGAGTCGCAACAACTGGAGCGCCAACGCTGGGTCAAGGCGCAAACCGAGCAACTCCAGGCTGACTTGCCACAAGCGGAAACGCCACGCGATCTGGCCCAGGTTTTTTTGCGGCATATGGCGAGCATGCTCGGCACCTGCCGAGGCGTGCTCTATAGCGTGCAGGATCAAGATGAAAGCCTGCAACTGATTGGCGGTTACGCGACCGATCCCGATTACCCGCCGGCGCCGACGGTGGCTCTGGGAGCCGGCCTTCTAGGGCAGTGCGCGCTGGATCGTGCGCCTCGTGAATTGCAGGGGCTGACGCAGCCGCTCGGACGGTTGCATTCGCAGTTGGGTGAAGTGCCGGCCAGCTATCTGCTGGTGCAGCCGGTATTGCGCGGTGAACGTCTGCTCGGTGTGCTCGAGCTGGCGGGTTATCAACCGCTGGGGGCCCGTGAACAGTCGCTGCTGCAGGAGGCCATGCCACGCCTGGCCGGTGCCATGGCGGTGATGGAGCGTCATCTGGCGGTGCAGTCCTTGCTGAGCGAGACCCGGCGCCAGGCCGATGAAATGGGTCAGCAGGCCTTGCGGCTGGAGCTGCAATCGAAGGAGCTGGAGGCACAACAGACTGCCTTGCGTGCCACCAAGGCCTGGTATCGCGCGATCCTCGAAGCGGCACCGGACGGCATGATCGTCATCAATGCCGAGGGCGAGATCCTGATGACCAACCCGCAACTGGACACGCTGTTCGGTTATGCCACGGGTGAACTTGTGGGCGAGACCATCGAGCGGCTGGTGCCTGACGCGGCGCGCGGTCGGCATGTGGCGTTGCGCAATGGCTTCATCGCCCATGGCAGCACCCGGCAGATGGGCGCGAAACTCGATGACCTCAAGGGCCTTCGCAAGGATGGCAGCCTGTTTTCCGTGGAGATCGGCCTGTCGCACTTGCCGCTTCTGGAGGGGCGTGGCACCTGTATCTGCGCTTCGGTTCGCGATGTCAGCGAGCGGCGGCAGATGCAAGCGGCGCTCAAATCCAGCGAAACGCAGTTGCGTGCGGTATTGGACAGCAGTCCGGTGGCCATGCTGATCCGTGGCGATGATGGCCTCCTGAGTTACTGCAACCCGGAGCTGGAGGGCCTGTTCGGCGTCAGCCGCGAGCAACTTGGCGAGATGGATGAAAGTCGCTTCTGGTGCGACGCACAGGCACACGACCGCTTCCTGGCCGCAGCCGCCAAGGGCGCGGTTCTAAACTTCGAGGCCAGCCTGCAGCGCGATGGAGGCAAGCGTTTCGAGGTCTTGCTCTCGGCCGTCCCCCTGACACTCGGTGAGCGCAACATCAGCGCCAGTTGGTACTACGACATCACCGACCGCAAGGCCGCCGAGGCGCAAGTGCAACACGCCCGGGAAATCGCCGAAGAGGCGACACGGGCCAAGAGCGAATTCCTCGCCAACATGAGCCATGAAATCCGCACGCCGATGAACGCCATTATCGGCATGAGTCACCTGGCGCTGCGCACCGACCTCGATAACCGGCAACGCAACTACATTGTGAAAGTGCATCGCTCGGCGGAAAGCCTGCTTGGGATCATCAACGACATCCTCGATTTCTCCAAGATCGAAGCCGGCAGGATGGACCTGGAGCGTATTCCGTTCCGCCTGGAAGACGTGCTGGAGAACTTCACCAACGTGGTGGGCCTGAGGGCCGAGGATAAAGGCCTGGAGCTGCTCTACAGCACGGTTGCCGATTTGCCCACCGCACTGATTGGCGACCCGCTGCGGCTGGGCCAGGTCCTGGCCAACCTGGGCAACAATGCGACGAAGTTCACCGAACAGGGTGAGATTGTGCTGGGCATCGAGCGCACCGGGAATGACGAGGGCAAGGTCGAGCTGCATTTCTGGGTGCGCGACACAGGCATCGGCATGAGCGAAGAGCAATGCCAGAGAATTTTTCAGTCCTTCATCCAGGCCGACAGTTCCACCACTCGCAAGTACGGAGGGACCGGCCTGGGCCTGGCGATTTCCAAGCGTCTGGTGGAGATGATGGGAGGCCGCATCTGGGTCGAAAGTGTGCTGGGCAGCGGTTCGACGTTTCACTTTTGCGTGAGTCTGGGCCTGCAGGCAGATGCTCCTGCGCGACGCATGTTCACTGCCGATGAACTGCTGGGCATCCGCGTGCTGGTGGTCGATGACAACGCCAGTGCGCGAGAAATTCTTTCGGGCATGGCGCACAGCTTCGGTGTCGAAGTGGACGTCGCTGAAAGTGGTCGCATGGCCCTGCGCATGCTGGCGCAGGCCGAGAAGGATTCACTGCCTTTCGACCTGGTCCTGATGGACTGGCGGATGCCGGGCATGGATGGGGTGGAGACGGTCCGCCAGATGCGCTCTGCCAACCTGGCACGCACACCGTCCGTCATCATGGTCACCGCCCTTGATCGCGAGGAGTTACTTGAACAGGCCAGGCACCAGGACGTCCATCTGCCGGTGGTGCTGACCAAGCCGGTCACGCCGTCCACCTTGCTGGAAGCCATAGGCACAGTGTTCGGCAAAGTGCCCCAAACCGCTACCCGCGCCCATGAGCGCAACGAGCAGAGCGCTGACAACATGGCACGCCTGGAGGGTGCGCGTCTGCTGCTGGTGGAGGACAACGAACTGAACAGGGAGCTGGCGTGCGACTTGTTGCAAGAGGCAGGCATCGAGCTCGAGCTGGCATTCGATGGCCAACAGGCACTCGACTGGTTGGCCCGGGACAGCGATTTCGATGGTGTGCTGATGGACTGCCAGATGCCGGTGATGGACGGCTATACCGCGACCCGCAGGATTCGCCAGCAATCGGACTTCGCAGCGTTGCCGATCATCGCCATGACCGCCGACGCCATGGCCGGGGACCGCGAACGCGCCCTGGCCTGCGGCATGAATGACCACCTGTCCAAGCCATTGGACGTCGACGGCATGTTCGCCACGCTGGCCAGGTGGATCACGCCACGACCCGGGCGTGGCGGCCGGGCGCGGGAGGTGACCGCTGCCGAGACATCCGGACAGTTGCCCGCCGAGCTTGCAGGCATCGATCAGCTCGCCGGTCTGGCTGCCTGTTCGGGCAAGACGGCCCTTTACTTGCGACTGTTGCGCACATTCCATGGGACCCAGAAGCACTTCGTCGAACAGTTCAAAACGGCAATCGCCGACGCCGATCCAACGGCGGCGGTTCGAATGGCTCACACCCTGCATGGTAACGCGGGGAACATCGGCGCCAAGGCGCTGGCACAGGCTGCAGCACAGCTGGAACAAGCGTGCCGGGCTGGCGAGCCGATCGATGGCGTGCAAGCTCACTTGGCCGAGGTTAGGCAGTGTTTGATACCCGTATTGAGCGCGCTGGCGCTTTTGCCCGAGGAAAAAACAGCTATTGAAGCGCAGCCGCCGCAACCCGAAGCGGAACTCGGTGACCGGCTTACTCGGCTCGAGCAATTATTGGCCGAGAGTGACACCGCAGCCATTGAGGCGCTTGATGAGTTGCGTCGGTTGTCTCTCGATGATGCATTGGCCAGGCGTCTGAGCCGGGTGGCGCAGCAACTTGAGCGCTTCGACTTCGATCGGGCCCTGGCGTTGCTGCAAGGCGAAACCGAACGCTCCACCCTGCCCCCCGAGTGACCGTCGTTTCGGAATTCTGGATATTGAATCAATCACCTTTTGCAGGCATCAAATGACTGGCTGCCAGGGTCGTTTTCAGTCCCTCACGACAGACAGCTGTCGGCCAGGAGCAGTCACTGGACAGACTAGTGGCTAATAGACAGCGTCGGCCTTCTGTACTGATCTTTACCGCGGCTGGGCGTGGCATCATCAATGTCGCGTTTTTCTCAGGGCTAAGTCGCGTTTAAATCCGAAGGTGATGCCGCGAGAGAGTAGTCAGGCGTATGAGTTGGAGGAGTTGCGATGACAACAATCGATGTGAAATTCCGATTTGAAGCAAAGCTTCTTCGTCCGGCAAAGCCGGGTAATGATGCGTCGTGGGCGTTCGTAGTACTGCCTAGAGACGCGAGTGAACAGCTTCCGAGGCGAGGAAGGACGACAGTTGAAGGCACAATCAATGGGCACCCGTTCCAGGCGACCCTTGAGCCGGATGGTCAGCTGAGCCATTGGCTGCAGGTCAGTAGAGAGTTACTCGAAGCCGCAGGCATGGCCGTTGGGGATGTCGTTACACTAGAGCTAACCCCTGTGAAGAAAGAACCCGAGCCAGACATCCCAGCCGATTTTCAGGAGGCTCTGGAAGCCACTCCTGAGGCTCGTAAGGTTTGGAACAATACGACGACCATCGCACGAGTAGACTGGATACATTGGATTACTTCAGCCAAGCAACTTAAGACGCGCGCAAAACGAATTGGTGATGCTTGCGATATGCTTGCATCCGGCAAGAAGAAGGTTTGCTGTTTCGACCAATCCGGCTACTACAGCAAGGCCTTCCGTGCGCCCGAGGGTGAAATTCTTTAAATGGAACATTCCGTGGAATGCGCCTGACAACGCGTTGACATCGTTCGCTTCGTTCACCGGGAGCGGCTGAAGCCAGCCTTCCAGCTTAACTGTTATGAATATCTGCAAAGGGTTGTGCCCCTTCGCGACGGGCAGAAATCGGCCAGGAGCGGACGTCACCATGATGCCTTGATATTCTGTGTGACCGATCGCCGAAGGACATCAACGCACATGGAAATTGCACCACGGTTCATCATTCATGAAACCGATCATTGGATACTCAATCATCACATGTCATCCGCGCTCCCTGGTTATTTGATGCTCGGTTCGCGGACTCACGCCAACTCGCTGGCCGACCTTCCGGGCTGTGCTCTGGCAGAGTTGGGTGGCCTGCTCGCAGCAGTTCAGAAAGCCATTGAATCGCGACTAAAGCCGAAGTGGATCTACATCAGTCGATTCGGCCATGACCCTGGCTATCCCATTCATTTCCATTTCATCCCGGTGTATCACTGGGTCGAAGAACTGTTCTGGAAGGATGCGAGATACAGACTCCTGGAGACCTTCGCTACAGTTGAAAGCGCTCAATCACTGACTGACGGAGCAGAACTGACATTGTTCATCTGGCGCGAATTTGGGGAAAGCCCGGAGCCACCAGCCACCCAAGGACCTTCCATCAACCAAGTCATTAATGATTTTCGCGAATCATTCAAATAGGAGGACGAGCCTGTCCGCTTCGGCTCGGAAGCATCCCTTCGTGACAGACCACAATCGGCCAAAAACAGTCATCCACCGAGTTGTTGGCGAAACAGGAGAAATCGCCTCATCAGCCGTTTCATTCGACAGGTTTATTGTGGATCACTGACCCGCTTGCGTACTGCTTTTGCAAGCAGCCAATAGAAAGCGATGAGCAAGGGAATTGGCAAAGCCACCAGCAACAATGCGCGAGTGACGTCAGATAGGTCACCCGCATTGATGTTCCCCGACAACGTGGCCAATGGAATCATGATCACCAGACACGCCCCCAGATTGCACATGCAGATGGCCATGGCCCGGTAGAAAATTCGCCAGGGCCTGGAGGGGTGATCGATGTTCCTGGTAGATGGCGGGATAACACCAGGGCGGGGTAATACGATACAAGTGCCAATAAGCCCGATAATGGACTGAAAGGCAAAGACGAAAAATGTCAGTGTCATGAGGGATCAATCAATTCAGTGGAAGCGCGATGACGGAGTTTTGCACAGTCTCGACTAGAAGCAGACGCTCTAGTCACAGCGTCATTGGAACCTTCAAGTCGGGGATAGTCGTCTCGGGTATTGATGTTGGGGACTTCAGGTAACCACCCTTCGACAACGTAGAGTTCACATGCATCAATGCTCGATAAAAGACCGGATGACATTCGGTAAATGGTAAATCATCAAGGGATGCCCAAAAAAAACTAAAGGCGTGGCCATGGTCGTCGAGCGTGTAATGAGTCCATTTCTCTGGCAACTGTACTTGCGCTTCACAAAGTTGAAACGACCAAATCTGATCCAGATGCTCAGCAATCCAACAGCCCATATCACAAACAACCGTGGCGGCAATACCGGACTCCTCTTTCAATTCGCGTAGCGCGGCCTGAGGTGGTGTTTCACCGGGCTCGATTGTACCTTTTACCAGTTGCACGCCTGCCAGTGGGTGACGGAACAATAGAATGCGTGGGACCGACGAATTCAGAAGAATAACGGGGCAGGCTTTGTTGGGTGACATAGCGATCTCCTTATCGAATGCGCATCACATAATACCGCCATCCCCTACCTCCATGACCAGATTCTGGATGTCCGCTTTGGGCTGTCGATTGCACCTCTGCGCGACCGAGAGCAATCAGCCAATTGCAGACTTCAACGCCAGCACGCGGTTATGATCCGAGATACCCAGGCGCCCTTGGACCCACGCTCATGCCAGCCTCGAAAATCCTCCCCTCCCCCGCGCCGCTGCTCAAACCCGGAGAGACGGTGGTGTTGTTCGACGGTGTCTGCAAGCTGTGCAATGGCTGGGTGAGGTTCGTGATTCGCCATGACCGCCAGCGGCGCGTGCGGTTGGCGGCGGTTCAGTCACCCGAGGGACAGGCTCTGCTCGCCTGGGCAGGTTTGCCCATGGATCAATTCCACAGCATGGCGGTGATCCGCGACCGGTTCTACTGGGAGCGTTCCCAAGCATTTTTCGAAATCTTTGCCCAGTTACCCGCCATCTGGCGCCCCGTGAACCTGTTGCGCATCATCCCTCGCCCACTTCGAGACTGGGCCTACGACCGCATTGCGCTCAATCGCTATCGGCTCTTCGGGAAATACGACACCTGCCTGTTGCCGGATCCAGATCATGAACAGCGCTTTTTGAAAGCGCCCCTGTAAACGCCTCAAGGCGATGTGACGAGCTGGATCAATACTCGGGTTGAAGCTATACCGAAAGGGTTCCGGGCGGGGATGGACCACAGGCTCGATTAGCGACTGAGGAGAATTTCACGGTGTCCAATCAGCTGGTCATACGCAACATGACCCGTCCCGAGCTGGACGAACTCGTCGAGTGGGCTGCCCGTGAGGGCTGGAACCCCGGCCTTCACGACGCCGAGCTGTTCTGGGCCACCGACCCTGCCGCCTTCATCGCGGCGTCCCAGGACGGCGAATTGATCGGCGGCGGTGCCATCACCTCCTACCATGGCGAATTCGGTTTCATGGGGTTTTTCATCGTCCGGCCTGAGTATCGCAGCCAGGGCCTGGGCAATACCCTCTGGCACGCACGCCGCGAGCGACTCCTCGCCCGCCTGCGCCCGGGCGCGAGCATCGGCATGGACGGCGTCTTCACGATGCAGGACTACTACGCCAAGGGTGGTTTCGTCTTCTCCCATCGCAACCTGCGTTTTCGTGCCGAGATCACCGAGCGCCCGACGACCTCCCAGGCAGACGACCAGGACATCGTGCCGTTGGCCGCCTTCCCGTTCGATCAGGTGGTCGATTACGACCGCACCTGCTTCCCCGCCCCGCGCGCAACCTTCCTGAGCGGATGGATAGCCCAGGCCGATGCACTCGCCGTGGGTTGCCGGCGCGAGGGCAGGCTGAGCGGCTATGGCGTCATAAGGCGCTGCCGGGAAGGCTGCAAGATCGGGCCCTTGTTCGCCGATGACGCCCTGGCGGCCAATGCCCTCTACGCGCACCTGGCGGAATTTGCGCAGGGTGGCCCGCTGTTTCTCGATGCCCCGGAGAACAACCCCGCCGCCATGGCGCTCGTGCACCAACAGGGCATGACCGAGGTGTTCGGCTGCGCACGCATGTACCTCGGCCCTCCTCCGGTGATCGCGCACGAACGTGTGTTCGGCGTCACCACCTTCGAGCTGGGCTGATGTCCGCCCGCGACCTCATCGGTTATGGCGGCCGTCCACCCCACCCGCGATGGCCCGGTGAAGCGCGCGTCGCGGTGCAGTTCGTACTCAACATCGAAGAAGGCGCGGAATCCTGCCTCGTCAATGGCGACCCCCAGTCGGAGGCCTGGCTTCACGAACTACCGGGCCGCCCGCCCCGTGTTGGGGAGCCGGACTTGAGCGTCGAGGGCATGTACGAATACGGATCGCGCGCAGGCGTGTGGCGCATTCTGGAACTGTTCCGCGCCCGAGGCCTGCCGCTGACCGCCTTCGCCGTCGGCCGGGCACTGGAACTCACCCCGGCGATCGGCCAGGCGCTCTGCGCGGCCGGCCATGAGATTGCCGGGCATGGCTACCGTTGGCTGGACTATCGCGACATGCCTGAAGACCAGGAACGGCACCATATCCGCCTCACCCTCGACGTGATCGAGCAGGCCTGCGGCAAACGCCCCGTCGGTTGGTACACAGGAAGGGTCAGCCAGAACACCCGCCGCCTGTTGCGTGAGGAAGGCGGGCTTCTCTACAGCTCGGACGCCTACAACGATGACCTGCCCTATTGGCTCCCGGGCTCGCCCGCCCACCTGGTGATCCCCTACACACTGCTCAACAACGACGCCCGCTATCTGCTGCCGAACGGTTTCGCCTGCGGCGAAGACTTCTTCCGGCTGCTCAAGGATGCGTTCGACCTGCTGTGGCAGGAAGGCGCGCAACACCCGAAGATGATGAGCGTCGGCCTGCATGGGCGGATCAGCGGCCATCCCGGTCGTGCGATGGCGCTGGCGCGCTTTCTCGATTACGTGCAAGGCCACGACGCGGTGTGGATCTGCCGGCGCGAAGAGATTGCCAGGCACTGGATAGCCCGGTTCCCCGCCTGAGTGGGGTTCGGAATGGCCTGAGCCACGCTGGCTAATCAAAATCACCCGTGCTGTATCAGGCGCCCTGCTCCGCCTTGAACATCGCCGAGGCGTTGCCTGCCACTGATGTGCGTTTTGGGTCGGTTTCAGCCGGTCATGGAAGGCAGAAACCGACCCAAAGCTGATGGTGGCGACAGGCAGAGATCGGCCAAAAGCGGACGTTCAGCCATAAGCGGCGATTTGAACTTGAAAGGCTTATAAAGAACTCGATCCACTGCCATTTAGTTCAAGCTCCCAAGCACTATTCGACCTTCAAGTCACCTGACCCTGGCAGGTGCGTCACCAGATCGGCGCCCAACAACCGCGCAGGCGTGTAGGCCCCACCAGTCGGGCGCATCCGTAACAGGTTGTCGACCACGGCCAACGCAGCGTAGATCGTCAAGCTATAGACGTTTGCAGTGTGCACACGCGCAACCTTGCAATCTCCACGAGCGTTACGGGCTTCGCCCCATACATAGGTGCCTTGATCTGCACGTTTTTCCTCATCCGGACCGACCACTGTCTTGCCGATGCGCGCCTTGAGCAGTCTCTGCACGAACGACAAACCCAGCAGCGGACGAATCAAATTGGCAAATCTGGCGCCGCGAATCATGCCGGCAGAACCCGGTATGAACACTTCAATATTGGCAATGCCGGTGGTGTGATAAGCCGTGGAAACGTCGCCCCAGGGGATGGTCATGGCCAGTTTCTCTCCGGCGCCAAAGTCGATACGACGGACCCGATAGGCCAACGGTACCGAGACGATTTTCCCGTCGCGGCGTACCTTGCCGCCCTGCGCCATGCCTTCGATTGAAGTCTTGACAGTGCCAGGCGAAAAGCTGGAGCGCGAATCAAACCCCAGCGCCAGATGCGTTGCGTCCGGCAGCGCGTTTTTCAGTGCCGCGGCGACACAGTCAGTCGGGACCACATCGAAGCCGACGCCGGGGCAAATCACCACGCCCGCCGCACGCGCACGCTCATTCAGGGATTGGGCATGTTCGAATACGGCAATCTCGCCGGTAATGTCCAGATAGTGCGCATTGGCACGCAAGCAGGCCTCCATCATCGGTGCGGCGGTCGCTGAAAAGGGTCCTGCGCAGTGCAGGACCAAGCCATGGCCCTTGATCTGGGCAAGTAACCGCGCCTCGTCATCCAGTCCGAACACCCGGGCTTCAAGGCCCAGTTCACGGGCCAGGACTTCGACCTTGTCGCGGCTGCGTCCTGCCAACACCGGCCTGAGTCCACGTTTGACGGCATCTCGAGCGATCAACTCGCCGGTATAACCGTTGGCGCCGTAAATCATCCATTTCATCTGCGTATCCGGGTTGTCTTGCTGACTCATGCGTTGCTCCTGACAGGATTGATGGCGAGCGTGGTTGCCTTGCTCAATCAACGTCAGACGCTAGCGTTAAAGTGAGGTTGAGGGTCAAGCAAAAGTGTACGAGTAGCCGCGGCGATTTTTTGCAGCAGCGGGGGTTGACCTTAAAGTGAGGTTTAAGGTGAGCATGCACGGACCTGCATGACTGTCGGACCCTGGATGATGTTGAAAACCTTTATTTCCTGTGCGTTGGTATTGATAGGCGGTGCATTCATGACTTTTGCAAATGCCGGGCCGGCCCCTTCCACGGTTGTTGCGCAAGATCGCCAGATACTGGTGATCATGACCAACCACGCCAGCTATCCCTCACGAACCGATAGCACGGGATTGTGGCTGACCGAGCTGACGCATTTCACCGATGTGGTGGAAGCGGCCGGCTACACGACGGTTTTTGCCAGCCCCAGGGGCGGCGCCGTGCCTCTGGACGAGCGTAGCCTCGGCTGGCTTTACATGGACAAGGCTGCCCGTGAGCATTTGCAGTCCCCTGCCTTTCGCGCTCGCCTGCAAAACACGATACCGATCGCCGATGTCGATCCATCCCGGTTCAGCGTCATCTACTTCACGGGAGGCCACGGTGTCATGTGGGATTTCCCCAATAACCCCGACCTGCGGCGTGTCGCCGAAACCATCTACAACCAGGGCGGCATCGTATCGGCCGTCTGCCATGGTGTAGCGGGACTCCTGGATCTGAAGGATGAACAAGGCCAGTTGATCATCAAGGGCAGAAACATCACCGGATTCTCTGACCGCGAGGAGCTGTTCTCGGGCATGAAGAGTCAGGTGCCCTTCTTCCTTGAGGACAGGTTGGTGAGCCAGGGTGCGCGTTACCGCAAGGGCTGGCTGCCGTTCACGTCATTTGCCATCACCGATGGGCGGTTGGTGACCGGCCAGAACCCTCAATCGCCGAAGGCCGTGGCTGAAGCCGTGATGGCCGTGCTCGCCGCCGGCAACGTAGCTCGCTGATCCATCAAGTACATCCCATCACCTGGAGAAAGACCGATTGAAACTCGCAAGCGCCGTTTTAACAGCATTACTGTTCAACACTTTTGCCAACGCTGCGTTGGCGGGGACACCTGAGATGCCCAGCCCGACCGACACAACCACCATCGATATCGCAGGCCACCAGGTGCCCGTCGTCAAAGGCGGTCTGTATGACCGCTTTCGCTCCAACCCTCCGTTGTCGGTGATTGCAGCAGAAGTACCGGGCGTTGATCTGAGCTGGTTCAAGGGATTGGAGAAGAATAAGGTCGACATTGGCTTTGAGTCGTACTCCCCAAACTTTTACTACCAGAACAGTCGCGTAACAGCTGTTTATACGGCGGACCTGGATCGGCTCCGGGCACTGATGCCGCCCGAAGTACTGGCAACCGTGCAGCCGCTGCAAGTCTGGCCAGGTCGCGGCTTGATCGCGTTCACCGCGTACACCTATGAGCACTGCGATAACGATGCCTACAACGAGGTTGCCGTATCGATCATCACCAACAAACCTGGCAAAGCCAATCTGGGTCCGTTCACGCTGATTGGCCAGTCGATGTCTGGAGATTTCTGGGGTTATGTGCTCAAGCTGCCGGTTAATACCGAGCTGGCGAGGGTGCGTGGTGTCGTCGGTTACAACCTGCCGAAATGGCTGACCGGCATTGACCGCAAAGAGGATGCGCAATCGGTGGTGTATGACATTACCGACAGCCAGACCGGCAAACCGGACGTGTCCTTCAGAGCGAAGAAGCTCGACGACCTGTCCCGCGATGTCGATATCGTCACCAGCAGTTTCACCAATCTCGATCACCAGGGCCAACTGGCCTATGGGTACGCTGTTTCCCGCCAGCTCAGCCATGGTTCCAGCCGGGACGCGGATTCGGCCACCCTCACGCTGGGCGACGGCAGTCTGTCGAACTACCTCCGCTCCCTGAAGCTGGGGAAAATGATGAAGTACGAATATGTACCTGAGTTCCAGAGCGCGCTCTATGCGCCAAAACCACTTGCCACCCTGGTTGGCGAGCGCTGAAACCTGTGGCGCCTGTCAGGCCTCGGAAGCCTGACGGGCTGTTTTTTTCCTGGATGACGCTGCATCACGGCGGCCTGAAGTGGCTATCACGCCCTCATCGCGCAGACGATGCAACAGCAATTGCGCATTGTCCGCACACGCCATGCCCTCGGGCTTACCCTCGATGCCCTTGATGACCAGCAGAAGTTGCGCCTTGTTCTGGGCCAACCGCTGCTGCAGGACTTCGATTTCCTCAACCTTTTGCTTGAGGCCACTGAGCAACTCTTCGTGCTGCCAACCACTCGCATTCATCGGCATCAATTGGCGGATTTCTTCCAATGAAAAGCCCGCCGCCTGCGCGCCGGTGATGATCTCCAGAACCCACTGGGTGTCAGGCGCATAATCCCGATAACCATTGGCTTTACGCTCGACCGATTTGATCAGGCCGCTCGCTTCGTAGAAGCGGATGCGTGAAGGCGCCAACCCGCTGATTTTCGCCAGTTCGCCTATTCTCATATTCCACCTCAAAAAATCCATTGACCTTAAAGTTGACTTTAAACCTAAAGTCTTTGGGTGGCCAAGCGGCTCGGGTGCAATGGGCTGCTCAGCCGTCATGGAACTCTGGGGGGCAAACGGAAACCGATCCAGAAACACGCCCTCTGAACCGCCTATTGGATGGGCTGCGCTTTGTTCATTCAAGGCCTTGATCGAAACAGGATTCGGTTCAGGCCTTCACTTCATTCAGGAGATGCGAACATGGGGTATGTCACTACGCGAGACGGTGTTGAGATCTTTTACAAAGACTGGGGGCCGCGCGATGCCCAGGTCATTTTCTTCCATCATGGATGGCCACTGAGCGCGGACGATTGGGACGCGCAAATGCTCTTTTTCCTGGCCAACGGCTACCGGGTGGTTGCACACGACCGACGTGGTCACGGGCGCTCCAGTCAGGTCTGGGACGGACACGACATGGATCACTATGCTGACGACGTCGCAGCCGTTGTTGATCACCTCGGCGTACAAGGCGCAGTCCATGTCGGCCACTCCACCGGCGGGGGTGAAGTCGTTCATTACATCGCGCGCCACGGCGAAGACCGAGTGTCGAAGGCCGCCATCATCAGTGCCGTCCCACCGCTGATGGTCCAGACCCCGAGTAATCCTGGCGGCCTGCCCAAGTCAGTGTTCGACGACCTGCAGGCACAACTGAAGGCCAACCGCGCACAGTTCTACCACGACGTTCCAGCGGGACCTTTTTACGGCTACAACCGCCCAGGTGCGAAATCGTCTGAGGGCATCATCTGGAACTGGTGGCGGCAAGGCATGATGGGTTGTGCAAAGGCACACTATGACGGGATCGTGGCTTTTTCTCAGACCGACTTCACCGAAGATTTGAAGAGCATCAAGATCCCCGTCCTGGTGATGCATGGTGATGATGACCAGATCGTGCCTTATGAAAATTCCGGGGTTCTGTCGGCCAAACTCCTGCAAAACAGTACGCTGAAAATCTACCCGGGCTTCCCGCATGGGATGCCTACAACCAACGCCGATACGATTAACGCCGATCTGCTGGCATTCGTGCGGAGCTAAACAATGGAGGGCGGGTAAACATCCCGCCCTTACCCTATTCAAGGCCACTGGATCGACGCGTTCAGGTTTAGCTCAACGCCCTCAAAAAACTGCGCTAACTGAGTAGCTGCTTCTGGCCGATCGCTGCCTGTCGTGAAGGGCTGTATCCGCCCCTAAGCGATCACTCGAAACATTGATCAACGTAAACCTGCAGGAATTTATCCTCTATGGACACTCTGAGTTCCGAGGACTTGCTGCCGGAGTTTTGCACTCGGTTTTTGCCGCCGCCACCCCATTAAAATCACCAGCCCAGCGCCGGCGTTTTCGTTATCGTCACGCAGCGTACAGCCAGCCCGTCAGGCTCATTGGCCTGGCCGCTATTCACTGCGCAGAGCCGCCACCGGATGCAGGCGGGCCGCCCGCAGTGCCGGCGCCAGGCCAGCGAGAATTCCGAGCACCGCCGCCAGCAGCAGTGCCAGCAGCAGAAACAGCGGCTGCAGCGCCAAGGGCAGGCTCGGCATGGCCAGGTGCAGTAGCCCGAGCAGCAGGCCCATCAACAGCAGCCCCAGCAGACCACCGGCCAGGGACAGCAGCGTCGCTTCAGCGAGAAACAGCCCGAGCACCTGCCGCGGACTGGCACCTATCGCCCGCAGCAGGCCGATTTCCGCCGTGCGCTCGCCCACAGTGGTGGTCATGATGGTGAGAATGCCGACGGCGCCGACCAACAGGGAAATGCCCCCCAAGGCACCGATGGCCAGACTCAGGGTGCCGAGAACGCGGTTGAAGCTGCGCAGCATGTCGTCCTGGGTGCTCAGGCTGAAGTCTTCCTCGCCGTGCCGTTCGCCGAGCACCTGGCGAATCTGCTGACTCAACGCCCGCGAAGTGGTGCCGGCGCCGAACACCACATGGACTTTGACCACCCCGGTGCGGTTGAACAGGCTTTCGGCCCAATCCACCGGGATGTAGGCGATATCGTCGAGGTTGAAGCCGAGCAACTGGCCCTTCTGCGCCATCACGCCGATCACCCGGAAACGCACGCCGCCGACGCGGACCAGCTCGCCCAGCGGATTGCGTGCACCGAACAGCTCGACACGCAGCTGATGGCCGAGCACCACATAGGGCGGCGAACGACCGTCACGGGCCACGGGCAGGAACTCGCCCAGGCTCAGCTGCATGCGCCAGGCCTGCGCCAGTTGATGGCCGCCACCGAGAATGTCGCTGCGCCGGCTCAGTTGACCGTACTGGATATCCCCGCTGCCCGGAATGATCGGCACCGCCGCCTCGACATGCGGCAAGCGCCGCAGGGCGTCGGTATCACTGATGGTCAGTGGCCGTACGCTGCCGAGCAGACCGCCGAGGCCGCTGGTCTGGGTCTTGCCCGGGCGCACGGTGATGATCCGCGTACCAAACTGCGAGAAGTTCTCCAGCACATAGCCGCGCACGCCTTCGCCTATGGCCGTGAGCAGCGTCACGGCGGCTATCCCGATCGCTATCCCGAGCAGGGTCAGCAGGCTGCGCAAGGGGCGACAGGTCAGCGCCGAGCTGGTCAGCCGGAAACCATCTTGCCAGCGCATCAGTGCGCTCCCGGCGGACGTAGCGCCGCCACCGGTTCCAGCGCCGAGGCCCGAGCGGCCGGCAGCCAGGCGAACAGCAGCGCCGTGCAAAGTGCCAGCAGCACCGCGCTGGCCCGCGCCCACCAGGGTGCATAGAGCGGCAGATCGAATGCCAGGCGCCCCAGCCAGAGCAAGGTTTCGGCCAGCAGCAGCCCCGCCAGCGCCCCCGCCAGGGCGAGCAGCGCCGCCTCGCCGAGGAACAGCAGGCGCAACTGCGCCGCCGTCACCCCTATGGCTTTGAGCAGGCCGATCTCGGCGCTGCGCTGGCTCACCGCAATCCAGGTCACGTTCATGATCAGGATGCCTGCCACCAGCAGGCTGATCGCGGCAATCCCGGCCACCGCCAGGGTCAGCACCGTGAGTATCTCGTCGAAGGCACTGAGCAGGCTGTCCTGGCTGATCAGGGTGATGTCTTCCTCACCCTCGTGGCGCTCCTTGAGCGCGGCGAGTATCAGCCGCTTGCTGTGCTCGAGAAAGCTCGGCCCACGCACCTCGACAAACACCCGCAACAACCCCTCGCGATTGAACAAGGCCTGGGCACTGGCCACCGGGATGATCAACATCTCGGCGAAATCCATCCCCAGGGATTCGCCCCGCTCACTGAGGATACCGACCACCCGGAAGCGCCGGTCGCCGGCGCGCAACCATTCACCCAGGGCCGGACGCGCACCGAATAGTTCGCGCCGGAGTTTGCCGCCGATCACGCAGACGGCCTCGCCCTGCTCAGGGTCCAGCGCCGGCAGGGGCTGGCCCTGGACGACCGTCAGTTGGCGAATGGCGAAGAAGTCCCGTGTGGTGCCCAGGGTCAGCACCTCACGATTGCGGTTGCCGACTATCACCTCCATCTGTCCGGCCTGCATCGGCGCGACCCGGCGGATGCCCGGCAACCGGGTGATGGCCTGGACGTCCTGCAAGGTCAACTCGTGCGGCGTCAGGCCGGTGAGCGGCGGCATGCGCCCCGTGGTTTCCTTGCGGCCCGGGAAAACGATCAGGATGTCGCGCCCGAGCACCGAGAACTCGTTCAGGACGAAGGCCCGCGCGCCCGCGCCGAGACCGGTGAGCAGATTGACCGCCACCACCCCGATAGCGATGGCCAGCAGCAGCATCAGGCTGCGCGAGCGATGCCCACGCAAGGCGCCGAGCCAGAAGGCCAGGGCATCGGCGGCGCGCATCAGGCCAGCACCTGCTGCGACGCAGCACTGTGGATCCGCCCGTCACGCATGTGTAACTGGCGCTGCGCGCGGGCGCCCAGGCTGGCGTCGTGGGTCACCACTATCAGGGTCAGCCCCTCGTCGTTGAGCTCCTCCAGCAGGCTGAAGACTTCGGCGCCGGCCTGGCTATCGAGATTGCCGGTGGGCTCGTCGGCCAACAACAGCGCCGGTTGCATGACCATCGCCCGGGCGATGGCGACGCGCTGGCGCTGACCACCGGACAGCTCGCCCGGGCGGTGGGCAATGCGATCGCCCAGCCCCAGGCGCGCCACCAATTGGCTGCTGCGCTTGTGCCGTTGCGCCGCGCCGATGCCGGCGAGGACCATCGGCAGCTCGATGTTTTCCAGCACCGTCAGCCGTGCGATCAGGTGGTAGGACTGGAACACGAAACCTATCAGTTGGCTGCGCAATTGGGCGCGCCGCGCCTCGCTCAGCGTCGCCGTGGCCTCGCCCTGCAGCCAGTACTCGCCGGCGCTCGGCGCATCGAGCAAACCGAGGATGTTCAGCAGGGTCGACTTGCCCGAGCCCGACGGCCCCATCACCGCCACGTAGTCACCGGCGGCGATGTCCAGATCCAGACCGTCCAGCCCCATCACCTGCTGCTCGCCCAACTGGAAGCTGCGGCTGCCGCCGCGCAGGCGGATCATTGCCTGGTCTCCGCCGCATCCACCGGGATCACCGACACGGTGTCCTTGAGCCCTTCCTGCTCGAGGCTGGCGACTATGCGCGCGTCCTCGTCCAGCCCGGCGAGCACCTCGGTCCAGCGCCAGTTGCTCAACCCGGTTTGCACCTCCACCTCGCGCAACACCCGGGCGCTGGGGTCATAGCGCAGCACGCGCTGCCCCTCCAGCAGGGTTTCGGTGGGGATGCGCAAAGCACGTTCGCGCTGCTCCAGGAGGATCTCGACATCGGCGCTATAGCCGGTGAGCAGGACCAGATTGGCCGGCGGCTGGTCGAAGCGCACCTCGACATCAACGGTGCGCGCCTGCTTCTCCAGTTCACGCACATAGGGCGCGATGCGGCTGACGCGGCCAGCGAACTGCTGGCCACGGAAGGCATCCAGGGTGATCCGCACCGCGGTTCCGGGGCGAACCCGGGCAGCGTCCACTTCATCGATCGGCGCCTCGACATACAGGCAGCTGTCGTCGATCAGGTCGACCGCCGGCGGCGTGGGAATACCCGGCGGCGAAGGGGTGACGAACTCGCCGAGTTCGCCGTTGATTTCTGCGACTACGCCAGCGAATGGCGCACGCAGGGTCGTCTGCTCCAGCAGTGAACGCTGCAACTGCAGGCTGGCGTCGGCCTCGCGGATCAGCACGTTACTGGCATTGCACATCAGCTTCGCCAGGTTAGCCTTGGTCTCGGCCTGATCGAGGCGATCGGCGGCAACCAGCTTGCGGTCGGCCAGTTGGCCCAGGCGATCGAGGTCGCGCCGGTCCAGATGAGCCTGCTGACAGCGCTGTTCGCGGGCGTTGCGTTGGGCCTCCAGCCGCGCCTCGGCCTCCTGCAACCGGGCCTGCTGCTCGTCCTGCCGCAGGCGCATGAGCACCTGACCGGCCTGGACCCGCTGGCCCTCGGCGATCAGCAACTCGGCAACCTGGCCGCCGACATTGAAGGACAGATGCGAGCGCCGACAGGACTTCAGCGTACCCGCGCGGGTGTTGGCCACCAGCGTCTCCACCGGCCCGCGCTCAACCTCCAGCAGCCTGACCGGCAACGGCTGTGGTCGACTCAACCAGCCGCCCAGCACCACCAGACAGGCCAGCATCGACGAGGCAATCAATAATCTGCGCATGGACTTCACCTCCTCCCCACATGGCTTGAGCCTAGGTCAGGAGGGTGAAAGAACAACGCGAAACGTCATTTATCCGACGTTTTTCAGACGAGCGTCAGATAAATGGCGAATGAGATTTATTTCACTCGCAACGGCTGTTCCCCTTGCCGCGGCGACGCTGCGACGTCGAAATATCTCCGGAATCTGTGCCACGCTTTGCCTATACCCGAATGTCTTCAAGCGGCCAGGAGCGGTCATTCCAGTCCTGTTTGCGCGAAACCTTGGAATTGGCCAACACGCCCTCATAACAGTGGCTATACACAACGTCCCCGAGAGGAAGGACAGACCATGACCAGACAAACCGAAACTGCCATTCTCGCCGGCGGCTGCTTCTGGGGCATGCAGGATCTGCTGCGGCGCTATCCCGGTGTGCTGCACACGCGGGTCGGTTATACCGGCGGCGATGTGCCGAATGCCACCTATCGCAACCATGGCAACCACGCCGAAGCCATCGAGATCGTCTTCGACCCTGCCGTGATCAGCTACCGGCAGATCCTTGAGTTCTTCTTCCAGATACACGACCCCAGCACGCCCAACCGTCAGGGTAATGACCAGGGCCCCAGCTATCGTTCGGCGATCTACTACCTCAATGAACAGCAACGCGATATTGCCGAGGACACCGCTGCCGATGTCGATGCTTCACACCTTTGGCCAGGCCGAGTAGTCACCGAAATAGAACCGGCAGGGCCTTTTTGGGAAGCGGAACCAGAGCACCAGGATTACCTCGAACGCATACCGAATGGCTACACATGCCACTTCATCCGCCCGAACTGGAAACTCCCCAAGCGCGCCTGAAAGTCGAGTTCATGAGGCGCAGAGGAGACTGACTCTGACCGCTGGCTGCCTTTCGCGAAGGGCAGCCCTGGATTGATGGATGTCCCCTGGTGACCGGCAGAAAACGGCCGATAGGGGACACTCATCAAAACACCCAATCAGTCCACTTCGGACGCACACTGCGCACGCAAACCAAGATCATTGATGCCATTGCAATCGCTGCTGCGGCCGCTCTGCCTGGCACGGCAATAGGCTCGCTGGTTGAGATCATTGATGCTATAGCAAGAACCACCTCCCACCTCTGCGCTGCACTGCGCACGCAAACCAAGATCATTGATGCCGTTGCAATCGCTGCTGCGGCCGCTCTGCCTGGCACTGCAATAGGCTCGCTGGTTGAGATCATTGATGCTATAGCAAGAACCATCTCCTACCTGTGCACTGCACTGCGCACGCAAACCAAGATCATTGATGCTGTTGCAATCGCTGCCCCGGCCGCTCTGCTTGGCACTGCAATAGGCTCGCTGGTCAAGATCATTGATGCTGTTGCAACCGGCAAACGCGTAACCGCTGAACATCAACAACATCGCAAGAATCAGTTTCATTTCACACTTCCTTGGGCTTGCCAGGAAACAGCCTGGCGCTGGGTGATCCTGTTTCAATAAACATCGCTACACGCCATCAAATTGACATCATTTAAAGAAAAAGTTCCGGAAGCGGATTGAGGGTTTTTGCAGATCAGCAGAACGTCGTCCTGATTTCACAATCACTCGATTACGACATGCCATGGAAATACTGATTGATATCCTGTTTAGCGGGTTTTGCTACTGAGTCCCCCTCCCCTATTAAAAGGTTCTTCACGCAATCCCGGGGGAAAACAGGGGAACGCGTGCACCACCAACAAAATCCGCCAGCCCGCCATCGCCAGCAAGCCGGCTCCTGCCGTTATCGGTGCTCCCCGGAATTACGTGAACAACCTATTAAAAGCACTCTCAATGAACCGAGCTGATTACCCTTGGCCGCGTAGTGACTCATTGGTTTTCATCGCGAACACAATGTCTTCCTGTGTCGATATCAGACACGGATGTGGCGTGATCAGGTAACTGAATCATCGGACAAGCCGGGTAAGGTGGCGCACCTTTTCATCGAAACGACCACGTCACGATGATGGGCTTGATAAGAACTGCAGCGTTTGAAGGGTGCTTCTTTCAGGAAGCCCGGCAGGCAGCAATGATGATCTGTTGCCCTATCCATCCGCTTAAATGTCGATCGGCAGAGAATAAAAAACCAATGATTAGCCCGAGCTCCAAGGATTCGAGTGGCCAATTGGCGCAGGGCTTCAAGCCTCGTCACGTAACAATGCTGTCAATCGCCGGTATTATCGGCGCCGGTTTGTTCGTTGGCTCAGGACACGCCATTGCGGCGGCTGGCCCGGCGGTACTGCTGGCCTATCTATTCTCTGGCCTGCTCGTCGTTCTGGTCATGCGCATGCTCGGTGAAATGGCGGTGGCCAACCCGGACACCGGCTCCTTCTCCACCTATGCCGACCAGGCAATCGGCCGTTGGGCTGGCTTCACCGTCGGTTGGCTCTACTGGTGGTTCTGGGTGCTGGTGATCCCTATCGAAGCGCTGGCCGCCGGGCATGTATTGAACCAGTGGTTTCCCCAGATCGATGCCTGGCTGTTCGCCCTGGTGTCGATCATTGCACTGGTGGTGACCAACCTGTTCAGCGTGTCCAAGTACGGCGAATTCGAGTTCTGGTTCGCCATGGCCAAGGTGGTGGCGATCATCGGTTTCATCGGCGTGGGTTTTGCCGTGTTGATGGGCTGGGTTCCCGATCGGGAAGTCAGCGGATTGAGCGGCCTGATGGCCGAGCACGGCGGGTTTGCTCCAAACGGGCTGTCGGCGGTAGTCGGCGCCTTCATCACCATCATGTTCAGTTTCATCGGTACCGAGGCGGTCACCATTGCCGCCGCCGAGTCCGACAATCCCTCGCAGAACATTGCCAAGGCCACCCGTTCGGTGATCTGGCGCATCGGGGTGTTTTACCTGCTGTCGATTTTCGTGGTCATCTCCGTGGTGCCCTGGAATGACCCGCTGTTGGCTTCGGTAGGCTCCTACCAGCGGGCGCTGGAAATCATGAACATTCCCCACGCCAAGTTCATGGTGGACGTGGTGGTGCTGATCGCCGTGGCCAGTTGCATGAACTCCTCGATCTACATTGCCTCGCGTATGCTTTATTCGCTGGGCCGTCGCGGCGATGCACCGAAGGCACTGAAAGCGACTTCCTCCGAAGGCGTGCCGCGGGCAGCAGTCATCGCCAGCACCGTGTTGGGCGCGGCGATCACCGTGTGGAGCTACTTCATGCCCGCCGGGTTGTTCGAGTTCCTGCTGGCCAGTTCCGGCGCGATTGCCCTGGTGGTGTACCTGGCCATTGCAGTGTCGCAGCTGCGCATGCGCCGGATGTTGCGTCGGCAGAACGTCGAGCTGACCTTTCGCATGTGGCTGTTTCCATGGCTCACCTGGTTGGTGATCCTGTTCATCTGCGCGGCGCTGGCGGTGATGATGGCCTCCCCTGATCACCGTACCGAAGTGAGCACGACCATTGGCCTGGCGCTGGCAATTTCCTTTATCGGCCTGGTGACATCGCGTCACCCTGCGCAGGCTGCGAGGGTGACATCGGCGGGATAAAACCAGCGAGGTAGTTGCGCCCAACCTGATACCCCCTTCGCCAGGACAGGGGGTATTACCCCGCTCCTGTGTCTCAGGCCGTCATCGCTTTTTGTGAGGACATGACCACGATGTCATCGAACTCCACCGTGTCCGACGGTACGACTCA
Organism: Pseudomonas sp. GW456-E7; assembly: GCF_059424105.1. Lineage (NCBI taxonomy): Bacteria > Pseudomonadati > Pseudomonadota > Gammaproteobacteria > Pseudomonadales > Pseudomonadaceae > Pseudomonas > Pseudomonas sp. GW456-E7. Next base: position 29,103 of record NZ_JBWKZB010000018.1, on the reverse strand, counting down.
ATCCGTCGGTTTTCTGCTGCTGGACAAATTCACACTCATTTCCCTGGCGTCGGCAGTAGAACCTCTGCGCATGGCCAATCAGTTGTCGGGGCGAGAGTTATATCGCTGGCATACGTTCAGCCCCGGTGGAGAGCCTGTCTGGGCCAGTGACGGCGTGCAGATCACCCCGGATGCTTCGTGGAAAAATCCATTGGTGGCGGACACTGTAATCGTGTGCGGCGGTATTGGAATCCAGAGCGTGATTACCCGCGAGCACATAACCTGGCTGCAAGCCCTGGCGCGTCAATCCAGACGCTTGGGAGGCGTGTGCACCGGTAGCTGGGCGCTCGCAAAAGCCGGGCTGCTCGACGGCTACGAGTGCAGCGTGCATTGGGAATTTCTGGCGGCCATGCAGGAAGCTTTCCCGCGAGTCAGCATCAGCGCGAGCCTGTTCACCCTCGACCGAAACCGCTTCACGAGTTCCGGCGGAACGGCTCCTATGGACATGATGTTGCACCTGATCGGTCGCGATCATGGTCGTGAATTATCCGCAGCCATCTCCGAGATGTTTGTTTACGAGCGCATACGCAACGAACAGGACCATCAGCGCGTTCCACTCAGGCATGTGCTCGGAACTCATCAGCCCAAGCTGCAGGAAATCGTCGCGTTGATGGAGGCCAATCTCGAGGAACCGATCGACCTGGATAACCTTGCTGAATACGTTGACCTGTCACGTCGACAGCTGGAGCGGCTATTTCAGAAATACCTGCACTGTACGCCGTCACGCTACTACATGAGGTTACGTCTTGTTCGAGCGCGACAACTGCTCAAGCAAACATCATTGTCGATCATTGAGTTGGCGTATGTATGCGGTTTCGTGTCGACACCCCACTTTTCCAAATGCTATCGCGAGTACTTTGGTGTTCCACCCAGTGAGGAGCGTTCCGGCCCTGAAACGAGTCGCAAACTGGCAACGCTTGCGACGACGCAGCCGTCATTGACCAAACCGCTGACAGCGCTCGACCAGGCGCGAAACGAATCGACCTTTGCCAGTGTTCGAATGATGGATCTTTCCGGTTTGGCGGAGTCGTGCTGATCGGCCGCCCCAGTCGCATCCGAGTTTACTCAATAGGTTCACGCAGGAGATTCAACGGGCATCAGAAATGACTGTATGTGTGCCGACACGATGGCTGATATCTTTCCCGCGCACCTGATCGCGTCCAATCGACGCTGATCCCATCAAGGAAGATGAAAACAATGAAAATATTATTCATCGCTACGCTAGGAATTTTATCGCTAGTTCAAACATCACTTTCCTTCGCGGATAATGTTAACGGGAAAAACCTCTATTCACAGAGATGTATCATGTGCCACGGAACAGATCTCAAAGGAACAGGACCACTGGCTAATAAAAGCAACCCTCCTACGCCTGACCTTACAACCCCCGCTTTCAAAAAACGATTAAATGATTATCCGGGCGTTATTGTGTCATCGATAATACTTCGTCCAAATGGAGACTTGATCCCACGAACTTTGCAAGAGAATGGTGTAAAGCTATCACCATACTCCTGGAGGATTAAGGACCTGCGCGATATAAATCAATACATGAGTGGTGTTATTTCAAAAAATCGATGATGTTGAGATGAGAGGTGGGCGCAGAAACTCAAGAGTCATTTCAAATTTGAGGGCTTGTGGGGCAATGCCAGTGAGCCCATCGACCTCTTGCGGTCACATCGCTGATGACCAATCCCTGATTAATACAAGTTCGGGCGGATCTTCGCATCCGTCAGCAATCGGCTGCGGTCGTGACAGATAAATAACGGCCAGGAGCGGCCTTTCTCGGTTAGAACCGAACACCTGAACCTGCAGATGCCCGAATGGATCCAATCGGCATGTACTGGCAAGCACCAAAAATGCTGACTAGAGGGTTTTGAAACTTGTTGTTACAAGCAGGAATACGTATCATTAATATTCAAATTCAGGACGCAGGGAGTGCATTGTCCATACAATAAGAAGGTCAAAAAAATAATGCTGAAAATGCTCCTCGTGTACGTTCATCTGCTCGCCAGCTGTATTGCCCTCGGCAGGGTATTGCTAGCCGATCACAAGCTTTGGAATTGGCGCAAGGAAGCGCTGGATCAGGCGAAGCTTGAGTATCTGGAAGAAACCAGGAAAATCGCCACCCTCGCGTTACTGGCCCTTTGGGGCAGTGGTCTGCTGTTGGTGCTTCAGGGGTATCTCCTCGAGGGCACTGCGTATTTGCTCAACCAGAAGCTCTGGGCCAAAGTGGCGGTTGTCGCGCTGCTGACCCTGAACGGCGGTCTGTTGCATCGTGTCGGCTTCCCGCTGTTGCAAAAAGCCCCCTTCGTCTTGTTACCGGGTTCCGACCGCGGTCGCCTTGCACTCTTGGGGGCGTTCTCCATGAGTGGCTGGCTGTTCGCCGCTTTCCTGGGGGTGGCTCGAGCCTGGAATCATGTCATGCCATGCTTGCATGTGATGGGGGTTTTCACGGCATTCGCCTTGCTGGCTTGTGCCGTGGCGCTTGTGGTCGCCAGCACGGCGGGCACGATGCGTGGTGAGGAGCCTACGGTTTCATAGTGGGTGTAGCACAAACTCAAGCGTGGATAGCATGACACCTCCTTCGGCACAGGAGTCCACTCAGGCATCCACGCTTGAAGTGGTGGTTTCGTCCGTTCCAGGCCACTGGAATCGCTGGCAGACACAATGGCTCCAAAGAAGCCCTTCGTGACAGGCAGCAGTCGGCAAAAAAAGAGGCTCACCCGCGTACCAGGTAGGCCCCTGAGGGAACCCGATATCGCAGCTTCTTGCATTTGCCGGGTTTAGGCTGATGCCCCGGCGGACGATCAGGAAACCAGATTCGGCATTTGCCCGGAGGCGGCATATGACCGCGGGGAATCTCGACCTCGGCGTACGCCCGCCCTGGCCCGATATTAGCCATTTGCAATTGCCCCTCGGCCCCTACTCTGCCCGCCGTCGGTACATCCGAAACCCGATTTGCCTCTGTGCCAGTGAAGTTGCCGGCGTCAACAGCCGCCACTTTCGCTTCGCGGCGTCTTTGGGTCTCCTCCTCCAACCCCTTCTGTACCGCAACCACGTCCTCCTTGGCATTGGGTGGAGTACCCGAAGATTGGGCTTGCTGCGCCGCCTGGATCAACTGGAAGTTGCGGTTGCGCAACTGGACGTTGTTACCCACCCGCATGTTCGAGCGCGCCGCCAAGGTCTCAGCCTGTTGGTACTGCCCCTGCTGAAGTCGCAAAACACCGAGGTAATGCAGCGTCGCGGGATTGTTCGGCTGGATATGCAGGGCACGCTCAAGCGTGGCGGCGGCCTGGTCCAGTTGGCCGTTTTCATACTGCCGCGAGGCTGTTTCGATCAGGGTGGTTGATGCGCTGTTGCTCTGCGCGGGCGCTCTTCGCTCGGCAGCGACAGAGCAAAACGACGCGACAGCGCAGAACACCAGGAGGAGGACCGGCAGAGAACTCTTGTTTGGCATCAGGGGGCGGACTCGACTGAACTCGGACGGCACTGCCGATACAGGGCCGCTATAGACCCGGCCAATACCCTGAAGTTCCTGCTGCAAGGGCCGTCGCAACCGGTACTTTTTTTGGTACTTCACGGAATCCCGGGGGAACACAGATTACGAAATATCTGTAGGAGCTGCCGAAGGCTCGGGCCGCGTTCGGACGATCTTTTGATCTTGCTTTTGCGATCTGGAGATTGCTGAAGGTCAAGATCAAAAAGATCGCACCCTTCGGTAGCTCCTACAGTTTCCCGGAATTATGTGATGAACCTTTTTTACCACCCCACGACCGAGACCGTTGGCTATTTAAGCACCGGCCCTCTAGAACTTTTCCCTATTTACCGGTCTATGTGGATAGGCACATCCGCTCGGTAATCACGCCCCCCGCAGGCTACCCGCCGCCAGATGGCCACACGTCCGATTGTCCATCAGAGGTTGTCTTCGCTCATGAAATTCCATGTCCCACGGATGGTGCTGTTCGGCCTGTTCGCGTTCGCGGCAGTGGGCTCGGCATCCGCCACACAGATGAAGGACTCAACCCCTGCTTTTGCAACTCAAGCCCCAGCCATCCAGACGCCCGTCCAGGCCGCCGGCAACCCTTGGCCGACCTTGGCCAGCATGGCCGGCAAGCAGCCAGGGCCGCTGCTTGCCCATGACGACCGATACTGGCATGACGGCCGTTGGCACGATCGTAGAGACGATTGGCGCCGAGACGACTGGCGCAGGGATCAGTGGCGTAGAGACCAGTGGCGTAGAGAGCAAGCCCGCCGAGAAGCTGAGCGCCGTCGTGATTGGGAGCGCCACCACGATCGGGCCATGCGGTACCGTTACGAGGACGATCGCCGTTACTATCGTCGCTAGTGCGAAGCCCCGGAACAATCCGGGGCGGTGCGAACAATAGCCCCTGATCGTCCTTGCTCAGATACCCTCAACTGCCAGTCCTGATCTTGCTCCAGAGACGGGTACGCACGCGCTCCATTTTCAGCGAGATCGGCTCCAGCGGGAACAGAGTATCCAAAACCTGCTTCGACGGATAAACGTCAGGATTATTGCGAATATTCTCCTCGACCAGCGCGGTGGCGTCCTTGTTGGCATTCGGATATGCCAAGTAGTTGGAGGACTTGGCGATGACCTCAGGGCGTAGCATGTAATTGATGAAGGCCATTCCTTCCGCTGGATTCGGGGAGTCGTTAAGCAGCACAAGGTTTTCCACCCAAACCGGTGCACCTTCGCGAGGAATGCTATAGATGATATTGCGTCCGTTACCAGCAAGTCTGGAACTCTCTTGTGCCCCGAAAACTCCGCCAGCCCAGCCGAGCACAACACAGATGTCGCCATTGGCCAAGTCAGCGCTGAATTTGGATGAGTCGAAGTAACGGATGTAAGGGCGCAGCTTCAGCAACAGCGCCTCAGCTTTGCGGAAGTCCTCAGGATTCTGACTGTTATAGGGCAGCCCAAGGTAATGCATTACTATCGGAAAAATCTCGCCCGGTGCGTCCAGCATGGCCACGCCGCATTGGCTTAACTTGGCGAGGTTCTCTTCCTTTAAAATCAGGTCCCATGAATTGACCGGAGCATCCGGACCAAGGATCGACTTGACCTTGTCCGCATCATAACCAATCCCGGTGGTCGCCCACATATACGGAATTGCGTATCGATTACCGGGATCGTTAGCTTGTAACTTGGCAAGGATATCCGGGTTGAGATGGTGATAATTGGACAATTGCGCGCGGTCTATTTCCTTGAGGACACCGGCCTTTATCAGGTTTGGCAACAGCCCATCGGTAGCAATCACCACGTCATAGCCGCTACGACCGGCCATGACTTTACTTTGCATGACATCGGCGTTGTCGAACGAGTCATACGTCGCTTTGATGCCGGTTTCCTTGTGAAAATCTTTCGTCGCATCCGGTGCGATAAAGTCGTACCAGCTGTAGATATTCATCTGGGGCTCAGCAGCCTCAGTGCAGAGGATGCTTGTACTCAACAGTGAGGCAAGGACTAGCTGTAAACCGACTTTCGGGTTCATCTGGAGACTCCGGAGCGGTAGCGCTGTTTAAAATACCAGCGCTGCGCCTGCTGATTGTTAGATTTATATGGCAGGGCCGACATCGGCAAGACCAACAACGTATTACTGGGGAAAAGAATCCGAGCGACTCAAGGAATCAGCAGCTCGCGACGACCGTCCGTATGCTCAAGTTGTACCCCTGTCAGATGCAGGCGACGGTCGTTGAGATAGTCGTAATCCCGACGGGACTCCTTGAGCTGGCCAAGGTCAAGCGTGACCACCTGTTGACACTCCTCGCGACCGGCCTCAAACATTATTTGCCCGAACGGATTGACCACCGCGCTGCCCCCCGCGAACACCAGGCCGTCGTCCCCTTCTCCCACCCGATTCACCATGACAGCAAACGCCTGGTTTTCCTGGGCGCGAGCCATGATTGCCGTGCGGTGGACCGGGCCGTAGGGATCCATGTTGCCGTTGGTGACCAGTATCAGCTCGGCGCCGAGCTGCCCGAGGGCGCGGGCGCTTTCCGGGAGTTCGATGTCGTAGCAAATCAGGATGCCTACACGTACGCCCTTCCACAGTGCCGTGACATAGCGGTCACCCGGCTGGAACAGACCACGCTCCGATGGCCACAAGTGCGTCTTGCGGTAGTGCAAGGCGATACCTTCTGGGGTCACCAGTACCGAGGTGTTGTAAAAGATACCGCCATCATTCTCCGCAATGCCGACGACGACCGAGACATTACGCTTGCGCACTAGCTGCTGGACGGCCTGCAAGGTGGGGCCATCCAAGGGTTCGGCCACACTCGCCAATTGCTCGGCATCGACAAATCCCGTCAGGTGGGTTTCCGGGAAGATCAACAGATCCGTGTCAGCCGCGCAGGTAGCGATGGCCTCCAAGGTACGCCCGAGGTTGTGAACGACATCGCCGTCACGGCCAGCCAGTTGCACCAACTCAATCTTCATCTCTGTTCCTTGCACAGTTAAGTAAGGGCCCAATCCGCCAGGGTTGGCCAGAGTATGCTGCGCGGTAGAGCGACACGTAATTACCCGCCAGGGGTAACTACAAATGAGTAGAGACGTGAAAGCGACATTGCAGGATGGGGTTGAAATCAAGTGAGCGTCCGCTGATTCAGACGGAGGATCGCTCCAATTTCTGATGGGTTCAATCGCCCTGCTGGACCCTATGTCCACACAGGGAATGGCCGCTTCTCGCTACGGGGAAACATTCTCCCCCTGGCTCGATCAGACTGCCCTCAGGCACCAGCCCTTCTCATGCCGATTGTCTGCGCCAGGTACCGGGTGATGTGCCGAACTGGCGCTTGAATGCGCGGCTGAACGCCGCTTCGGATTCGTAGCCCACTGCAAAGCCGATTTGCGCCACGTTACCGCGACCTTCGCGCAGGTGTTGAGCCGCCACGTGCATACGCCAGAGCGTCAGGTATTGCATCGGTGGCTGTCCGACCAATGCCGTGAATCGCTCCGCGAATACCGAGCGCGACATGCCCACTTCAAGCGCCAGGGCTTCCGCCGTCCAGCCCTCGGTTGGACGGGCATGGAGCAGCGCCAGTGCGCGCCCGATATGCGGATCTCGCAACCCCGCCAGCCACCCGCGTCGTTCAGGGGGGAGGTTCGCGACATACTGGCTGACGGCTTCGACGAACAGCAGTTCGGAGAGCTTGGCGATGACCGTTGTCGAGCCGACGCGCCCCGCCGCGATCTCACTGACGGCGAAACGGAAAGAGCTTTCAATCCAGGCGCCCGAAGCCGTCGCGCGGACATCCAGCTTCAACAAGGATGGCAGCGACGAAAGCAACGGACTGAACGGTGTTTCAGAGCCGAGGAATCCGCACAGTAGCTGTGTGGCCTCGCCGCCCCCGCCGCACTTGATGCGTGATATGCCGCCGACTTCCGGCGGCTGAATGACTTCGCGCGCCGACATGGGCGCAACGCTCAGATCACTGCCAAAGGTATGAACGTCATTGCGCGGCAGCAGAATGAGTTCGCCTGCCCGCACGTCGAGGGTGGCACCCTCGTCGACTCGCAACTGCATGTGCCCCGCCGCGACAAAATGCGAGGCAATGATATGTCGAGGGGCGGCCAGGAACGGTTTGCAATCGTCGGCGGAGATTCTTCCGCTCAGGCACCAGGGCGCAGTGAACTCCGCCTCGAGGAAGACCCCTCCAGACAGCCGAATCACACGCAATACATCAGATAGCGCATCCAGCAATTGCCAGCCCTCCTTTCCGGAGTCCCGAGCATGTAATCAGGCGCACTGGTCATTCGCCGCCTGAACGGCGAGGCCTAGATTAGCACCAACGCGGACTCAGTGATCGAGACGATCCCCAGACGCTTCACCGATTGTCATTGACTCCTGCGCTAACCGTAATTGGCCCCTTCCAACTCGACCACGCCAGCCGGAGATCAGTATGAACACCGCCGCTACCCTGCCCCGCCCGGACTCGGGCAACGCCGCCCGTTATGCGCAACTCGTCAGATCCTCGAAGAAAGCGGAATGGCAGATCGATCGCGACTTGCTGCAGGACCGCAGCTTCGACTTCTCGCGCAAATTCTTGCCCGACGGCTTATCGCATATCGACCGCCTGACCTTCCTCGGCGCAGACGAGGCGCGCCTGCTCAGCCAGATTCAGGGCCGAACCTATGCGTATATTTTTGGCCTGGTCGAGCGTTTTATCAGTGCCAAGATGCTCGATCAGGGTCGGGCCCATGTATTTGACGATCAACTCGCCCTCGAAGCGCTGGTGCGCTTTTCCAACGACGAGATCAAGCATCAGGAGCTGTTCCGCCGCATCGAGACGATGATGGGGACTCGATTGCCGGCGGGATATCGTCAGGTTGCCGATCCGAACGATGTGGCGCGCGCGGTGCTGGCGGCCAGCACCTGGGCGGTACTGGCGCTGACCTGTCATATCGAGCTGTTCGTTCAGACGCACTACATGCAGAGCATCGCCCCGCGCGAGGAGTTGTGCCCACTGTTCAAGGACGTCTTCAAGTTTCACTGGAAGGATGAAAGCCGCCACGTCGTACTCGATGAACTGGAGTGGGAGGCGGAGCACGCGAAACTCTCCCCGGCCGAGCGCGACCAGGCCGTGAACGATCTGATTGCGTTGGTGGCGGCCGTCGACGTGATCCTGCAGGCACAATCGGCAGCCGATACCGACTACTTCATGGGAAATGCTTCACGATCGTTCAGTGTCGATGAGACCGCGCAAATCAAGGCCTGCGTGCTGAGCGCCTACCGCTGGCAATACATTATCTCGGGCGTGCAGCATCCACACTTTGGCCGGCTGCTTACGCGAATGACAACGCCAGCGCAGATGTCCAGGGTCCAGACCGCATTGGCCCCCATCATGGGCCATTGATCGACAGGGGGCGACCGACCGCGTGTCGGTCGCGCGACAGTGGGATGACGTGCTGAAAATGATGGATTGAGGATGGCAGCCATGACGATTCCGATGTGGATGCTGCTTGGGTTTGCGACCTGGACTTTACTGCTGTTGATGGCAACCGTCGGGGTCTATCGCTGGGTCAGAATCCTGTTCTCGAATGTTCCGATCGCTTCTTTCCGGAGCGATCAGCTCGAGGGCGAGGATTGGTATCGGCGCGGGACAAGAGCACACGCCAACTGTGTGGAAAACCTGCCGGTCTTTGGCGTCATCGTGTTCGTGATTTCAGCCCTTGGTATCGACGGCCCTGCGGTGAGCTGCTTGTCCATCATCGTCCTGATCGCTCGTGTGTGTCAGTCTCTGGTTCACGTATCCCATGTGCAGACCGACAGCTTCGTGTCGGTTCGGTTTACTTTCTTTTGCCTACAATTGATCTGTTTTCTCGCACTCATTGTCATCGCCGCTGGTTACGGCGCAGGCATACTCGAATAGAGGTACGACCATCCGGCAGGGAATCTCTCGACTGATCGCAGACGCCCCTGTCCAACCTCCTTCACCAGGACGAATCAGGAGAACAACATGCGCACACTGACCGTTGCCGCGTTCGTCAGTCTGGACGGTGTCATGCAAGCGCCCGGCGGGCCCGAAGAGGATACCAGTGGCGGATTCCGCTTCGGTGGCTGGATCGTGCCCTACGCCGACCAGACAACCGGCCAGGCCGTACAGGACCTGTTCTCGCAGCCGTTCGAGTTGCTGCTGGGGCGTCGGACCTACGACATCTTCGCCGCCTATTGGCCGCACGCTTCGGCCGACTCCCCCCACCACACCATTGCCGATCTGTTCAACGGCGTCCCCAAGCACGTGGCCACCCATCGCGGCGATTCGCTGGAGTGGCACAACAGTCACGCGCTGCCGGGCAACCTGGTCGACGCGATCAGCGCGCTCAAGCGCCAGGACGGTCCTCGGCTACTGACCCAAGACAGCGGCGACCTGGTGCGCCAACTGCTTGCCACCGGCCTGGTGGACGAGTTGCGGCTGATGATTCACCCCATCCTGCTGGGACGCGGCAAGCGCTTGTTCGACGACAACGCACAGGCGGCGGCCTTCACCTTGCTGAACTCGATCAGTTCGCCCGGGGGTGTGCTGATCGCCCGCTATACCCGCAGCGGCGAGGTGCGCACAGGTACGTTCCAAGGCGGCGGGGGTCGATAACCCAGGTGAAATTAAGCTTGGGCTAAGGTTGCTTCTTTAATCTTCGAGGCTTTCAGGTAGTCGAGCATTTCGAAGATGGGCAGTGTCGATACAAGCGCCAAACCGCCGTTCAGCATCGTGCTGGTGAACTACAAAACCCTCGATCTGACCAGGATCTGCCTGGACCTTTTGCGTGAGCCTGCACGCAAAGCCGGCATCCCCGTCTGGGTGGTGGACAACGATTCGGCGGACGCCAGCGTCGAATACCTGCGCTCACTGGACTGGATCAACCTGATCGAACGCGATGCCCCCACCAAAGAACCCGGCCATATCGCCCATGGCAAGGCACTGGACATGGCGCTGGCCAAGGTCAATACCGACCATCTGTTCCTGATGCACACCGACACCTTCGTCTTCGATGCCAACATCTTTGCGCTGATGATGGAGCACTGCACCAGGGACCGAAATGTCATCGCGGTCGGCTGCACCGAACAACTCAATCGCGGGTTGCCAAGGACTGTCTGGCGCTTCACCTCACGCTTCGCAAAGCACCATTTTCGCCGCTTGAAACTGTCCCTGGGCCTGCGCTCAAGAGAACCGAAGCCCTACACCGAAACCCACCTGAAAAGCTTTTGCACGCTATGGAATTGCAGGTTGATGAAGCAGCAGGGTCTGCATTTCCAGATCGATGACCGGGTGCCCGGTTATGAACTGCAGGACCGCGCGATCGGCCTCGGCTACAAGGTGGTGTTTCTGTCCCCCGGCAAAATCTTCAAGTACCTGGACCACGTCCAGGCCGGCACCGTCGCCGCCGCGGGGGGATATGGCCGGGATCACCGGCGGACCAAAATGTACCAGGACATTCTCAAGCGCTTCAGTGCCGCCAATCCCTAGATGGATTGAACAGATCGCACTCACAGAAAAGCCCACTGACCGTCGCCGGTTCAGTGGGCTTTTTTTTGGTTCTTCACGGAATCCCGCGGAACACGGATTTCGAAATAACTGTAGGAGCTGCCGAAGGCTGCGATCTTTTGATCTTGCTTTTGCGATCTGGAGACTACTGAAGATCAAGATCAAAAGATCGCAGCCTGCGGCAGCTCCTACAGGGGAACGCGTGCTCCACCCAACTGGCGACCATTGCCAGCTACCTGGACGGCGGACTCACTGGCTCATGATGAACGTCGCCAGGCTCTTCAGGTCGTCCGGGCTCAACTGCGCGAAGGGCGGCATGGGCACATCCCCCCACTTTCCGCTGCCGCCGTGCTGAATGCTGGACATTACCCGGGCCAGCGCCTTCGGGTCATTGGCATATTTGGCCGCCACATCGTGATAGGCCGGGCCAACGACCTTATGGTCGATTGCGTGGCAGGACAGGCAAGCATTGTCCTTGAGCAAGGCCGAAGCCACTTTTGCCACCGACACCGTCGGCGGCTGCTCCACCGGCGGGTTCGAGGCCGCCTGGACATCGGCGTCGCTGGCCTTGGCACTGCCGTAGGTCGCCGCCAGGTAGGCGCCGATCACACTCACGTCCCGGTCGCTGATCGGAGCACCGTACACGTGCTGCATCTTGCCCGCTTCGGCGGTCCACTGCGCCAGGCTCATGCCGGGCGGCTGGAAGTTGATGTAGTCGGCCGAATGGCAGGTGGAGCACTTCTGCTGCGCCAATGGGTAACCAGGCAGCGAACTGGGCTTGAACACTGCCGTTTCGGGCGGCAAGGTGATCGAGAGTGGCGCGGCGTCAGCCAGGGTCATCAGGCAGACCTGGGCGGCGCACAGCAGGGAGGTCAAAAGTTTCATGCAGTCCTCCTCAGGCGACGGTCACGTGGCGGGTTTCGACGACGTGGCGGCGGTAGCCACCGGGGTTCCAGTCCGCTTGCAGCGGCTGCGTCTCACCGGCCCTGTTGCTGGCGCGCACCATCAACTGAGTGGCGCCCTTGTTGGTAAAGGTGACCGGCAGCGTCCACTCACGAAAGGAGAAACGGCCCAGGTCCTGCCCGAGGGTGGATTCGCGCCATGTAGCTCCGCCGTCGATCGACACCTCGACCTTATTGACCCCGACGCCGCCGTCGAACGCGATGCCCTTGAGCACCAGGCTCTGGTTCAGCGGCAATACATCGCCATGTTTGACGCTGGTGATGAAACTGCGCACCGGCAATCTGGAAATCGGTTGGGTTTTCGCCGCCGTGGTGCCGGGGGCAATGCACAGGCAATCGTTATCCGGAACCCGGTACCCCTTGGCCATGAAGAAACCGTCGTAGGTATGGTCGACGACTTCGATCTCACTCAGGTGCTTGACCCAGTACGTACCGAAGTAACCGGGCACCACCAGACGAATCGGGTAACCGTTGAGAAATGGCAGGTCGGTGCCATTCATCGACCAGGCGATCATCGGCTCGCCGTCCATGGCATGGCTGATGTCCAGCGCCTTGATGAACTCCGGCGTGCTCGGCAGCACCGGCTTATCGAGCCCACGGAAGGTCACTTGCATGGCGCCGGCCTTCACCCCCGCCTTTTCCAGTACCGCCTTGAGCGGCACCCCCAGCCACCGCGCATTACCCATCGAGCCATTGCCCAACTGAGCCCCGAACACCCGCGGCATCGAGAAGCCACGGCTGTTGCCCGAACACTGATTGACGGCCACCACCTCCACCGGCTCGGCAAGCGCCTTGAGTTCGGCAAGGGAAAGCGACAACGGCGTGTCGACCAAGCCCTTGATCGTCAGGCGGTAGCTGTCCGGATCGATGCTGGTCGGGAAATCGGCCAGGTGGTAACGCACGAAAAACGCGTCATTGGGCGTGATGGCCCCTTCATTGAAGACAGAAAACGGCGTCTCCAGGTGCGGCGGGCGCGTGGTCACCAGGGTCAACGGGCGTTTTTGCGGGTATTGCACCAGCGGTCGCGGGCCCGCGGCAAAGGTCACTTCTTCAGTGTTTTCCTCGGCGGCCCTGGCCAGATTTGCCACCGGCGAAGCCGCCAAAGCCAACGTGAAAGCATCGCGTAAAACCCGCCGGCGGCTCGGCTGGCGGCTGTCTATAAAACTGAACTTCATTCTGCGCTCTCTATGATTGTTTTATCGAGATGCAACTGACTACTGTGGGAGCGAGCCTGCTCGCGATGAACGTCAACGAAAACGCGCGCTGACTGACTAAACGCAGCGCAAGTTCGTCCATAGTCGGAACGCCGCCCATATTCCCACCAGGGTGGAGAGGTATCAGACTTACGGTTTCGCGTTACCCAGGTCGGTAAACAAACCAGTATCGACACAGCCAACCTGTCTGCTTCACATTGAGCGTCAGATACTTGGCAATTGATGACAGGGATTGCCGATATGTGCGGCATAGAGAGAGTGCTGTTCACTTAAGCAAATGCCTCAGACACACCTGCTTTCTGTGGCGAGGGAGCTTGCTCCCGCTGGGCTGCGCAGCGGCCCCAAAAAATGTGCCGTTTTTTATGTGAGTGCTACGCACTCAAGCGGGAGCAAGCTCCCTCGCCACGGGTTTCTCTCTGACTGAAGACACGCTTAGGTGAACAGCTTTTCGGCATGTCCTGGTCATCGCCCACAAAAAAGCCCACTGACCGTCGCCGGTTCAGTGGGCTTTTTTTGATCCGGCGTCTAGTTACAGAGCCATATCACTCGCAGCACTAGGCTTCGGTGCCTTCGCATCCGTATCGACAGTCACCGGCTTCACAGCCGGCGCAATCACCGCTGGTGGCGGAGTCAGTTCCAGCACCTTGGCGGTGTAGGCCCACTCTTCAGCAACCTTCTCGGGGCTGTTGTTCAGCTGGGTGCCGTAGCTCGGCACGATCTGGTGCAGTTTGGCCTGCCACTCAGGGCTCGCGACCTTGTCCTTGAACACTTTCTGCAGCACGGTCAGCATGATCGGTGCGGCGGTCGATGCGCCTGGGGAGGCGCCCAGCAGGCCGGCGATGCTGCCGTCTTGCGAAGCGACGATTTCGGTGCCCAGTTTCAGCACGCCACCGGCGGCTTCGTCACGCTTGATGATCTGCACGCGCTGGCCGGCTTGCCACAGGCGCCAGTCTTCAGCCTTGGCGTTCGGGAAGTATTCCTTCAGGGCGTTGAGGCGGTCTTCATCCGACAGCATCAGCTGGCCGGCAAGGTACTCGACCAGCGGGTATTCCTTGATGCCGACCTTGGTCATTGGCCACACGTTGTGGGTGGTCGTGGTGGTCAGCAGGTCCAGGTACGAACCTTCTTTGAGGAACTTGGTGCTGAAGGTCGCGAACGGGCCAAACAGGATCACGCGCTTGCCGTCCAGCACGCGGGTGTCCAGGTGCGGAACCGACATCGGCGGTGCGCCCACCGAAGCCTTGCCGTAGGCCTTGGCCAGGTGTTGCTCGGCGATGGTCGGGTTCTCGGTCACCAGGAACGAGCCGCCTACTGGGAAACCTGCGTATTCCTGGGCTTCAGGAATGCCGGACTTCTGCAGCAGGTGCAGGGCACCGCCGCCGGCGCCGATGAACACGAACTTGGCGTCGGTTTCGGTCTTGCTGCCGTCTTTCAGGTTCTTGTAGCTGACGCGCCAGCTGCCGTCGGCGTTCTTGGTGATGTCCTGTACTTCGCTGGACAGCTTCAAGTCGAATTTCGGCGTGGTTTGCAGGTGTGCAACGAACTGACGCGTGATTTCACCGAAGTTCACGTCGGTGCCGATCGGGCTCCAGGTGGCCGCGATTTTCTGGTTCGGGTCACGCCCTTCCATCATCAGCGGCACCCACTGCTTGATCACAGCCGGGTCTTCGGAGTACTGCATGCCGGCGAACAGCGGGCTCGCCTGCAGGGCGTCGTAGCGTTTTTTCAGGAACTTGATGTTGTCATCGCCCCACACGAAGCTCATGTGCGGCGTGGAGTTGATGAACGAACGCGGGTTCTTCAGCACGCCTTGCTGAACCTGCCAGGCCCAGAACTGACGGGAAATCTGGAAGGCTTCGTTGATTTCAACGGCCTTCGGGATCGAGACCTTGCCGTTCTCGTCTTCCGGGGTGTAGTTCAGCTCGGCCAGGGCGGAGTGACCGGTACCGGCGTTGTTCCAGCCGTTGGAGCTTTCCTGGGCGACGCCGTCGAGGCGCTCGATCATTTCCATCGAAGTGCCAGGTTCCAGCTCGTTGAGCCAGACACCCAGGGTCGCGCTCATGATGCCGCCGCCAATCAGCAGTACGTCGACTTTCTTGGCTTCTTCGGCCTGGGCTGTCGTCATCCCCAACGACAAGGCCAGCCCCAGCAGGGCTGTGTTCACTTTCTTAAACATCTGTAGCACCTATGATAAAACGCCATCCGCCCTTCCATCCTCATGCGCACAGCCCCGTGTTTCATGGCAGTCACGGGCGCGGCACTCAAGGATTGCAGGGTGGGCACACAAGGCCGACTGACTGCATCGACCCCAGTTATATGTCCCTTCTGAACTGACTTCTTATCTTTTTTGGCTTCAGCTACTTGAGCGACAGTGATTCCGTCGGCACGTCTCGAGGACACGCCAACTGAATAGGTCAAACCAAGTTGGGGCGAAGAATATCACGACATGGCTAACCCGCGCGTCTGTTCGCGACTGTGTGGTCCGGTTCAGGATCAAAAGATCGTCCGAACGCGGCCCGAGCCTTCGGCAGCTCCTACATTGATACGCCGCCAGTGCAAAAAACCCTGTAGGAGCTGCCGAAGGCTGCGATCTTTTGCCTTTCAGGAGGAGAACTATACTCACTGGGCTTTTTCCGCTGAGGCTTGAGGTGTTGTCATGAGCGATAAAGACGATCTGCGCAAATATTCATCCCAAGTGATCGACGGCGTCGAAGCCGCACCCGCCCGGGCCATGCTGCGGGCCGTGGGCTTTACCGATGCAGACTTCGACAAGCCGCAGATCGGCATCGCCTCCACCTGGGCCATGGTCACCCCCTGCAACATGCACATCGACAAGCTGGCGCGCGAAGCCGAAAAAGGTGCGAATGCCGCCGGCGCCAAGGGTGTCATCTTCAACACCATCACCATCTCCGACGGCATCGCCAACGGCACCGAAGGCATGAAGTATTCGCTGGTCTCGCGCGAAGTGATCGCCGACTCCATCGAAGTGGTCACCGGTTGCGAGGGTTTCGACGGCCTGGTGACCATCGGCGGCTGCGACAAGAACATGCCGGGCTGCCTGATCGGCATGGCGCGGCTCAATCGCCCATCGATCTTTGTCTATGGCGGCACCATCCAGCCCGGGGCTGGGCATACCGACATCATTTCCGTGTTCGAGGCCGTGGGCCAGCACGCGCGGGGCGACATCAGCAAGATCCAGGTCAAGCAGATCGAGGAAGTGGCGATTCCCGGCCCCGGTTCCTGTGGCGGCATGTACACCGCCAACACCATGGCCTCGGCCATCGAGGCGCTGGGCATGAGCTTGCCCGGTTCCAGCTCCCAGGACGCCATTGGCGGCGACAAGGCCTCGGACAGTTTCCGCGCCGGCCAGCAGGTCATGGAGCTGCTCAAGCTCGACCTCAAGCCCCGGGACATCATGACCCGCAAAGCCTTCGAGAATGCGATCCGCGTGGTGATCGCCCTCGCCGGCTCAACCAACGCCGTGCTGCATCTGCTGGCCATGGCCAACGCGGTGGATGTGGAACTGACCCTGGATGACTTCGTCGAGCTGGGCAAGATCTCCCCGGTGGTCGCCGACCTGCGCCCCAGCGGCAAGTACATGATGAGCGAGCTGGTGGCCATCGGCGGCATTCAACCGCTGATGAAACGCATGCTCGATGCCGGCATGCTGCACGGCGATGTGCTGACCGTCACCGGCCAGACCCTGGCGGAAAACCTCGCCGGCGTGCCCGACTACCCGGCCGGCCAGGACGTGATCCGGCCCTTCGACCAGCCGATCAAGAAGGACTCGCACCTGGTCATCCTGCGCGGCAACCTCTCGCCCACCGGCGCCGTGGCCAAGATCACCGGCAAGGAAGGCCTGCGCTTTGAAGGCACGGCGCGGGTCTATCACGGCGAGGAAGGCGCGCTGGCCGGCATTCTCAACGGCGAGGTGCAGCCCGGCGAAGTGATCGTGATCCGCTACGAAGGGCCCAAGGGCGGGCCGGGGATGCGCGAAATGCTCTCGCCGACCTCAGCGGTCATGGGCAAGGGCCTGGGCAAGGAGGTGGCGCTGATTACCGACGGGCGCTTCTCTGGTGGCTCGCATGGTTTTGTCGTGGGGCATATCACGCCTGAGGCGTTTGAAGGCGGGCCGATTGCGCTGGTCGAGAATGGCGACAGGATCATCATCGATGCGCAAACCCGGCAGATTACCGTGGATGTGTCCGATGCCGTGCTGGCCGAGCGCAAGTCGCGTTGGGTGCGGCCGGAATCCAAATACAAACGCGGGGTGTTGGCCAAGTATGCGAAGACAGTGTCCAGTGCTTCGGAGGGGGCGGTGACGGATAAGTATCTTTAGGCCATTGGTCCAGCGTTGTCTGGACTATTGCCATCGCGAGCAAGCTCGCTCCCACAAGGGATCTTCGTCATAAGGAGATCCTCTGTGGGAGCGAGCTTGCTCCGGGCGGCGTTCCGACGATGGCGTCCTGTCAGGCAACCTCTACCTCAAAGCCTGAACCGATCCACCGACTGCGACAGCTGCCCCGCCAGACTGGACAGTTCATCGGTGGTCGACGCCGTCTGCCCGATCACCTTGCTGTTGCCTTCGGACATGCCGGCAATCATCTCCACCTGATGGGCGATCTCGTTGCTGGCCAGGCTTTGCTCGCCGATGGTACGGCTGATGTCATTGACCAGTTGCGTGGTATGCAGCGTGGCATCGAGGATCTCGCGGATGGCGCGCTCGACATCGGCCGTCACCGCCATGCCTTTGTCGACCTGGGCCACGCCCTCCTCCATGCTGATCACCGCCTCGCGGGTGCTTTGCTGGATGCGCGCGACCATGCTGGCGATTTCCTGGGTGGACGCGCTGGTGCGCCCCGCCAGGCTGCGGACCTCATCGGCCACTACGGCAAAACCGCGTCCCTGCTCGCCGGCGCGGGCGGCTTCGATGGCGGCGTTGAGTGCCAGCAGGTTGGTCTGGTCGGCAATACCCTTGATCACCTGGATGATGTTGAAAATCCCTTCGGACTCCTTGTCCAGCGTGCGGATCACCTGCGCCGACTGCTGCGCCGAACGCGCGATGCCGTCCATGTCGCTGACCACCTGGTGGATCACCCGGCCGCCATCCTTGGCCAGGTTTTCTGCCTGATTGGCCATGTTCAGCGCCCGTTCGGCATGCCGGGTGATTTCCTCGATGCTCGCGGTCATTTCGCTGGCGGCCGCGGCCATGGTGCTGGCCGCCGCGCTTTGCTGCTGGCTGCTGCCGGCCACCTCATGGCAGCCGTTGCTCAGCAGTTCGCTCATGCCACTGACGCCGTGGGCGTTGCTGCGCACGACCTCGATCATGCCGCGCAAATCCCGCTGCATGGTTGCCAGGCTACGAATCAAGTCGCTGGCTTCGTCCTTGTGGGTGGGCTCGACGATCGGCTCGCTGAGGTTGCCATGGGCGATGCTCTCGGCAATGCGGCTGGCGGTTTGCAACGGGCCCATGATGCTCAGGATCGCCGAACGCCCCAGGGCCAGCAGCAACAACAGACTGGCGATCAGCACACCGCCGAGGGTCAGGTTGGCGTTGCTGATGGCAAGCGCGGTGCCCTGGCTGGTCTGTTGCGTGTCGCTTTCGATCAACTCGCTGAGGGCCTCCATCTGGTCTTCCAGTTGGCTGAAGGCGTTGTTGAACGTGCCCAGGTCCTGTTGCGCGGCTTCCGGGGTTTCCAGGGCCAGCGCGACGATACGCTCGGCAGTGCCGATGTAGGTGTCGAGGCTGGGCTTGATCTTGTTCAGGCCGGCCTTGATGGTGTCGCTGACCGGCAGCTTGAGGTTTTCCCCGAGCACTTCGCGAAAGCGTTGGGTGTGCTCTTCGATGGAACTGCGCACCTCGGCCTTGCTGCTGGTGCTCTTGTTCAAGCCCACCAACATGGCCGACAGCACGTCGGCGCGCAACGCGTCGTGCATCATGTCGGCTTCGAGGTGATTGCGCAGTGCGGCCATGCTGACGTTGTCGTCGCCCACGGCCTCGGCCATCCGGGCGTTCCCCAGGTAACTGACCAGGCTCATGATCAACGCAGTCAGTAGTCCGGTGCCGATCAGCAACATTAAACGCAGTTTTATGGACACTCTGTGGTTCCTCTCTGGCACGTTAGGCCGCGGGGTTCCCCCGCGCGAATGGCACTCTTGAAGAGGTTATCGACGGGGCCGCGCAGTAATTGAAGCCTACTGCCAAAGATTGTGTTTTTTGCGACATGCGGTCGTCACCGGTTGCTTTTGCCGCATGCCGCGCAGGGACACCAGCAACAGGCTGGCAAACGCTCCGGCGACCGCGATGGCCATGTCCTTTTGCGAATCCCACGGATCGTTTTGCGCGCCGACGAAGGCCTTCGCCGTGTCATTGCCCAGGAAGGCACCGCCGATCCACTCCACCAGTTCGTACAGGGCGGAGGTCGACAGCATGATGTTCAGGGTCACGAAAAACAGCCAGAACCCGCGCAGCGGCGTCAGCCGCCGCAGGACTTCGCGCACCGGATATGCCAGCAGCAGCCCGTAGCTCAGATGCACCAATCGGTCGTAGTGATTGCGGTGAGCACCTGCCGCCCGGTCGAAACTGAAGCCCAACCACGCCGAAGACCAACGATCGTAAGGCACCAGGGAATAGGTGTAATGGGCGCCCAGTTCGTGTACGCACAGAAACGCAAACACCAGGGTGACGGACATTGTCGACAAGCGGAATCGCCGAGAAACCGCGACCAGCGTCCCCACCAGCAACAGCACCAGCAGGTTTTCCAGCGCCCAGTCCACCCGGCTGCGGGGAGAAAAACCCGACACCACCACGATCACCAGGAACACCATGAGCAACGTCAGGTCGTGCCGTATACGTTGGTTCGGCTGCATGGCTGGAATACCTCGAAGTCAGGACATCGCCCTTTTAACTTCGAGGCAAGGTCACCGGGCAAGTTCGCTTTTTCCCTCCAGCACATGATAAGTTGTACGATGACTGATGAATGCTCATCCATTCATCGCGTCATCCCTACAACAACAAGGAAACACCCATGAAAAAAGCAAAAGTGCTGATTGGTTTTCTGTGCCTGTTCACCGGCTACGTCGCCGCCACCCCGGCCGCCTCGGACAAGGACGTGGCCCAAGCGGTCGACCACCTGACCCAGGCCATGCTGCACAAGGACATCCCGGAGCTGAAAGCCTTGACCGCCGAGAACCTGACCTACGGGCATTCCAGCGGCAAGATCCAGGACAAGCAGGCCTTCATCGCCGACATCGAAACCGGCAAAAGCGCGTTCAAGACCCTTGAGATGCAGAACCAGACCATCACCGTTTCCGGCGATGTCGCGCTGGTCCGTCATCATTTCTCGGCACAAGCGCTCAAAGGCACCGAAGTGGTGCCCACTGAAATAGAGAACTTCCAGATCTGGCAAAAGCAGGACGGTAAATGGCTGTTGGTGGGACGCCAGGCGTTCAAGTTCTGAGGCGCCGCTAAAGCCACCACCGTACCTGTGGGAGCGAGCTTGCTCGCGATGGCGGAGTGTCGGTCGCCATATCAGGTGTCTGACACACCGCTATCGCGAGCAAGCTCGCTCCCACAGGGTTTTCGGGTGTATCAACTACCCTTCCACTCCCGCGGGCTCAGCCCGGTCTTGCGCCGGAACGCCCGGGCCAGCGCCGAGGGGCTCTCATAACCCACTTCCTCGGCGATCAGCGCTATCGGCCGGCCCTCGCGCAGGCGCTTCTGCGCCAGGCTGATGCGCCAGCTCACCAGGTAATCCACCGGTGTCTGCCCGACCACCCGGCGAAAGTGTTCGGCGAAACTGGCCCGCGACATGTTGGCGGCGACCGAGAGTTCGGCCACGCTCCAGGCCTTGGCCGGGCTTTGATGCATCAGGCTCAGGGGCCGCGCCAGGCGCGCATCGGCAAGGCCCGCCATCATGCCCGGTCGCTGGCCTGTGGTGCTCAGGATGTGCCGCAGCAACAGAATCACCAGCAGCTCGAACAGGCGATCCATCACCGCTTCACGCCCGCAGGTACCGTCGAACGCCTCGTTGAACAGCCATTCCAGGGTCCCGGCCAGGGTCGGGATTTCATCGAGCTTGAGCACCAGGTAATCCGGCAGCGCCGCCGCCAGGGCATTGCCCGCACCGCCGTCGAAATCCAGGGTCGCGCACACCAGTTGCGTGCCGGATGCTTCAGACGCAAACAGACGATGTCGATAGGGCCGGGGGAAAAAGATCAGGCTCGGCTCGGTCAGTTGCAGGTCCGGCTGGTCGCCCATTTTGAGCAGCAACTCCCCCGCCTGGAGCAGGTGTAAATGACCGCTGGCCTGTTGGCCGTCGTAGGCGACGGTGCCGCAGAACATACCGCTATGGAAAGTGCCGGCATTGACGCTGAAATGGGTGAGCAACGTGGACAGGCGATCCATGACAAGGGCTCCCGAAGGCAGTTCTGGACGATCTGTCGCATATCCTCGACGATTTGCATCCAATACACCAGGCCTTCTCCCTAACATGAGCTCCGTACCCAGCGCATTCCGCGCCTTACATCACGGAGTATCACCATGACCCGCATTGCCCCGATCAGCCTGGAAAACGCCACCGACACCACCCGCCCCCTGCTGGAGGCCGTGCAGAAGAAAATCGGTTTTCTGCCCAACGTCTTCAAAGTCCTGGCCCACGCACCGGCCGTGCTGGCCTCGTACCTGCAAAACTCGGCCGCACTGGGCAGGACGTCCCTGAGCGCCACGGAAAAGGAAGCGGTGTCCCTCGCCACTTCGCAAGTCAACGGCTGCGACTACTGCCTGGCCGCTCACACGGTGTTCGCCGGTAAGGCCGGACTGTCGAAGCAGGAGATCCTCAGCGCACGACACGGCGAGCTTAACGCCATTGCCACCCTCGCCCGCCAGGTCACCGAAAGCCGTGGGCACCTGAGCGTCGAGCAGATCACCGCAGCGCGTATTGCGGGTATCGACGACGGCAAGATCATCGAAGTGATCGCCCATGTGGCATCGCAGACGCTCACCAACTATCTGAACAACGCAATCCTGACCGACATCGACTTCCCGGCCATCGAGGCCTGAACCGATCCAGCGTAAATCCTGTCTGAAACATTCTGTCGGAGCGAACCGAAACCTGTGGGAGCGAGCTTGCTCGCGATCGCGGTGGTCCATTCAACATCGATGTCGTCTGGCCTGACGCTATCGCGAGCAAGCTCGCTCCCACAATGATTTTGCTCAAGTGACAGTTGTGCGCATGACGCCAACGTCAGGTATTGGTTTTCAGCTTGGTCCACAACCGCGTGCTGAGGCGTGCGATGGCCGCGGGCAAGTCCTCGACGGTGAACAGCTTGTCCATCACGGTTTTCGGCGGGTAGATCGCCAGGTCCTGCTTCACCGCCGGGTCGACGAAGGCATCCGCCGCGCTGTTGGGGTTGGCGTAGTGGATGCTGTTGCTGATGTTGGCAATCACCTTCGGCTCCAGCAGGTAGTTCATGTAGGCGTAGCCGTTCTTCTCGTGTGGCGCGCTCTTGGGCATGACCACCATGTCCAGCCACAAGGTGGAACCTTCGTCCGGGATCGAGTAGGCAATGTCGATCCCGTTCTTCGCTTCCCTGGCGCTGGCGGCGGCCTGCACGATGTCGCCGTTGAAACCGATCACCGCGCAGACGTTGCCGTTGGCCAGGTCGCTGATGTACTTGGACGCATGGAAATACTGGACGTATGGCCGGATCTTCAGCAGCGCCTGCTCGGCTTTCTTGTAGTCGGCCGGCTCGTGGCTATGAGGCGGCAGCCCCAGATAGTTGAGGGTGATCGGCAGGATCTGCGTCGGGTTGTCGATGATCGCCACGCCGCACTCGCTGAGTTTCTTGATGTTGTTCTCGTCGAAGAACAGCTTCCAGGAATGGGTGACATCGGTAGTGCCGAAGATCGCCTTGATCTTCTCGACGTTGTAGCCGATGCCCGCCGTGCCCCACATGTAAGGGAAGCCGTACTGGTTGCCCGGGTCGTTGACCTCAAGCTTCTTCATCAGCGCCGGGTCGAGGTTTTTCCAGTTGGGCAACTGGCTCCTGTCGAGTTTCTGGATCGCGCCGGCCTTGATCAGGCGCGACAGGAAGTGGTTCGACGGGCTGACCACGTCATACCCGGTATTGCCGGTCATCAGTTTCGATTCCAGCACTTCGTTGCTGTCGTGGATGTCGTAGGTCGCCTTGATCCCGGTTGCCTTGGTGAAGTCGGGCAAGGTGTCGTCGGCGATGTAACCGTTCCAATTGGAGATATTGACGGTTTCGTCGGCGTAGGCGACGGCGGAAAAGGTCGAGATCAGGGCCACAAGGGAAAGCGTATTGACGCGCATGTTGAATCACCTTCGATGGGAAGTGCTGTTGTTCTTGTTGTGAAGTTCGTGTTGGTCAGACTTCGCTTCTGGCCCGGACCGTTTCCACGCGCATACGCAGCATGGCACCGATGTCGAGCAGCGGCTTGGGCGGCAGCCAACCGGGTTGTGCCCGCGTGATGACCGATTGCAGCAGCGCTGAATCACCGCCCGAGGCCAATTCCGCGAGCAGGCGCCCCCACAGCGTGCCCCGCGCCACGCCGGAACCGTTGCACCCGGCCACGGCGTACACGCCCTCCTCGACTTTCGCGAAGTACGGTTGCCCGGAGCGCGAAGCGCTGAGATGACCGGTCCAGGTGTATTCGATGTCCTGCTCGCCGAGCATCGGGAAACGCCGTTGCAACCCCAACGCGTGGTGCTGGCGACGGGTCGACAGCTCGCTCAATGACAAATCCCTGGAGCGGTATTCCGCGGTGTTGCGGATCATCACCCGGCGATCCGGCGTCAGGCGTACCGTGGCGCCCAACGGACGGGTCGACAGCACACCCCAGGACGCTGGCGCCCCCAGGGCTTCAAACTCTTGGTCACTGAGCGGTCGCGTGAGGCTGGCGCTGAGTTCCATCGCGAAGGTGCCGCTGTCGTCGATCCCCGAACGAGGAATGAAGGCGTTCAGGCAGACCAACACCTGCCTGGCTTCAACGCAGCCATCTTGGCCCCGGGCACGGATCCGGCCGTCGCCGAGGCGCTCAAGACCTGCGATATCGCTGTTCTCATGGACCGTCACTGTCGGCGGCAAGGCATCGAGCAGGCCCTTCACGTACTTGGCCGGTTGCAGCAGCGCATTGCCATTGCCGCACCAGATTCCGGCACGGTAGTGGCGGGTGCCGAGTTTCTCGATCAGTTGTTCGCCTTGCAGGAACTGCGCGCTGGCGCCAACGGCCCGCAAGGTCTGCAACTTGGCTTCGACGTCGCTCAGCTTGCGTGGATCGCTGACGGCAAAGAAATAGCCCGATTCCCTGAAGTCGCATTCGATGCCCAGCCGGGCGATCTGCTTGCGCACTTCATCGGCGGCGGCGCGGCCGATCGACGTATCCACTTGATAGCCGGCGAACCCGGCGCTGCCCAGCAACTCGCTCGCGGCGGGATGTTCGTGGGCCACCACAAACCCGGAGTTACGCGCCGATGCCCCCTGCGCAGCCCGCTGGCGGTCGACGACCACAATGCGTGCCTGGGGGTGCATGTGCGCCAGAGCGTGCGCCGCACTGAGGCCGGTAATGCCGGCGCCGATCACCAGCCAGTCGGTGTGCTGCGTGCCTTTGAGCGGATCGCGCAACGGAGAACTCCCCGCTTGCGCAATCCAGCCACAGATATTTTCCATGCGTCACCTCAGGTTCTTGTTCTGCGAACCGTCTCGATCAGCATGTTATGCAGGATTCGCATAAATGGTTTTCGTGAACGGTGTCCATGACTAGAATCTAAAGGCTGATAACGCAGACAACCAACGTTATTAAATCATCGAGGCATTCTGAAAACGCATGGATAAAGTACGCCACGTGCCCTCGCTGCAGGGCTTGCAGGCCCTGGTCGAGGTCGCCGGGTCGGGCAGCTTCACCCAAGCGGCGCAAAAGCTCTGCCTGACCCAAAGCGCCGTGAGCCGACAGATCCAGCAACTGGAGAGCCACTTCGGTGTCGCGTTGTTCGTGCGCAGCAGCCGCAGCCTGCAACTGACCCCGGAAGGCGAGCAGGTGCTGGCCAGCGCTCGCACCATCCTCGAACAATTGAGGTCGCTCGAAGACCGGCTCGCGCCAAAGCAACGCCCGTTCCGCATTCGCATGCACGTGTCACTGGCGGTGCGCTGGCTGCTGCCCAAACTGAACGATTTCTACCGGCATCACCCTGACGTCTCCCTGGCAATCGAAACCGTGGCCACGGAAGTGGTGGAACCGGCCAGTGACAGCGACGCCTACATTCTCTATCTGCCTGAGCCGTCCACGGCGCCCGATTGCCTGACGCTGTTCGAGGAAGCCCTGGTGCCGGTGTGTGCGCCTGGGCTGGGCACCCCGACCCGGCCATTGGCTTCGCTGGAAGATCTGTCGGGGTTCGCGTTGCTGCACCGTTCCTCCGATCAACATGACTGGCAGGTATGGTTGTCAGCCCATGGCGGCAAGGCGTTGCAGGACTATCGGCATATCCCCTTCAACCTCGACGAACTGGCACTCGATGCCGCCGCCCGGGGGCTGGGGGTGGCGATGACCGACATGACCCTGGCAGGCGAGTCGATCCAGCGCGGTGAACTGGTGATTCCGTTTGGTGAACCGTTGAAGACCCGGGGGATTTACTCGTTGTGCCTGCAACCCTCGGCGGCCACCCATCCGGCGTGCGCACCGGTCATGCAGTGGTTCACCGCACAAACCACTGCATGAGGCTGTACGCAAAATGTGCGAGTGACAAAAATCACTGTGGGAGCGAGCCTGCT
This sequence comes from Pseudomonas sp. GW456-E7, assembly GCF_059424105.1. Lineage (NCBI taxonomy): Bacteria > Pseudomonadati > Pseudomonadota > Gammaproteobacteria > Pseudomonadales > Pseudomonadaceae > Pseudomonas > Pseudomonas sp. GW456-E7. Next base: position 3,101 of record NZ_JBWKZB010000018.1, on the reverse strand, counting down.
CGCGAAGGCGTCCGGTCAGTTGACATTTATTTCGCTGACACTCCGTCTTCGCGAGCAGGCTCGCTCCCACAGGGTTAGTGGGTGTACGCAGTATTCGTGAACAACCGAAATTACTGTGGGAGCGAGCTTGCCCGCGAAGGCGTCGAGTCAGTTGACATTCATTTCGCTGACACTCCGTCTTCGCGAGCAGGCTCGCTCCCACAGGGTCAGTGGGTGTACGCAGTATTCGTGAACAACCGAAATTACTGTGGGAGCGAGCTTGCCCGCGAAGGCGTCGGGTCAGTTGACCATTATTTCTCTGACACTCCGCCTTCGCGAGCAGGCTCGCTCCTACAGTCAATCATCCTCATGCAACTTGATCCCGCGCTTATGCAGCACATAGGGCACCAACAGCACCAGCAGCGTCAGGGCAAGAAAGAACGCCGAGATCGGTTGCGTGACGAACACCGTCCAGTCGCCCTGGCCGATGGACAAGGCGTTGCGCAGTTGTTTCTCGGCCATCGGCCCCAGCAGCATGCCGACGATCACCGGGGCGACGGGGAAGTCGAACCGCCGCATCAGCACCCCGCCCCAGCCAATCGCCAACATCAGCAGCAGGTCGAAGGATGAGTGGCGCATGCCATACACGCCGATGGTGGCGAATACCAGGATGCCGGCATTCAGGTACGGCCGGGGGATCTGCAGCAGTTTGACCCACAGCCCCACCAGCGGCAGGTTCAACACCAGCAGGATGACGTTGCCGATGTACAGCGAGGCCACCAACGTCCAGACCAGGTCAGCGGAGGTTTCGAACAGCATCGGCCCCGGTTGCAGGTTGTAGTTCTGGAACGCGGCCAGGAGGATCGCCGCGGTGGCGGACGTCGGGATGCCCAGGGTCAGCAACGGCACCAGGGACCCGGTCGCGCTGGCATTGTTGGCCGCTTCCGGGCCGGCGACGCCTTCGATGGCGCCCTCGCCCTTGTTGGCGGAAAACTCCTTGGGGTATTTGCTGAGCTTGCGCTCGGTCGAATAGGACAAAAAGGTCGGAATCTCCGCACCACCGGCCGGAATAGATCCAAACGGAAAGCCGATCAGCGTGCCGCGAAGCCACGCAGGCACCGAACGCTTCCAGTCGGCACGGGTCATCCACAACGAGGTCAGGCGATGCCGCCCTTCGTTCGCTTCCGTTTGATAGAGCAAGCTGTACAGGGCCTCGCCCACGGCGAACAAGCCGACCGCCACCAACACCACCTCGATACCGTCCACCAGTTCGGGAACGCCCAGGGTGTAGCGGGCAATGCCCGAGGTCGAGTCCAGGCCGATCAAGCCGATGGTCAACCCGACGCCCAGCGAAGCAAACCCTCGCAGCATCGAGGCGCCGAGCACCGCCGACACGGTGGTGAACGACAGCACCAGGATCGCGAAATATTCGGTCGGGCCGAAATTCAGCGCCAGCCTGGCCACAACCGGCGCAAACAGCGTCAGCAACACCGTGGCGATGGTGCCGGCGACGAAGGAGCCTATCGCCGCCGTTGCCAGCGCAGGGCCGGCGCGGCCGTTGCGCGCCATCAGGTTGCCCTCCAGGGCCGTGACCATGGAGGACGATTCACCCGGGGTGTTGAGCAGGATCGAAGTGGTGGAACCGCCGAACTGCGCACCGTAGTAGATACCGGCGAACATGATCAGTGCACCGGTAGGGTCGACCTTGGCGGTGATGGGCAACAGCAGGGCCACCGTCAGCGCCGGGCCGATCCCCGGCAACACGCCGATGGCGGTGCCGAGCAGGCAGCCGATGAATCCCCACATCAGGTTGATCGGCGTCAGCGCCGCGGCAAAACCCATCGCCAGGCTTGAAAGAATGTCCACGGTGTCAATCTCCTTTCAAAGCCAGATGTTGATCAGCGACGGCAGGGAAACCCCCAGCCCGGCGTTGAACAGCCAGTAGATCGGCAGGGTCAGGGCAATGCCGATGGCCAGGTCCCGCAGCGGATGACGGCTGCCGAACCCCCGCGCCGAACAGGCGAACAACAACCCGGCGGCCAGCACAAAACCGATGAGGTTGATCAGCAGCGCCACCCCGACAAGCCCGGCGGTCACCCAGGCGGCGCCGGTTTTTCCACCGGGCACCGTGCCTGCGTCGTCGTTATCCAGCTCGCGAAAACCGCCGCTGAGCGCCTGATAGCTCAGCAACAGGCCCACACCGCCGAGAAACGCCGCCACCACATAGGGGTAAACGTAGGCCGGGAGGATGACAAAACCCATTTCCGGTGGAAAACGGTAGGCCCCCATCGCCAATACGACGCTGATGGCGATCAGGCCGAGGCCGACCGCCAATTGCGTCGGCACCACTGCGCGCAGTGTGGTCATCTCAAAGCAGCCCGACCTTGACCAGCATGGCGTGCAACCGCACGTGTTCTTCGTCGACGAACTTGCCGAACTCATCGCCGGTCAACACGCTGGGCGTCCAGGCGTTGGTCTGGATATTGTCCTGCCAGACCTTGCTCTTGGTGGCGGCCACGACCGCGTCGATCACCTCTTTACGCTGTTCCGGGGTGAGGCCCGCCGCACCGTAAACGCCGCGCCAGTTGCCGATCGTCACGTCATAGCCGCTCTCCTTGAGGGTCGGTGCGTCAATGCCGGGAACACGCTCCGGCGCGCCGATGGCCAGGACACGGAACTGACCGTTCTTGATGTACTGGCCCAGCTCGGCGAAACCGCCGGTGATCACCTTGAGCTGACCGCCCAGCGCCTGGGCAACCACCTCGCCACCGCCACCAAACGCCACGTAGTTCACCTTGTTGACCGGCACGTCCAGCTTGCCCGCCAGCTCGGCAATGCCGATGTGATCCACCGAGCCCTTGGAACCGCCGCCCCAGGTGATGCTCGTCGGGTTGGCCTTGAAGGCCTTGATCAGGTCATCGAGGGTCTTGTATTCAGATTCCTTGCGCACGGCGATCACGTTGTACTCGGTGAACAACCGGGCAATGGGCGTCACATCCTTCAGGCTGATCTGCGACTTGTTCTGTTCGATGCCCGCGACCATGATCGCGCCGACCACCAGCAACGCATTCGGATCGCCCTTGGTGCTGTTGGCAAATTGCGCCAGCCCCAGGGTCCCGCCC
>NZ_JBWKZB010000017.1:91239-117551 GCF_059424105.1 Pseudomonas sp. GW456-E7 | reverse complement strand
TGGCTCCTACAGTTTCAGCGTGGGCACGGTCCCCTGTGGGAGCTGGCTTGCCTGCGATGGTCGTTAACGATAACGCGTGTTAACCGGATGAACGCGGCGCGCTTGAATCCATCGCCAGCAAGCTGGCTCCTACAGTCTCAGCGTGGGCACGGTCCCCTGTGGGAGCTGGCTTGCCTGCGATGGTTGTTAACGATAACGCGTGTTAACCGGATGAACGCGGCGCACTGGAGTCCATCGCCAGCAGGCTGGCTCCTACAGTTTCAGTGTGGGCACGGTCCCCTGTGGGAGCTGGCTTGCCAGCGATGGTCGTTAACGATTACGCGCCAGTTTTCCGGAAATGCGTGAAGAACCCTCCCCCCCCCTTCGGACCGGTCAGCCAGACCCGGACCCGGGCGTTGCAGTGACCTTAGCGCCACTGGAAATATCCGGTGGGCAAAAAACCAAATTGCCATGTGTTCCCTTCGTTCATTCTTGCGTCGCACTGTTCATTGTCCGTTCCCTGTACGTCTGGAGTTTCCCCCATGCCCTCGCCTAATTCCCTGCCCGCCGCGCTGCTGGGCCTGGCCCTTGTTTGTCCGGCCATGACCGAGGCTCAGGGCCTTGAATTGGGGCAGGTGCTGATCGGGGCCGAGGACCAGAGTGACGAGGACCAGGGGATCGAGGACGCCAGGGCCCGGCTGGCCCAGGTACCCGGCGGTACCAATGTGGTCGACATGCGCCGTCCGCTGCAGGGCCGCGTGGCGAGTAACCAGGATGTGCTGGCTTATCAGCCCGGGATCTATGCCCAGTCGGCAGGCAATGAGGGAGTGAAGATCTCGATCCGCGGATCGGGCATCAACCGTGCACCGGGTGCCCACGCCTCGGGGCTGTACACCATGCTCGACGGTCTGCCGCTGACCGGCCCTGGCGGCACGCCCTATGAACTGCTGGAACCGCTGTGGCTCGACCATGTGGAAGTATTGCGCGGCGCCAACGGTTTCGACCGCGGTGCCCTGGCCTTGGGCGGGGCCATCGATTACGTCAGCCATACCGGCTACAACGCGCCGAAGTTGCAGGTACGCTACGCAACGGGCAGTCACGGTTATCAGCAGCGTCAGGTCAGCTCCGGACAGGTGCTGGGTGACTTCGATTACTACGTGGCCATGACCGACGCAAACGCCGACGGCTACCAGGACCACACGGCCAGCGAGAGCCAGGGCGTGATCGCCAACTTCGGCTATCGCTTCAACCCGAACCTGGAAACGCGCTTCTACCTGCGCCACCGCCAGACCGACAACGACCTCGCGGGACGCGTGACCAAGCACTCGATCGAGCACGATCCACGGGCGGCCAACCCCGCCTACGTGGCGCGGGACGATCGCCGCGACGAGCCGGGCAGCACCTTTATCGGCAACAAGACCACCTGGTACCTCGATGACGATTCGAGCATCCAGACCGGCCTGGTCTACCACGACTACCCCATGGATTTGCGTGAGGGGCCCAACCGCCTGAAGGTGGCGTACACCGACGTCAGCGGCACGTTCGACTACAAGCGCCGCGACACCCTCTGGGGCCTGCAAAGCCAGAGCACCCTGGGCCTGCGGGTGACCAAACACCTGCCCAACTCAGGCGCCAGCGAGTTCGTGCGCATCCCCACCGGCAACACCGCCGGTTATGCACCGGGCACGCTGATGCGCAACTTCACCTACCAGGGCTCGGACACGGTCCTGCATGTCGGCAACGACCTGGAGATCGCCGACGATCTGTGGCTGACCACCGGCCTGGCCGCCATCTACACCCGCCGTGAAAGCGACGTCACCTATCCGCAGGAAGGCGGCAAGACCAGCCTGCACGACTGGGACTATGCCCCGCGCGTGGGCTTGCGCTACCAACTGACACCTGACCTGCAACTGTTCGGCAATCTCAGTCGCTCGGTCGAGGCGCCGCATCCCTGGTCGCTGATCTATAGCTCCAACATTCGCTTCCCCGCTGGCAGCGGCCCCGCCACAGGCGCCCAGCGCGATCCGGTCACGCTGCAAAACCAGACCGCCACCACCCTGGAAATCGGTGGTCGCGGTGACAGCACCCTGGGACAGTGGAGCCTGGCCTGGTACTACGCCCAGGTGCACCACGAATTGCTCTCGGTGTTGCCGGACGCCAACGCCACCACGCCGTACGAGCTCAACGCCAGCCCCACCGTGCACCAGGGCGTCGAAGCCAGCCTGCTGAGCCCGCTCTGGTCGCCGGGCGATGGCGGCCAGTTGAGCCTGCGCCAGAGCTACACCTTCAGTGACTTCCACTACCGCGACGATGACCGCTTCGGCGACAACCGCCTGCCCGGCCTGCCGATGCACTATTACCAGGGCGAACTGCGCTACGACTGGCCACAAGGCTTCTTCGCCGCGGTCAACACGCAATGGGTGTCCAAGGTGGCGGTCGATTACGCCAACAGCTACTACGCCGATCCCTACGCCATATTCGGCGCGACCCTGGGCTACAACGCGCCCAAGGGCGACTGGCAGACCTGGCTGGACCTGCGCAACCTGACCGACAAGCACTATGCCGCCACGGTCACGCCGGGCTACGACGACAAAGGCCTGGACGCGGCACGCTCCACCCCCGGCGAGGGCATGGCGATGTACGTCGGGGTGTCGTGGAGCCTGCTCTGAGGCCGCGTTGGACAGGTATTGAACCGCCACACGGCCCCTGTACACGTCACACCTCGAAGTCGGTGGACAGCGCCAACGTTTTCCATTCGCTCAACTCCGCCTCCACAAAGCGGTTTTTCGCCTCGATGCGTGCAACAGTGTCGCTGCCCAGCGCCAGGCGTTGTGGCGGTTTCGGGGCATTGACCAGCGCGAGCATCGCTTCGGCGAACTTCACCGGATCGCCAGGCTGCGCATGGTTGGCGCCTTCGGCAAACTGGCGCATCTTGCCGACGGTCTCCTCGTAGTCAGGCAGCTCCAGGGCGGTCTTGATCAGCGACTGCTCGTCCAGGAAGTCAGTGCGGAAGAACCCGGGTTCGACAACCGTCGCATGGATGCCCAGTGGCGCCAACTCCTGATGCAGCGCTTCGGTAATACCCTCCACCGCAAACTTGGTGGAACCGTAGACACCCCAGCCCATGTAGGCCTGATAGCCACCGATCGACGAGATATTGATCACATGACCGCTACGCTGGCGTCGCATGTGCGGCAGTACCGCGCGGGTGACGTTGAGCACGCCGAACACGTTGGTGGCGAACAGGCGTTGGGTTTCGCTGGCGCTGGTCTCTTCCACCGCGCCCAGCACGCCGAAGCCGGCATTGTTGATCAGCACGTCAATGCGCCCGAAACGCTTGATGCCTTCGGCGACCGCCTGATGCGCCTCTTCCTCGCGGGTGACGTCCAGCCGCACGGCGAGCAGGTTCGGGTGATCGCCCAGGCGATCAGTGATGTCTTGTGGTTGACGAGCGGTGGCAATCACAGCGTCGCCGGCACGCAGGGCGTGTTCTGCGATGAGGGTGCCAAAACCACGAGAAGCGCCAGTAATGAACCAGGTACGCATTTCAACTCCTCCTGTCAGCGACCCGAGCGTTGTTGCCGGGCCTTCTCGATGAGTTGATGCCACTTTAAGGCTGTGCTACTGATGTGATAATCCCAGCAATTTTGCATGCCTTTGTGAATGGTGCTCACAAATGAAATCCCCCTCCACCGCCGACCTGTCGATCTTCCTGTGCATCGCCCGGCACCTGAACTTCAGCCGGGCAGCGGTCGAACTGGGCCTGACACCCTCGGCACTCAGTCATTCATTGCGAGCGCTGGAGAATCGCCTGGGCGTACGCCTGTTCAATCGCACGACGCGCAGCGTGGCGTTGACTGACGCCGGGGAACGACTTTTCGCACGGCTGAAACCAGCCTTCCGGGACATCGATGATGCCTTGGAAGACCTCAATAGCTTTCGCGACAAGCCCTCAGGGAACCTGCGCATGACCGCAGGGCGACAGGCCTGCGAGCTGGTGCTCTTGCCGATCGTCAGCCATTTCCTGAAGGCGTATCCGGATATCCGCCTCGAGATCGTCGAAAGCGACGCCTTGGTCGACGTGGTGGCTGGCGGTTTTGACGCGGGGGTACGTTTCGGCAACCGTCTGGAAGCCGACATGGTCTCGCGGCCCATCGGGCCGAACATGCGCTCGGTGGTCGTGGGCTCGCCGGCATTCTTCGAGCGACATGCCGCCCCCCGAAAACCCGAGGACTTGCATGGCATCCCGTGCATTCGCCATCGCTTCCCCAGCGGCTCGATGTACCGCTGGGAATTCGAACGCGGCGCGATCACCCAGGAAATCGACGTCAGCGGCCCGCTCACGCTCGGCGATGTCAGCCTGATGATCGGCCCGGCGTTGCAAGGTGTGGGTCTGGCCTACGTGTTCGAGGACATGGTCACCGCGTACCTGGCCGATGGCCGCCTGATCCAGGTGCTGGCCGATTGGTGCCCCTTTTACCCGGGCCTGCACCTGTATTACCCCAGCCGCCGTCATGTGCCCGCAGCGCTCAAGGCCTTCATCGACTTTGCCTCTACGGCTCGACACGCCACCGCCCGCGACGACTAAGCTTTTTGTAACCTCACCTCGTCCCTCAAGGAGCTATCCATGAGTGCCGCTGCCCTGTCCGAACTCGATGCCGCCCTGCCCGGCCTGACCCGCAGGATCCGCGTGCTCGATGCGCTGTCCTGGCCCGATGGCGTCGAGGAGGACTTCCTGGCGAAATGGCGTAGCGGGCGGGCCACGCTGCCCGATGTCAAGTTGCAGCCCCGCGACCACAGCGCCGACATCGCCGCCCTGGAAACCTTCATCAGCCATTGCGATGTGGGGCATCCGGCCGGGAACTTCCTGGCCCTGACCGCCCGTAGCTATGCCACGGCCGGGCACATGCTGGGGGCCATGGGGACTCCCGCCTTTACCCAATACTCGTCAGCGCTGTACCGGCGTCCGGATTTCTATTATCCGCGCCTGCAACTGAGCATGCTCGACGCGGCCCGATTCTTCCTCCAGACCACCGACGCCCTGCTGGGAGGAGCACGAATTCCACCCTGCCCCGCCGAGATCCCGGCCAAAGTGTTCGCCGCCTGGATTCAACCGGAACTGGACCGTTTCTTCGGCGTCGGCCAGATCACGGTCGTGCTCGATCCGAACCTGGCCGCCAAGGCCATTGCCGGATCGAGCCGCATTCGCCTGCGGGCCAGTGCGCTGTTCTCGGAGCTGGACAAGCACCAGCTGTTGCAACACGAGGCCTTCGTGCATGTCGCCACCGCACAGAACGGCGCGCGGCAGCCCAACCTCACCAGCCTGGGCCTGGGCGCACCGCGCACAACCCAGACCCAGGAGGGCATTGCCACCCTGGCCGAACTGTTCACCGGCAGCATGGACATCAACCGCCTGCGTCGCCTGGCCCTGCGCGTACTGGCCGTCCAGCAGGCGCTGGAGGGCGCCGACTTCATCCAGGTATTCGAAGGTTTTCTGGCTGCCGGGCAGACGCAAGAGGAATCCTTCCGCTCAACCCAACGGGTGTTCCGCGGCGCCGATCTGCGGGGCGGTTCAGCCTTTACCAAGGACGCCGCTTACCTGACCGGGCTGCTCGGCGTCCACACCCTGCTGCGCATTGCAATCCGCGATAACCGGCCGGAACTGATCGGGCATTTGTTTGCAGGGCGCCTCAGCCTGGCGGACACGGTGCGCCTGGCGCCATTGTTCGAATCCGGCTGGCTCAAGGGACCGACCTACCTTCCGGCCTGGGCCTCTGATCTGCGTCTGCTGGCGGCCAACCTGGCCTTCTCGGCGTTCATCTCCCGGATCAAGCTGGATGTGCTGGACCTGGACGTGTTCATGGCATTTGCCGAAGAACACGAAAGCGATGCCAGCGCACATTGATCAGAATCAGGACCTGGATCACAGCGTCTCAAAGCCAGCCGGGGTCCTTCAAATCAGCTGCTACCATTAGGAAGCGGTGTCGAGGCGCAGCTCTGTGGCTTGCAGAGTCGGCTTTCACCTGCCAGGGATTGATCCACTCATTTCAAGCCTGCCTCACCACATGGGGGGTGCAATGCACATTCCATTGCTTTACGCGTTGTCGGCCGTACTGTTACTGAGCGGAGCTTCCAGCCTGGCACTGGGTGCGGATGCGACCGCTGCCGCACCGGCCCCGGTTCCGGCACCTGCCGCAGCCCCCGCACCGGCCGTCGCGACCGATACGGCGCCCGTCGCCCCGGCGACCAAGGATCCGGTGTTCAACCAGGAACAGCTGGATCAAATGCTGGCGCCCATTGCGCTGTACCCGGACCCTCTGTTTGCGCAGGTGCTGATGGCCACCACCTATCCCGGGGAAGTCGGCGAGGCCGTCAGCTGGTCCAAAGCGCACCCGGACGCCAAGGGTGACGACGCGGTCAAACAGGTGGCGAACCAGCCCTGGGACCCGAGCGTGCAGGCGCTGGTTGCCTTCCCGCAGGTCCTGGCAACGCTGGGGCAGGATCCCGTGTGGGTGCAACGCCTGGGTGATGCCTTCCTGGCGCAGCCCGACGATGTCATGGAAAGCGCGCAACGCTTGCGTCGCCAGGCACAGGCAGCCGGCAATCTGCAGAGCAACCAGTATCAGAACGTGACGATCCAGAATGTCGCGGCGCCAGCACCTGCAACCACGAATGCGGCACCGGCTCCAGCGCCTGCTGCGGAACCGGCGCCGGCCAGCAGCTCCACCATCATCATCCAGCCTGCCGATCCGCAGGTGGTGTACGTCCCCACGTATAACCCGACGACCACCTACGGCACCTGGCCCTACCCGGCGTCGCCGCCCGCGTACTATCCACCGCCACCGGCCTATTACCCTGGCCAGGCCCTGATGGCCGGACTCGCGTTTGGCGCCGGCGTGGCGATCATTGGGTCGTTGTGGGGTGAGTGTGACTGGGGCAATAACGACATCGACATCGACGTCAATCGCTACAACAACATCAACGCCAACAACCGGATCACCAACAACAAATGGCAGCACAACCCGGTGCACCGCAATGGCGTGCCCTATCGGGACAATGCGAGCCGTGCGCAATACGGCCGTCAACTCAACGGTGCCAGTCAGCGTGAAGCCTATCGCGGGGACACTGCCCAGCGCGCCCAGGCCCGTGAAAAGGCCCGCAGTTCAATGGACAAGCACGGTATCGAACGACCCGCCACCAGCAACCGCGAAGCCCGAGATCAAACGCGCAAACTCCAGTCCTCAGCCGCGGACGGCAATCGGCTACAGGGCGGTGCGGACAGGCCCAAGGCGGCTGACAGAGGCCAGGGTACCGCCAGAAACACCCGGGAAAATCAGCAGCCGAGGACCCAGGCCCGCCAGGAACCCAGGAACCAGTCCGCTCAGTTGAACCAGCGCAGAGAAGGCGCCGCGCAGACGCGGCAAGCGCCGAACAAACGGCCCGCCGCCAGTGCCGGCAGTGCCCGTAACAATGCGTTCGCCGGCGCACGCTCACCGTCCCAGGCCAACATCCAGGCCAATCGTGGCCGGGCCAGCCAGGCATCCGCCCATCGCCCCAGTGCCGCCCGTTCGGCCGGTCACCAGGTCAGTCGGCCGTCCAATCCACCAGCGCGTCAAAGGGGGGGCCGTCGTTGAAAAACCATCCTCGAGTGAAAGGACTCACGGGCTTGCTGCCTCCTGTCCTTGCGATAGCTGCGGGCTTGTTGTGGTCGTGCATGGCGACGGCGCAGCAGGCCTTTCCAACCCCGGAAAAGGCCGCAGAAGCCTTGGTCCAGGCACTGGGTACGGAACACGCCGACCAGGCTCGCCTGACGGAACTGCTCGGCAGTGACTGGCACAATTACATCCCGCGTGAAGGCGTGCAGCGCAAAGACGTCGATGCGTTTTTGCAGCAGTACCGCGAGCAACACCACATTGAAAAAAGCGGTGACAACAAGGGCATCCTGGCGGTCGGCCCCGAGAACTGGACACTGCCGATCCCCTTGGTCAAAGTGGCGAGCGGCTGGCGCTTCGACTTGAAGGCCGGCAGTGCCGAGATCCGCGCACGCCAGATCGGCCGCAATGAACTCGACGCGGTGCAATCGGTGCTGGCCTATCACGACGCCCAGATGGACTATGCGTCAGTCGATCGGGACGGTGATGGCGCACTCGAGTATGCGCAGAAAATCTTCAGCACCCCCGGCAAGCACGACGGACTCTATTGGGCGCAAGACGATAGCGGCCAGATCAGCCCGCTGGGGCCTTCGTTCGGCAAAGCCATTGCTGACGAAGAATGGCATGGCTACCGCTTCCGTATCCTTCACGGCCAGGGGCCTTCGGCACCGGGTGGTGCCTACAGTTATCTCATCGGCGACAAGATGAGCCGCGGCTTTGCCCTGATCGCCTGGCCGGCGAAGTACAACGTCACCGGGGTGATGAGCTTCATGATCAGTCACGAAGGCCAGGTGTTCGAGAAAGACCTGGGGCCCGAAGGTGAAAAACTGGCGCTGGGGATGAAGCGCTTTGACCCGGATGACAGCTGGCAAGAGGTGGCGGCAGATCAGGATCAGGAGTAGCCCGCAGCAACCTGCTACGGGCTTGCAGAACTATTGAAACGACAGGACGAATCGCTCTTCGCTGCCCGTGCTGTCATCACGGCAAGGTTGCTCAAGCTTGAATCCGCAGCGGTCCAGTACCTTTCTGGAGCCCAGGTTTTCCTTGAAGGCATAGGCCACCAGTTGCGCAAGCCCCCAGCGCGCCTGTGCCTGCTGGATCAGGTGCCTCAGCGCTCGTGTTGCCAGCCCCTGCCCACACACGCGCTGATCGATCCTATAGCCCACTTCGGCTGACCCCATCGCCAGGTCGATGCTTTTCAGATTGGCTCGACCAACGATTGTCTGGCTTGAGTCCTCGATGACAAACGGGTGCCAGGCGCCGCTGGCCAAACCCGACAGATAGCTATCGATATGATCGGCGACACCGCGCAACGAATAAAACCCAGGGGCGCGCGCATCGATATGCGATTCGAACCATTCACGGTTGCGGATTTCGAACGCCAGTAAAGCTTCAGCGTCAGTGGTTTTCAGCTCGCGAACGCTAAACGATTCCATGCACTGCATCTCCTTTGCCTTGTCTCGAAACAGCGCAAGTCTATCGCATACCTGAACATCCCCGCCCTTCTTGAGCCTTGGCGACTTGCACATAACATATGGATAAACGTATATTCGGATAACCACATGTACAGAGCCACGCCAATGCTCAACCCTGCCGCCGTATTCAAATGCCTGTCCGACGAAACCCGCGCCCGGGCCACTTTGCTCATTGCCCGTGAAGGCGAGTTATGCGTGTGTGAGCTGGTCTGTGCCCTGGACGATAGCCAGCCGAAAATTTCCCGCCATCTTGCCCAGCTTCGCGGATGCGGCCTGCTTCTCGACCGCCGCCAGGGGCAGTGGGTGTATTACCGGCTCAACCCTGATCTGCCCGCGTGGGTGCGTGATGTTCTGCAGACCACGCTGGCAGCGAACGCCGACTGGCTTGAGGACAACAGCACTCGTCTGAACGCCATGGGCGACCGCCCTCTCAACACTGCCGCCTGCTGCTGACCCTTCAACCGTCGAGAATCCACATGCTGACTGCGCTTTCCATTTTCCTGCTCACCATGGTGTTGGTCATCTGGCAACCCAAGGGCCTGGGCGTCGGTTGGAGCGCCTCCCTGGGCGCCGTTCTGGCCCTGCTGGCAGGCGTCGTGACGCTGCACGATATTCCGCTGGTGTGGGCCATTGTCTGGAACGCCACCGCGACCTTCATCTCGCTGATCATCATCAGCCTGTTGCTCGATGAGGCCGGGTTCTTCCAGTGGGCCGCCTTGCATGTGGCGCGCTGGGCCAAGGGTGACGGGCGACGCCTGTTCGTCTTCACGATACTGCTGGGGGCCGGCGTCTCCGCGTTGTTTGCCAATGACGGCGCCGCCCTGATCCTGACCCCCATCGTTGTTTCAATCCTGCTCGCACTGCGTTTTTCGCCAGCGTCCACCCTGGCGTTCGTCATGGCGGCCGGCTTTATCGCCGACACGGCGAGCCTGCCCCTGGTGGTGTCCAACCTCGTCAACATCGTTTCGGCGGACTACTTCGACCTGGGGTTCGCCGAATACGCCGCCATCATGGTGCCGGTCAATCTGGTTGCCGTGGCGACCACACTCGTGGTGCTGTACCGGTTTTTCCGCCGTGACATTCCCCGGCACTACGCGCTCGATGACGTGATGGATCCGCGACGCGCCGTGCGTGATCCCCTGACCTTCCGCGTCGGCTGGATCGTTCTGGCCCTGTTGTTGGTCGGTCTGTTTGCCCTGGAGCCCCTGGGCATTCCGGTCAGCGCCATCGCAGCAGTCTGTGCCGCGCTGCTGTTCGCCGTGGCGGCGCGCGGGCATGTGATTTCCACCCGCCGGGTACTGCGTGAAGCGCCCTGGCAGGTCGTGATCTTTTCCCTGGGCATGTACCTGGTGGTGTACGGGCTGAAGAACGCCGGACTGACCACCTACATGACCATGGCCCTGAACCGCATGGCCGAGTTCGGCATCTGGGGCGCCGCGCTGGGCACCGGCCTGCTCACGGCCTTGTTGTCATCGGGCATGAACAACATGCCCACGGTGCTGGTGGGCGCACTGTCGATTCAAGCCAGTGACGCCACAGGCGTAGTGCGTGAAGCCATGATCTACGCCAATGTCATCGGCTCTGACCTGGGCCCCAAGATCACCCCCATCGGCAGCCTGGCCACCCTGCTCTGGCTGCATGTTCTGGAGCGCAAGGGCATCCGCATTACCTGGGGTTACTACTTCAAGGTCGGCGTGGTCCTGACCCTGCCGATCCTGCTCATCACCTTGTCTGCCCTGGCCTTGCGCCTGAGCGTATAGCCCTGTGCGACCGCAAAGAGGAGTCACCATGCGCGTTCTGTTTATGTGTTCCGCCAACAGCTGTCGCAGCATCCTGTCCGAAGCCATGTTCAACCATCTCGCGCCAGAAGGCTTCGAGGCGATCAGTGCCGGCAGTTTCCCCAAGGGACAAGTGCTGCCCCGCAGCCTGAGCACCTTGCAAGAGGCCGGCATTGCCATCGACGGCTTGAGCAGCAAAGGCAACGAGGCTTTCGAAGCCAACCCGCCGGACATCGTCATCACGGTCTGCGACAAGGCTGCCGGCGAAGCGTGCCCGGTGTACTTCGGCCCGGCACTGAAAGCCCATTGGGGCCTGGAAGACCCCTCGGACATAACGGGCGATGAAGCACGGGTAGCGGCAGCGTTCCACTCAACCCTGGCGCGCATCGAAACGCGCTGCCGGGCCTTCCTCGAACTGCCTTTTGCACACCTTGACCGCGATGCATTGAAGCGCGAACTCGAACGCATCGGCACGCTTTGACCGGAGCCCTTATGACCCATTCCCTGCCCAATCTCGACACGGCACTGACCCCACCCATCGCCCATGGACGCAACGACCAGCACAAGCCGCGCATCCTGTTGTTATACGGCTCGACTCGTGCGCGGTCGTTCAGTCGCCTGCTGGTCGAGGAAGCAGCCCGGTTGCTCGAACACTTCGGCGCCGAGACGCGGATCTTCAATCCATCCGGCCTGCCGCTGCCCGACGACGCGCCCTCCGATCACCCGAAAGTCCAGGAACTGCTCGAACTGATGCAATGGTCTGAAGGACAGGTCTGGTGCTCGCCAGAGCGCCACGGCTCGATGTCTGCGGTGTTCAAGGCGCAAATCGACTGGGTGCCGTTGGCGTTGGGGGCCATTCGCCCAACCCAGGGTAAAACCCTCGCGGTCATGCAAGTCTGCGGCGGCTCCCAGTCCTTCAATGTGGTGAATCAGCTTCGCGTGCTGGGACGCTGGATGCGCATGTTCACCATTCCCAATCAATCTTCCGTGCCAAAGGCTTTTCTGGAGTTTGACGACGCCAATCGCATGAAACCCTCATCGCTGTACGACAGGGTGGTGGACGTCATGGAGGAGCTGGTGAAATTTACCCTGCTGCTACGGGATCGCCCCGACCTGGTTGACCGCTACTCGGAACGCAAAGAGTCCGCGCAAGAACTGACTCAGCGCGTGAATCAGCGGTCGATCTGACAGTAGAGATTTGGCTCGATAGCCGAAAAAAAGTCGCAAACCCCATGACGTTTCAGGGCTTGCGACTCTTTGCCGATACGTCCCTCAAGCTCCCGGGACGTTTTCTACGGTTTGCCTGCCGTGTTCATTGCCGAACGTGCAGGCTCAGTTCTCTACCTCGACCGCGTCGAGATCCGGTTCGTCCGGAGCATCCGCCACATCCTCTCTGGCGTCCTTCGCGTCGGCTTTGGCGGCCTCTCTGGCTGCCTTCGCCTCGGCTTTGGCGGCGTCCCGAGCGGCATCCGCGTTGGCCCGGGCAGCATCCCTGGCGGCATCTGCGTCGGCCTTGGCGGCATCCCTCGCGGCATCTGCAGCGGCACGGGCAGCGTCTCTGGCTGCGTCTGCGTCATCGTCCGCTACGCCAGCCGCTTTTGCGGCATCCCGGGCGGCATCTGCTTCAGCCCTGGCGGCGTCCCGGGCAGCATCTGCAGTCGCTTTTGCCGCATCGCGAGCGGCATCAGCAGTCGCTCTGGCCGCGTCCCGGGCTGCATTGGCATCAGCCTTGGCAGCGTCCCTGGCTGCATCGGCGGCATCGTTGTCAGCATCATGATCAGCGTCGTCCGCGTCGTTGTCATGGGCATTGCCCGGGCCTTTGTTCCCGGCTACACCACCATGGTCAGCGTCGCCGCGTCCGTCACCGTCATGGCCTGCTGCACCATGATCGCCACCCTCGCCTCCATGGCCGCCGGCACCGTGACCGCCGTCACCACCACCGTGGCCACCGCCGCCGTCACCGCCACCGTGACCACTACCGCCTCCACCGCCTCCACCGCTGCCGCCATCCTTGGCATACACGCTGGAGAAACTACCGATGTAATCGGGCACCAGGACAGTCGATGCCGACAGGACTCCACCGATTGCCAGAGCCAATAAACATTTCTTGAGCAGCATGATGCACCTCCGCATGGAGTTGCGAACTCATCTCCGTATCGAACGCAATGTCCAGTAAGTTCCCGGCCGCCCATTGGAGCAGCCGGCCAACCGACACGGCCATCAACCTGCAACATTGACGAGCTACTGCGGTATCCGCACGATCCCTCAGAGCCAGTTGGCATCGTTGCGTGGGAAACATTCCCACATATTTTTTGGATAAGTGCTTTCAACCCGAGTTCAAAAAAGATCAGGACAGCAAGCAAGCTGCCAAACTGCCCGCAGCAACGAGCCAGACCAATACAACGATCACCGCAGCCAATCTGTTCGCTGGCCGCTTCCTGTGGTTTTTCTCCCACTCACTCGCTTTGAACCGACACTCCTCGAGCACCTGTGCAGGCATCAAGCGAATAGCGAGCAGAATGCCAAGCGGCAAAATAATCACATCGTCCAGATACCCAAGCACAGGAATGAAATCGGGAATGAGGTCGATTGGACTCAGCGCATACGCCACGACAAAAACCGAAATCCATTTGGGTAACCAGGGGGTTTGCGGATGCTGGTAGCAAAACCAGAGAACCATCGTTTCCCGTTTGAGCTTTCTGGCCCAGCCACGTAAACGATCAAGTATGTGTTTCATATCGGCATCGTCTGTCCTTGAAGGAGCGAGCCTGCGAGCGTAGCGCTTTGGGGGATTGACAGCCATGAGTCGAGAGGGCTGCAGCCAAAAGCAGCCAGCCGTGACCGGCATGGAACGGCCAAAAGCGGTCGCTCCCGACGCTCATGAAGAACCACATGCACCCTGCCCATCAGAAAGGAAGAGGCCTGTCCTGGACGACCCGCTTCATGACGAGCGTCGAGGTCAGCCGTTGCACGTTGGGTAACGTCGAGAGGCTCTCATCGTAAAGCCTCTGGAAGGCCGGCAGATCCTGGGTTACCACGTGCAGCAGGTAGTCCGGCTCCCCAAACAGACGCTGGGCATCGACCACCTGGGGTATTTCGACGAGCGCAGTTTCAAAAGCTTCGACCGCTTGCCGGTCACCCTCGCGAAGCGTGGCAAACACCATGGCGGAAAAGTTCAGGCCGAGTGCGCCGGGGTCCAGTCGTGCGCGATAACCCAGCAACACTCCAGACTCCTCCAAGGCCCTGACTCGCCGATGGCACGGGGAAAGGCTCAGGCCCACGCGCTCGGCCAGTTCGGTGACCGACAGGCGACCATCCTTTTGTAGCTCGGAAAGAATTTTTCGATCAATCCTGTCCATATAGAAGAATCTCCCAAACAGAGCCGTTCTGATGACCATCTTTGAAAGTAAATTCTAACAAGATTTCATTATTCTTCCTTCAATCATTCATTGCCGCGCAACGCTGGAAACGATGCAGATGCGGCCTTTGACTCAAGGAGTAAGTAGCGTCATGACCTTTAGCGTTTTCGTTGCGTTCTGGGCTGTATCGATTCTTTTCATCATCACGCCGGGCGCCGATTGGGCCTACGCGATTTCGGCAGGGTTGAAGCATCGAGTCGTCCTGCCCGCAGTGGGCGGTCTGTTATCCGGCCATTTGATCGCCACAATGATTGTTGCCGGCGGTGTGGGCACATTGGTCGCCAACCATCCTATGGCCTTGTCGGGGCTTACGGTTGCCGGAGCGGGTTACCTGCTTTGGTTGGGCGCCAACATGCTTGCCCGCCCTTCTACACCTCACGCGGATGAAACTCAGGCGTCGGGCTCATGGAAGCACTGGGCGCTCAAGGGGCTTTGCGTGAGCGGGCTGAATCCGAAAGTGTTCCTGCTGTTCCTGGCGCTCTTGCCTCAATTTGCCGACGCGACCGCTCCCTGGCCCGTACCGATGCAAATGATTGCGCTGGGACTCGTCCACACTGTCAGTTGTGGCGTGATCTACCTGCTGGTGGGATTTGGCTCGCAAGTTATTCTTCGGGCGCGCCCTGCGGCCGCTCAACGAGTCAGCCGATTTTCTGGAGCCGCCATGATCATCATCGCGCTGGTGCTGCTGATCGAACAGGCCCGCGGTTGATCCTTTATCAGCAAAACATTTTACGTTTTAGCCACTGCTTCACCGCAACCATGGAGCGCTTATGAAAAGCCCGAGAGAACGTGCCGCCGAAGGTCTCCAGGTCGGTGACCGATTCACCATAGTCCGCTGTTTTACAGAGGATGACATTCGTCAGTTCGCGCAAATCTCTCGAGACTACAACCCCGTTCACTGCGATGCGCGCTACGCGCAACTGCGCAGGTTCAAGGCGCCCATTGCCCATGGCCTTCTGACCGCCAGCCTCGTCACCGAAATTGGCGGTCAAATCGGCTGGCTGGCGACAGGGATGAGTTTCGAATTCAAACGACCGGTTTATCCAGGCGAGCCCATCACCTGTCACTGGCTCATCGCTGACATCGATGAACGTGGTCATGCAAAAGCCGAAGTCCGGATTCTCAACGCGCAGGGAGTCACGGTGCTGGAGGCGACGACGACTGGCGTGCTACCCGGTACGGAAGAACGGGAGCGACTCAAGCAAATGCTGGCTGAGGGCGATTTCACTAACGGAGCGGTCATGCCCATGACTTGATGTCCTGGAATGGGTGGCGTCTGGGGCTCCTTCGTATGACAGCCAACAACCGGTTGAATTCGTTCGCGACAAGCAGCTTTGGCTCGGTTGCAGCCCTTCGAGAAAGGCCACAATCGGCCAACTGCGGCCGATGGTAGCGAAAGGCTAACGACCGGCCGCCTGATACACGAACCCTGAAACAGGGTCACTGGCATCATTCAGGAAATGACCACAACCTCATTCGAATGAGGCTCACTCAGCCTTGAAGCAATATGCGGCCAGCTTGTTACCGTCCAGATCCCGGGCATAGGCGGCATAGGCATCGGGTGCCCAGCCCCGTGGCCCGGGTGCGCCTTCGTCGGTACCGCCGCAGGCCAGGGCTGCAGCGTGGAAGGCATCGATAGCGGCGCGATCCGGTGCTTCAAAGCTGACGGTGACACCGTTGCCGACGCTGGCAGGAGCGCCATTGGCCGGTTTCAATACGAAGAATGACGGGGCGCTCTGACCCCAGATCGAGCCGTTGTCATCCAGGTCGGCAATGCGTTTCTGGCCGAGTGCGCCGAGCACGTTGTCGTAAAAGCGGCGAGCCTTTTGCAGATCGTTGGTACCGACGGTGACGTGAGTGAATATGCTCAATTGGATGCTCTCTTTATAAAGACACAGTGAGTGGGTATTGCAGTTGGACCGTGCGCGAGACGTCTGACGCTCAACGCCAGGACGATTCAATCAGCGATCGAAATGGATAACAGTGCGAATGCTCTTGCCTTCATGCATCAACTCGAAGGCCTTGTTGATGTCCTCAAGCCCCATGGTATGGGTGATAAAGGTGTTTAGCGGGATTTCACCGGCCTGAGCCTTCTCGACATAGGAAGGCAATTCGCTGCGCCCCTTGACGCCGCCGAAAGCCGAGCCGCGC
Source organism: Pseudomonas sp. GW456-E7 (assembly GCF_059424105.1). NCBI lineage: Bacteria > Pseudomonadati > Pseudomonadota > Gammaproteobacteria > Pseudomonadales > Pseudomonadaceae > Pseudomonas > Pseudomonas sp. GW456-E7. The sequence goes on along the minus strand of NZ_JBWKZB010000017.1, from coordinate 101,097 downwards.
CAGACGCGACCGGTCACCAACTGGAACGGTCGAGTACTGATTTCCTGGCCCGCGCCGGCGACACCGATAATCACCGACTCTCCCCAGCCCTTGTGACAACACTCCAGGGCAGCACGCATAAGATGGACGTTGCCAATGCATTCGAAGGAGTAGTCGACACCCCCCTCGGTCATCTCGACGATCACGTCCTGGATCGGTCTGTCGTAGTCCTTGGGGTTGACGAAGTCGGTAGCGCCCAATTGCCTGGCGATGTCGAACTTGGCCGGGTTGATATCGATCGCAATGATTCGACCGGCCCTGGCCATGGTGGCGCCGATAATGGCGGCCAGCCCGATCCCCCCCAGGCCGAAGATCGCCACGCTGGCGCCCTGCTCGACTTTGGCGGTGTTGAGCACCGCACCAATGCCGGTCGTCACACCGCAACCGAGCAGGCATACCTGCTCCAGCGGAGCCTCCTTGGGAATTTTGGCCAGCGAGATTTCCGGCAGCACGGTGTATTCGGAAAAAGTCGAAGTGCCCATGTAGTGGAACAGGGGTTGGCCGTTATAGGAAAAGCGACTGGTACCGTCCGGCATCAATCCTTTGCCCTGGGTTTGACGAATTTTCTGGCAGAGATTGGTCTTTCCGGATTTACAGAATTTGCAGTCGCCGCATTCCGGGGTGTAGAGCGGGATCACATGATCGCCCACCGCAAGTGAGGTCACCCCCTCGCCAACCGCTTCGACGATACCGCCACCTTCGTGGCCAAGAATGACGGGGAAGATCCCTTCCGGATCGGCACCGGACAAGGTAAACGCATCGGTATGGCAGACACCTGTTGCCACAATGCGCACCCGTACCTCACCAGCTTGCGGCGGCGCCACATCGATTTCGACAATCTGCAGGGGTTGGTTTGCCGCGAAGGCGACAGCCGCTCGTGATTTGATCATGTTCGTAATTCCCGGACGCAAAGTGGAACCGCCTCTGTGTCGAAGCAGTAAAAATCAGTAGCGAGGTTGTGTTTAGAGGGACATTGCAAGGGGTGGGCATCCTTGCCCACGAGATCGGTCAGAGCGATGCCTCGATCTTTTTGGCTGCGGTTTCGTCGACCCAGGCATGCCAGACTTCCGGGTGTTCCTTGAGAAATATCCTGGCCAGCTTCGGTGATTCGATGCGTTCGCGGGTCATCCTGGCCAGGTTCTGATTCAGCATATCGATGGGAATGTTGACCTTCTCCAGCACCGCGACCAGTTCGGGTGCCTGCTCATGAAAAGCCTTGGAGAGACCGACCATGGTGATGACGTCCTTGTTGGCGCCCGTCTTTTCCTCCAGTCTTATCGCATCGATCTGTCCCATCAGCGGGGTGGGTGACCAGTAGTAGAACAACACCGGTTCACCGCGCTTGTAGCTGGACAGGACCGCTGCATCCAATGCGGCCCCGGTCCCGGGGCGGAAGTTGGTGAAGGTGTTTTCAAGACCGTACTCTTTGAGCATTTCGGTATTGTCCTGCTCACAGATCCAGCCAGCGGGACAGTTGTAGAAACGGCCTTTGGACGGTTCCTCCGAGTCTTTGAAAATGCCCGGGTACTTGCTCAGGTCGGCGACTGTCTTGAGGTCGGGTGCTTGCGCCGGTCTATTGCGTTTTGCATCCCCCTCCACGACATAGCGCGGTACGTACCAGCCTTGAGTCGCACCGACGATTGGAGCGCCAACCCCGACGACCTTCCCCGCTGCCGCTGCCTTTTTCCAGACTTCGCTGCGCTCCATCCACTCTTCGCCAAACACTTGAATGTCGTTGCCGGCCAGCGCGGTCTCAAGAATGATGGTGTTACCCACCAACTGATCCGTCGCACAGCCGTAGCCTTCCTTGAGCACGATCATCATGATGTCGGTGAGGAGCATCCCGCTCTCCCAGTTCAACCCGGCAAACTTCACCGACTTGCCCGATTCACACCATCCCGAAGCCTGGCTTGAAGCACTACCGACGAGCAAGCCGAGGGTGATTAACGAGGCCAGAAAACTCTTCCTGCTTTTCATGATCAGACGCTCCGAATCATTATTATTGGGGGCAGCGAACTGTTGTATGCGACACAGGAACCAACGAGCCCATCAGATTCAGCATGGACAGGTACGCGCGCAAACATGTGAGGCAAAGGCGTGGATCAATTGCTTTTATTGTTATTGGCGAAATTCAACCCAGTGGTTCCACGGTGGTGCGCCCATAGAACAATTGGCGGGCATAGGCACTGAATTCGACGTTGGGTTGATCCACATACGCGAACACCGCATTGAGTCTCAACCTGTCCCCTTCCACCGGCGTCACCCGATGCAATGAATAGCGGCCTCGGAACAAGGTCAGGGTTCCCGGCACTTGCGGCAGAACCTCTACCGCCTGTGTTTGCGGGTCATCGAGGAAGTGTCTGACCGCGTCATGGCAATCGTCGTTTTCGTTGCGCAGCATGCGCACGTACTCGAAATCCCCGCCAGCGCTCGCAGCCTGAAGCGACAGCGTGACGCTGAAATCGGATCGATCGAAGTGCCATCCCAATTCCTGCCCTGCCGTGAAGCCCTGCAAGTTAAGGGCAGCCAGTGGATCGGCATGACGATAGAGCGTGTCCAGATCAAGCACATCCTTGATGAAAGCAAGGACTTCGTCCGATCCGTAGATCTGCCGGATCAAATGGTCGGCAGGAATATCGGCATAGGCGACGGTGTCTTTTGCCGTGTTCATCAAGCGTCGTAGCGGATGTTCCGGATCAACGCTTTCGTCCTGGGGTTTGAAATAAACCGTGTGGTTTTCCCGAAAATGAAACATGCGCGAGTGCAACGCTAGTGTCTGTTGCGCCATGGCGATAACCGATGGATGACGAACAAAACCCGGAAAGATCGCAACGCCCTCTTGTCCCAGCAATGACTGACTGCGGGTGACCAGCGCGAGATAAGCGGGACTGGTGCGATCGGTAATGGGGTAATGCTCGAGATCGATGATATCGCCCAGGGTGAGCGCTGGTGTGAAAGGCAGGGTAGTCATTGTTGTGGGTCTCCGGTGGCTCTGCTGGATTCAGATTGCATCGCCACCAAAAACAAGTCACGCTCATAATTTTACGCAATTTTGTGAATTATTTTCAGGTCGCACAACAATGAGACTGACCCTGGATCACCTGGTGATGTTGCAAACCCTGTCGGAAGTCGAATCGATAACCGCGGTGGCCGAACGTTTATGGCTCACACCTTCAGCTGTCAGCCACCGCATACGCGAAGCGGAGCGGCGGCTGGGTGTGAGCCTGACGGAAAGATCGGGAGGAAAGCTCAGACTCAGCCCTGCCGGCGTGCGCCTGGAACGGGCCGCCAAAGACATCATCGCCATACTCAATGAAGCAGAGTCCGAAGCCCGCTCCATGGCCGGCGGCGTCACCGCGTTTGTCCGTATGGGGGTCACGTCCTACGGACCGTTTCGCTGGATTCCAAAATTCATCAAGCACTACTCGAGTCTTCGGCCAGACATCGAAATCACACTGGTGACCGTGCCCCGCAACGACGTTTACGCGAGCCTGATGCAAGGCAGGCTTGATGTGTCCATTATCGACGACGGCATGGTGCCCAGCGGGGTCGCCAGGTTGCCGCTTTTTCGGGACGACCTGATTGCGATCATGGCCACCGACCATCCCCTGGCGGGAAGGAAAAACATCTACGCCGAAGACTTCAAGACCTACAACCTGGTGACCTACTCGACCGATCGCGCCAGTGGCTGGGAATATGACCGGTTCTTCGCCCCCGCCAGCATCCTGCCACGCCGCATGATCACGGTGGAGTTGATCGAAGCCATCGTTGAACTGGTGCGCTCAGGCTACGGAATCAGCATATTGCAACGGGATCTGGTGACCCCCAGCCTCGAGCGTGGGGAGCTTGCGTGGGCAGCCCTGAATGACGGCCTCGACATCGCCTGGAACGCCATTGTTCGCCCCTCGGAACGAGAGGACAGTGAGGTCAACAAAATGGTTTCAGAGCTTGATGCCTGGATAAAAAATACCGGAAAACCTGAAAACAGCTGATCCTTGGTTGGCGCGTGAAAAAGATTGACGGTGTACGGGGACACGCCCTGAGGAAGTCAGTCAGCAATCGGTTAGCCCCTTCGCGGCCCGATGTCGCTTGGCAGTCTTCAAAATGATGTCGTAGTAAAGGCACCCCGCGCCAACACCCAACGCAGACACGTATCCACCCACAAAACCCCTCCTTGCCAGCGGGATAAATAGCCAGCTATTGGTTAACGAAAGTCTGAAGTATTCATTTGAACTTTCGGATTCTTTCGCCTCTCGGCCTGTGCCTAACATCGGCTCCACAGCGAACCAGCCTCGGCATCGCTCAGTGGGATCAGGTTACGCAGGGATCCGGTTTCGAAGTCCTCTGCCGCCACCAACCATTGATCGCTCAGCCGCCTGGTGCCGTCGAAGTGCTTTTGCAGCAGGCCCTGGATTTTTGAGGATCACCGATGAAGCTGGAAATTTTCCGTACGCTGTGGGGTTACACCGCCAGCAAGGCTCAGGCGCTCGAGGAGTTGCTGCAAGCGGGCTTTGATGGCATGGAAGCGCGCCTGCCACTGGACGCCCGCGAGCGGGCTGAGTTTGGCGCCTTTCTCCAGGCCAACCGCCTGGGCTATATCAGCACCGTCTTCAGCGCCTACGACGTGCTGCCGGATCAGTCGGCAACGCCTGCCGTCCACCTCAATGACCTCGACCAGAAGCTCGCCTGGGCCGCTGAACTCTCCCCACGTTTCGTCAACGTGCTGGCGGGCAACGACCGCTGGTCCCTGGCGCAACAGGTGGAGTTTTTTGGCCAGGCGCTGGAGCTGGCGCGCAAGCACGGTCAGGTCTGCAGTTTCGAAACCCATCGCTCGCGTTCGCTGTTCAACCCCTGGGTGACCCTGGAGTTGATCCGGCAACTGCCCGAGCTGCTGTTCACCAGTGACATCAGCCATTGGGTCGTGACCTGCGAGCGTCTGTTGAATGATCCGGCCGATGACCTGAGCGCGTTCATCGAGCGGGTTCACCATATCCAGGCCCGGGTCGGTTATGACCAGGGACCACAGGTTCCGCACCCGGCGGCGCCCGAATATGCAAAAGAACTGGCCTTCCATCAGCAGCACTGGGAAAGCATCTGGCGCTCGCAGCAGGCCCGCGGCTACCAGGTCAGCACCCTGACGCCGGAATTCGGCGCCGACGGCTACCTGCATCACTTGCCCTTCACCAATGTCCCGGTCGCCGACCTGTGGTCGTTGAACGTGTGGATGGGCCAGACCGAACGCGAACACTTCGAGCGTTTCCACCACTCAAGCCATCCTTAGGGAGCCGATGCGTCATGCCTGACAATAAAAACAACAGCGCCAGCACTGACACACTCAAAGCCAACTTCAACAGCATCCCGGTGATCAACATCGCCGGTCTGTTCAGCTTTGAACTGGAACACCGTCTGGCCGTGGCCGAACAATTGGGGCGCGCCGCCAGCGAAGTCGGGTTTCTCTATATCACCAACCACGGTATCGACCCGCAACTGATCGCCAACCTGCGCAAGGCGGCCAAGGACTTTTTCGACCAGCCCCTCGACACCAAGATGCGCCACTACATCGGCACCTCGCAGACCCACAAGGGCTTTGTGCCCGAAGGCGAAGAGGTCTATTCCAAGGGCAAGCCGGACCACAAGGAAGCCTTCGACGTCGGTTTCGAAGTCCCGGCCGATGACCCGCTGGTGCTGGCCAACACCCCCTTGCTGGGGCCCAACGACTGGCCGCAGCTGGCCGGTTTCAAGGCCTCGGTGCAGGCCTACTATGAAGCGATCTTCGCCCTGGGCCGGCGCCTGTTCGGCGGCTTCGCCCTGACCCTGGGCCTGGAAGAAAACTACTTCGACAGCCTGGTCACCCGTCCGCCATCCAAGCTGCGCCTGATCCACTACCCGTTCGACGGTACCGCCCATGACGCACCGGGTCTTGGCGCCCATACTGATTACGAGTGCTTCACCATCCTCCTGGCCGACAAACCCGGCCTCGAGGTGATGAACAATCTTGGCCAATGGATCGATGCACCACCGATTGCCGATGCCTTTGTGGTCAACATCGGCGACATGCTGGAGGTGATGACCGCAGGCGCATTCGTTGCCACTGCGCACCGGGTGCGCAGCGTGAAGGAGGAGCGTTATTCCTTCCCGCTGTTTTATGCCTGTGACTACCACACCCAGATCAAACCGCTGCCCGGGTTCGCCCAGGCCGGCAACGACTACGAAGAGATCACGATCGGCGAACACATGTATGGCCAGGCGCTGCAGACCTATCAGTATCTGCGCCAGAGGGTGGCCAACGGGGAAGTTCAACTGCCAGGCAAGGCACGCAAGCCCGCCAGTTTCGGACATTTGAAAAATCAGGCGCAACCGTCCTGATTGAAGTTTTCAGCTAACCCCCTACCTATGCCGGAGTCAGTAAAAATGAAAAACAATAAAAAGAACCTCTTGAGCCTGGCTGTATTGGCAGCCGGCATGTTCGGCGCCTCGGCGAGCATGGCCGCGGCAGATTCGTTCAAGGTCGGCATGGAGATCACCTACCCTCCTTTCGAGTCCTACGACAAGGACAAGAATGTGGTGGGTTCCGACCCCGAGCTGGCAACGGCACTGGCCAAGCACATGAACGCCAAGGTCGAGTTCGTCGACACCAAGTTCCCGAGCCTGATCCTGGGCCTGAACTCCGGCAAGTACGACGCGATCATTTCCGGCATGTACATCACGCCGGAGCGCCAGACCCAGGCGCAGACCATCGCCTATGCCAACACCGGTGCCGCGGTCATGGTGCCCCAGGGCAGCGAGATCAATGCGAAAAAACCTGAAGACCTGTGTGGCCTGAAGCTGGGCCTGGAACAGGGCACCACCTGGGTCAAGGAATTCAGGAAGCTGTCCGACGAATACTGCGTGCCGAACAACAAGGGCGCCATCACCGTCAGCGAATACCCCTCGGCGCCCGAAGTGACCCAGGCCCTGTTGTCCAGGAACATCCAGGCCCAGGTTGAAATCGCCGGTGCCGCCAAGATGATCGCGGAAAAGACCAATGGCCGGGTCGTGATCACCACCGAGCATCCGATCTATCAGCAAACCCTGGGCATCTTCGTCAAGAAAGGTAACGACGAAACCTACCAGGCCGTGCAAAAGGCCTTCGAGGAAACGAAAAAGAGCGGAGAATACGCAGCAATCCTCAAGAAATATGGCCTGGAAGAACCGACCGCCAACTAAGAACCTGTCCTTGTAGTCTGGTTATCTGCCGCCCCTGCATGGGGGCGGCAGATCGAGGTGTCCCATGCAATTCGATTGGTCGTATTTCTTCTCCCTGTTCTCCCTGCCGGACTTCTGGAATGCCTGCGTCACGGTCATCCAGCTCAGTGCCCTGGCCTGGTTCATCGGCATGCTGCTGGGCTTTGTCCTGGCCACCGCCAAGCTGTCCCAATCGCCCTTGCTGCGCATTCCTGCAGCAGTCTACATCTGGTTTTTCCGCAGCATCCCTTTGCTGGTACTGGTGGTGTTCGTCTACAACCTGCCGCAGTTGTTTCCCGGTAGCGGACCGATTCTGTCCAACCCCTTCTACGCAGGGTTGCTGGCCCTGGTGGTCACTGAAGCGGCGTACATGGCGGAGATCCATCGTGGCGGCCTGATTTCCGTGGCCAAGGGCCAGAAGGAAGCCGGGCGCGCGCTGGGTGTCGGCGTACTCGGCATGCAACGCCTGATCGTGATCCCCCAGGCGTTCCGTATTTCGCTGCCCACCCTGATCAATGAATACATCACCGTGGTCAAGCTGACTTCGCTGGTCTCGGTGATCTCCCTGACTGAAATCCTCACGGTCGGCCAACGCCTCTATGCCACCAACTTCCTGGTCATGGAAACCTTGGCGGCGGTGGGCGTCTACTACGTGTTGATCGTCACTGTATTCGGCTATTTCCTGCAGCGCCTGGAGCGCTACCTGGACCTGAACTTCCGCAAGCCGCACACACTCGACGCGGCCACCATTGCCAGGTTCAAGGCCAGCGCCGAAGCCTTGCCCGACATTGCGCGCAAAGCCGCAGGCAACAACACCACGCCGATCCTGCAACTGAACAACATCCAGAAGAGCTATGGCACCCACAAGGTACTGCTGGGTATCGACCTGAATGTCGATTACGGCCAGGTGGTCTCGATCATCGGGCCATCCGGCTCCGGCAAGACGTCGCTGATCCGCACGGTCAACGGCCTGGAAAGCATCGATACCGGCGACATCAAGTTGTTCGGCGAAACCTTCATCGAAGCCTCGGACAAACCCAACGGCTCGCGCCTGCGCAAAGGCGTGCGGCACATCGGCATGGTGTTCCAGAACTTCAACCTGTTCCCGCACCGCACCATTCTCGACAACATCACCCTGGCACCGCGGTACCACGGCCAGCCGGGCGAGCTGAGCGAGCATCGTGCCTATGCGCTGCTGGACAAGGTCGGTCTGCTGGCCCATGCCCACAAGTACCCGCACCAGCTTTCCGGCGGCCAGCAACAGCGCGTGGCGATCGCCCGGGCCCTGGCCATGGAACCGCAGATCATGCTGTTCGACGAGCCGACCTCGGCCCTCGACCCGGAACTGGTCAACGACGTGCTCAACGTGATCCGCGACCTGGCCAGGGAAGGCATGACCATGCTGATCGTGACCCACGAAATGGACTTTGCCATGTCGATTTCCGATCGGGTGATTTTCATGGAGAACGGCAATATTCAACTCGATGCCGCCCCTGAAACCATTCGCTGCGAAGCTGAAGGCGAGAGGGTACGACGCTTCATGGGCATCGGCGCCCGATCGGCAAACCTGTCTGCAGCGGTGGATCACGCATGAACAGGCCAGCGTTTTACATGAGCTTCTTTCTGTCAGGAACACACGCATGAATCTTGGAATTACAGGACGTTGGGCGCTGGTCTGCGCCGCCAGCAAAGGTCTGGGTAAAGCCTGCGCACAGGCACTCGTCACCGAAGGCGTGAACGTGGTGATCACCGCACGGGGCGAAGACACGCTGAATGAAACAGCCCGTCAGCTGAGGGCGATAAATCCTGAAGTGACGGTCATCGCCGTGGCCGGAGACATTTCCACGCCCGAGGGTCGGGCGGCAGCGCTCAAGGCCCATGAGCATTTCGATATCCTGATCAACAACGCCGGTGGCCCTCCTCCCGGGGATTTCCGCGAATGGAATCGCGACGCCTGGCTCAAGGCGCTGGATGCCAACATGCTGACCCCTATCGAGCTGATCAAGGCAACGGTAGACGGCATGGCGGCACGGGGATTTGGCCGGATCATCAACATCACCTCGAGCGCCGTGAAGTCCCCGATCGAAAGCCTCGGCCTGTCCAACGGCGCGCGCAGTGGCCTGACGGGGTTCGTTGCGGGGCTGGCCCGGCAAGAAAACATTGCCAGCCGCAATGTGACGATCAACAACCTGCAACCTGGCTCGTTCGACACCGATCGACTGCGCGACAACCTGGTCGCCGCTGCCCACGAAATGGGGCAAGACAGTGAGGCATTCCTTGACGAGTGCCGTCGCGAAATCCCTGCCAGACGCTTCGGCTCACCCGAGGAGTTCGGTGCGCTGTGTGCCTTCGTCTGCAGCAGCCATGCGGGCTACCTGACCGGGCAGAACCTGTTGATTGACGGAGGGGCCGTTCGCTCCAGCCAGTGATGACGGCAGGCACCCCCATGCCATTCGTCAGCGCCATTCTCCTGTAGGCGCTGTCGAGTGCAACGAGGCTGCGATCTTTTGATTTTCAAAAGCAGGATCAAAAGATCGCAGCCTGCGGCAGCTCCTACAAAAAGCGCTGCAGACGCCATGCTCCTGTAGGAGCTGT